>CAZWOB010000056.1:0-12970 GCA_964635295.1 uncultured bacterium
GACTTTAAGGCTAAGTTATAGGAGATCTTCCGATTTTCTGGAAATGAAAATCTGAATCCGGTATATCGAGAAATGACTTAAAGACTTTGCAGGCATCGTTTTAGATGAGAGTAAAAATTGCAGTTTTTGGTGCCATTATCTTGATGGCGATATCCGCATTGTATTTGGCAGGAAATAAATCAGAAGCAGATATGAATGTCCCTAAGTATTTGTATATCATCGTCTCACCAGAGGTATGGGAAAAAAGTTCAGAGGTGGGAAAATTAGTGTTGCCTTCGCATCATGATCCTTTTATCCATCTAGCGAAAGAGGATCAAGTCTCCCACGTGACAGATAAATTTTGGAGCGATTCCGACTACTATCTCTTAAAAATAGAGACAGATCAACTGATCGGTCGATTGGTTTACGAAACAAATCCGGGAGGATCGAATCGCTACTACCACCTATATGACGGAGAAATACCGTTGGAAGCTATTTCTGAAGTGGAGTTTGTTCAATCAGGATCGCCCTAATCTCATGATCAGCGAAAGATCGATTGGTTCGCTAGGATTCATGGGATTCTTGCCACTTTCCAGATACCAATTTTTTAACGCCTCGTAGTCGTAGAGATTTCCTTGGTAGATGACGGGTTGACTGGGCTCTTCTTGAGTGATCACGCAAGTGAGCAGTCCTGAAGGAGCTCCTGAAATCTCTGGAAGTGAATGATATAAGGGAAAGGAATTTCTTTTCTGCAATTTCATCCATGGTCCCCATGTTTCCAAATAGGATTCAAGCTTCTCTTCTGTACATGCCTCTTCGATCGCATCTCCGACTTTCTCGAGCTCTTCATCCGAAATCTGCGCGCAATTGCGGAAGATCATATTGCTGGTGTTGATTGGAAGTTCGAAACGCTCTTTCAGAGCGATTTGGAAAGCAAGATAGACCTCCAATTCGTCAACAAAGGTAAGTGTTTTAACATGTTCAGCCGCTTTTATATTGATCATCTCGAGCAACAAGAAGCTTCGTCCCAATTCCCTTAGTTCTTCTTCAGGAAGATTTCTTTCTTCCAATTCTTGTACGCGCAGCATCAGTTCGATCTCATCCAGTGTCGTGATGATGCGGTCGTCACAAGTGGCTAATCCATGGAACATACAATCAACGGCCCTGTCTTTCATTTCATGATCCTGACTCATCTTCGCGAACACCTCCAGAATTCGCACCGCTAAGAATTCTCGGGTTTTTAAGTTGTTGTATTCCGCTGTGTTCATCAAGCGGCTCAGGAATAGAAGGACTTGGTCCAAATGATTTTCAATTGTTATTTGTGGCGTATCTCTCATTTTCGCTTTATCGGCCCAGAACCGGAGTCCCTCTTCTATGCTTGTGAATTCTCGTGAGGTTTCTGCCGCGCGATGGGAATACGAAAACTGGATTCCCGGATGATCTGAAGTTCGCAGTCTTTCTTGAACTTCTTCAGAAAGGCCTGTGTAAGAAAGATCAATATGGCGGACCCCTCCATCACTTCGCGGTCCAAGTTCAGTAATCCACGAAGGCAGACTTGTCAATGAACGACAGTTATATAATGAAATATTTTCACCTGCGTTAAAGCAGGTAGGAAAAGTATCAAAACGATCGCATGTGGTAATGCCTACATAACCCCCAACCAACAGTTTTTGACAGAGTTTGGTTATACTTCTGCATTTGCGGACTAACAAATGGCCGTGAACGTTAATTATTTCGGATGGTTTTTCTAAATCACTTTTTACAATGTCTAAATCGCCAAGAATTTTCATCTTCTTAATCTGAAAATCGGTATCAAAATATGTGTTGCTAAACCTCAATCTTCCATGAACGATAAGAGATATAGAACCGTTATACCTAAAGGAGCAATGATCAAAATCCACATTTCCATGAATCTGAAGGATTTTTGGAAAGGTATACAAATATTTCTGGTTGGCATTGATATTCCCCTTGACTATCACTTTATACGGGAATTGTTCCAAATTTGTGGAATACGAGAGAAACTGTTCAGGGGTTAGTACTGGAGATTGGTTTAAAATTTCAACGATACTGCTGGATATCCTTCTTTTGCATTGAGCAATTGCAATTCCCAGATAAAAGATGATCGTGACTGCGAACACTAATTTGATTGTTATCTCAAGGTCATCGAATTGTTCGAAATCTTCTTCGCGATATAAATCTAATTGATTAGTTTGAATTGGGTCTATATTCATTATTTTTAGTTAATTAATTTAAATTAAAAAACAATTATAAAGATATAATTTAATAAAGATAAGGGTATGGATTAGTGGTTCAATACCCTATTCGCTGGCAAGATTATTCAGCTCCAAATGAGAGAGTTGGGCTTCACATTGTCATTGGTCGAAAGACAACTTAACGATACCAACGATATAACGATAGTAACGATATATCCACTCTAATTTCATATCGTTCGATCGTTCGTATCGTTACGCAGTAAGAATGATCGAATTCAATGCTGAGACCATTGCATACTCCAGAGAGTAGGAGATTTGCGTCAAAAAGCGTATCACGGCAAATGGAATAAAATGCGATCATCGAGAATGTTTATGGAAATGTACGCAACTACCTATCGTGTAATTTTCCTGTGTCGAAATGCTCACTCTCCGGATGAACCGTTTTAGAGCTATATCCCTTTTTTGAACATCATTTGCCTGATTTTCTCGTTGGGAACGACGTTAGCGTACAAATAAGATAGAAAGTTCTTTCCACGCGATGTTTTTTCCAAGGCCTGCAGCCCATGAAAGATCTGGAGATAGGAGGTATCCCAAAACTCTTCGGTAATAAACGTTCTTAACTGGCTCGGATCGGAGATCTTGAGTTTTTTCAAAACCCCTCCTTCTTCAAGATCACGATAAAAGAGAAGGAATTTATATTTCAGGCGGGGGTCTGAAAGCATGGGGATCAAAACCGAGGAACGCAAAATGTCAAACGTCCTATCCTGACACCTTGTCAGTTGAAAAGGGTCTGCATGACGGATTAAGCTCTTGACGGCTGATATGTCGATGAGATGAAATTCTTTGCTGATCTCTTCTGCCAGCGACAATGCGCGAGGAACCATGAATTGCCAAAGATTATTGTCCGAATCGATCCGTTGGTAATGGATCCCTCTTTTGGGATGGGGAACCGCTGCACTTTCGATCCGGTCATTTCCGTTGGATCCATGGGTTCTTCCGGCGTGACAGACAAAAAGAGCTGCGAACATTTGCGCCCAATCGATCTCTGAAATTGGATTTAAGATCGATTCTCCTGAGACAATTTCATTCAATATTTCAAAAGTTGCGAACGAGTATTCCCAGTTCAAATACAAAGAGTTGTTGTTGAGCAGGTAGCTTCCGTACTTCTTGAAGAAATAATGGACGAAGTCGGTTAAATTGAAATGACTGAGATGAAACTGATCCTGGCAGTATTCCAAGACGTATTCCTCAAACATTTTCAAAGCTTTTTCACGAAGGTTCCTGTCCACTTTATCCACTCTCTCTTACATTGATCCGCGCGACAAACTTGGTCAGATATCCAATAAAATTGAGATCGCTTTCGGTTGGTTTAGCAAACCTTGAAGAAAATAACTCAACGACTCCGATCACCTTTTCCCCCGCTGTCAAGGGGAAGGCGATCGCTGACTTCAGTTGAAGTTGTTTACAAAATTCCGCCCTGGGATAATCTTTTTTGTTCAATTTAGAAAGATCAGCGATCCATTTAGGTTCGTGCTCTTCAAACACTTCTCCAGCAAGCCCTTTTCCTTTATCGATGACCATTTTTTCAGTCATTTCCTGGAATTTAATAAATCTTTCAGTATCGGAATCGTGGCTATACCATATTTTCCCTGATTTTAATTTCCCGCTGTTTTCATCAACTAAGAAGATGTGGCCGATCTGAAAAAAATAATGCTCGCACATGATTTTTAACAGGTTGTGATAGGCGTCGACTGCAGAAGTAGAAGTCCCGAGGGTATAAATGAGGTCACCCATGATTTTCTGGGTTTCAGTTGATATTTTTACCCTGTTGTCTTCGCTGAAGAGGTTGTAATTGAGCTTGGAGATCCACAGCTCGCCTCTTTTGGTCACTTCAAGAAGCGGGAGGATAGGGCTGATTTTTTCGATCACAGACTTTTTGAAAAAATCGGGGTAGTTTTGTCTCAATTCGTTAGGTGAATTGATTTTTAAAAGTTCAGCGGTACCGTTCTCTTTGATCTCAAAGTAAAGAAGAGGGAGGGTATTAAAGTAATTAAGGTCTCCCATTTGGCCGACAAGGTCGGCAGTTTGAACGATTTTGGGGTAGATGTTCGCAGTGTTCTCATCGGACTGTTCTTCATGGACATCAAATGTTGTCTTTTCGATGCATTCACAAATGAAATCAATGTCAAGTTCTTGATTGTGAATGGCTTTTTCCTTTGCAAAGATCATGCTTCTAACAACGTGATAGGGAGTGAGGAACGCGTCGGTGGCATTTTCCGGAATGTCGACTGTTGCTCCGTCAAACGCGATCACTTGAGAGGGGCCGTTGTCTTGACTGCAGATGTTTCTGGCATAACCTATGTCGTGATAGCACAAAGAAACAACGACGTTCGCCCATACAGATTCATCGATCGGTCCCATGAGCAGGTGCTTTCCCTCTAGCAGAGAGAGGCCGCAGATGAGTACGTTCAGTGTATGTTCAGAGTTGTGGTAAGGGGTGCTGCAATTTCTCAAAATCGTAAAGGCGATTGCCGCATGATAGAGCGCCGCGTCCAGATATGGGGACTTTTCCAAATGAAACAAGCGAGCGAAGTTGTTCTCTATCTCCTTCAGCGCCATCTCTTTCGCGAGCGATTGGCTGAGATAAATCGACAATAATTCCATTGAAAAGCTACGGTTTTGTTATCCGTAAATTCTCACAATCCCTTAAATCGTGTCTAGTAAAAAATATTTCATTTCAATTTCTTGTTTTATATATTAATTTAAATTAACGTGAGGAGTCCAAAGACTATCTACTGAATACTATGGTTGAAGAAAAACGTAAGCTGTCATACTCGCTGCAGACAAGTATTGCTTTCTTGTTCTCAGTTATTGTTGTGGCCTTTGGCCTGGTGATTTTCTTTCTGTCTTATTTCACTTTTGACGACCTTATTCGCAATGTCTCTGAGCGCGCTTTGTCAAATTCTACGCGAACGGTCAATTTAAAACTGACGAACTTGCTTTCTCCTTACTCTAACTTCTCCGCAGCTACTAATAATTTGTATCGGAATGGCCTGTTGGATTTTGAAGATAAAGTAGAAACGAGAAAGTACTTTTTGGGGATCATTTCAGCCAATCCTGCGATGTACTCGATCTATATCGCAAAACCGTCAGGCAGTTTCTTCCAGATCAAAAAAGATTTATCAAACCCCGGTCAATATATCGAAGAAGATTTTGATAGGAACGGTGATCGGGAAATGCGCACGCGTCGCCTTCTGAAACCTAATGGGGAGATCATTAATGAGACTGTGATTGAGGAAATGGAGTATGATCCAAGGGTAAGGGATTGGTATCAATCGGCAATCCAGCACCGCGATCCCGTTTGGTCGTCAATCTATAAATTCGCGATCAAACAGGAAAGGGAGCTGCATGGGATCACCCATTCCCAGTCGGTGCATGGTAATTCGGGGCTTGATTACGTTTTCGGAATTGATGTTGAGACAAACGACCTTGTCGATTTCATTGGCAAACAAAAAATCTACCAATCATCAATGATCTATCTGATTGATAAAGATGGGAAGATCCTTTCAAGCAGCGAAGACAAGAACGGGGAAAGCAATCATTTGAACAAGAATCTGTCAGATGACCCAAAACTCCTCACGACTTATGAGAAGTTTCAAAAGGAAAAGGTCCCCGAGCAACACTCCACTTTTGGTGGAGAAAGTTACCTGGCTTCCTATCGGCCGGTCGATGATTTGGAAGGGGCAAACTGGACAATCGGCCACATCGTGGATTATTCTGAGATCACGAAGCCTTTGAGAAGGCTGATCCTGCTATACTGGTCTGTGATGAGCGCTGCGACAATCATTTCGATATTATTGGCTGTTTACGCTTCCGGTAAAATTTCCAGGCCGATCAATATTTTAGCTGCGAAAGCAAAAAAGCTTGCCCGTCTTGAATTGGGCCAAGGTGGCGTTCCTCATTCGAACATCGTAGAGATACGCAGGCTGAGCAAATCAGTGGAGTCGATGGATGCAGCCCTTGGATCGTTCAGCAAATATATGCCGACGAATTTGGTCAAGAAATTGTTGAAGCAGAAATTAATCGCGCAACCCGGTGGATCGACTCGGGTCCTGCCTGTCATGTTTTTGGATTTTAAAAATTTTACAACAGTTTCTGAAACGATGTCACCCAGTCTTTTAATGGAATACCTTTCCGGGTATCTCGAGTGCATGACAAACGCTATTCACAGTCATGATGGGACTGTGGATAAATATATAGGCGATTCGATCATGGCCTTTTGGGGAGCTCCTGGAGGAAAGCTGGATGTGCGGTCATATACATTAAAAGCATGCGAATGCGCGCTTGCGATGCAGAATGCATTGAAAGAGCACAATGATAAAATGAAAAAGTATGATCTGCCATTGCTTGAGATGCGGATCGGGCTGCACGTTGGAGAAATGATTGTTGGGAACCTGGGGTCCAGTGACAAGCTCAATTACACAGTGATCGGCGATAATGTCAACCTCGCATCCCGTTTAGAGTCTCTATGTAAATACTACCATGTTGACATTGTGGTCAGTGAAGATGTGCAAAAGCAGGTGGAGGATGAGCTCAAATTCCTTTTATTGGACAGGGTAAAGGTCAAAGGGAAGAGTGTAGCGATCAAAGTATTCGAGCTGCAACCGGTAAAGAGATTTTCTGCAGAAGATCAAGCGCTGTTTGAACAGATGTTGGAATTATACATTAAAGGTAATTGGGAAGAGGCTGACCGGATAGTCCAGGACCTGTTGGTGAAGTATCCTGAAGACGGGCTCCTCCATTTTTATCAGAATAGATTCCAAGAGCATGGAAAGAAAGCTCCAACTGGTTGGAACGGCTCGTGGACAATGGAAACAAAGTGACAATGGTAAAAGTTGTAGAAGAAGACGAAGTACTTCCAGGGTTCCGCAGCGACATCAAGCTTTATGTCGGTCCCCATGCAGATGATGGTTCGCCTACGTATACAGTCCATGATCCGATCAAAGGGGATTATTGGAAGATTTCCTGGCCTGAATCGTTAGTTTTGCAATACCACATTCCAGGGATGACTGTTGAAGCGCTTGCCGACAAGATCAATTCTCGGACCACTTGCAAGGTGACCCAGGAAGAGATTGTGAGTTTTTTCAAGCAGGCGAAGATGCATAACCTCTTGAAAGAGGAAAAGACAGGGGAACAACTCTACGGAGAGTGGGAGGCTACCCGGAAATCGTCCTTGAGCTTTCTGACAAATTTATTTATTCGAATTCCGCTGTTCAAGCCGGATCGGTTTTTGGCCAAAACCCTACCCTACGTCCTTTTTCTTGTTTCTAAACCTGCCTTGATCTTGTATGCGGTTCTCAGTGTTATGGGAATAGCAATGGTTTTCGTAAACCTCGAGCGCTATTTCTCGACCTTTTCCTATTTTTTCAATTTTGAAGGGCTGATCGCTTACATTACGACGATTTTTATCGTCAAAACGATCCATGAGTTTTCTCATGCCTATACGGCTGCGCGTTATGGCGTCAATGTCCCGACAATGGGGCTTTTATTTATCGTGATCTGGCCGATGCTCTACACGGATATCACCAATAGCTGGAAATTGTGGAGCCGCAAACAGCGTATCGCTATCACCTCTGCCGGAGTCGCTTCTGAGCTGATCATGGCGGGAATTACCACTTTTGCCTGGGCAGTTACTGAGCCCGGACTTTTGAAGAGCGCATTTTTCCTGGTTTCATCTGCGACATGGATCACGTCTCTTTTCATCAACCTCAATCCGGCGATCAAATTTGACGGTTATCTCCTCCTGTCCGATATCTGGGGGATCGATAACCTGCAGATGCGTGGGATGGCTGTGACCCGTTGGAAGATCATCCATGGATTGCTAGGATACGACATGGAGAATCCCGAACCTGCGCTGACTTCCCGCACACTGAACGGCATGTTCATTTACGGTTTATTCACCTGGTTCTATCGCTTCGTTGTCTATTCGTATATTGTTTACTTTATCTACACCCACGTGACTAAGGTGTTGGCTGTTCTCATCTCTTTGATCGTTATCGGGAACTATTTGGTCTACCCGCTGGTACAGGAATACAAACATTTCAAAAAACAAAACCTTCACCTCGCCCATCCTATTCAGTACAGACTGGTCAATGTTCTCATCATTGTGATTTTACTTGGCATTGTCCTTCCGTTGCCAAAGACGATCACTGTCGAAGCGATCACGGCGCCCGTCAATTCGCAAAATGTTTATGCCTCGACAAGCTCGGTGATTAAACAGGTTTATGTTGAAAATGGACAGCAAGTCAATCAAGGAGACCCCTTGATCCAGCTTTATTCTCCCAAGCTCGAATATGAAAGATTAGAGGCTGCCAGCAAGGTGCGGGAATTGGAAGCTTCTAAGAAAATGGCAGGTCTGAATGAAGAGATCCAGGATTTTTTCAGAAGCAAGCAAGAAGAGCTGGAGGCCGCAAGAATCAACTTGGCCAGTATCGAAGAACAGATTGAAAAACTGAGGATTGTCGCAGCTGTCAGCGGTCAAGTTTCAAACTGGAAGCGCGGGCTGCAAAATGGACTTCCAGTGAAAAAAGGCGAGATTCTATTTCAAGTAGTCGATGAAACAACTATCAAAGTGGTCGGTTTCGTCCCCGAGAAAGAGCTTGATTCACTCTCCCTGGGCCAAAATGCGGAGTTCTGTCTCAACAGTCACCGCAATTGCTATACGGGGGAGATTTCACAGATCCAAGGAACGAGGCAGATGTTATTGGACAAGCCGCAAATGGCATCGATATATGGTGGAAAACTGTTGACAACTGCCGAGGAAAGGACAACTCGTGAAGGGAAAGCGACTTTGGTTGAGAGTTTTTATACAATTGATGTAAACCTGGATGCGAAAGGAGAAGAGGTTGGGTTTGGGCACCGAGGATTTATCGAAGTCTCGGTCGGATGGCGTTCCTTACTATTTGAATGGATAAAATCCCTTCATGGTCTGGTCCTTAGAGAGAGTGGGATGTAGCGATGAGATTTGCATTAAACGCGGTATTACTTGTTTTACTTATGTGTGCCCAGCAATCGTGTATTCGAAGACCTTCCCATTTGGCGATCGACCGCTGCATTAAAATGGAGACTGACCTTTTCTGTTTGGATGCAAGAAACGTTGAACTTGGCCCTGAACCTTTGACTTTGGACAGGATGATCGAGATCGCCCTTTGTCGGAACTTGGACTTGCTCGTTAAAGCACAAGAAATCAAAGTCCAAAAAGAGGCCACTTTTCATCAGTCGTTAAACACGCTCCCCAGCCTTGTCGCCAGTTACGATAATTGGGGAAGGGATAAAAACACGGCTTCATTTTCAGAATCATTGGAACCGGGAATCCCTCCGGCCCCACTGAGCATTTCGTCTGAAACGCACATCGAGCTTGCCAATCTGGAATTCACATGGAATATCCTCGATTTCGGAGTCGCCTATTATCGTACCCGGCAAGAACTCAATTCCACTTTGATGGAAGAGATGCAATACAGCAGGATCAGGCAAAACCTCATATTGGAAATTACAAAGCAATACTGGAAGGCAGCACTGGCAAAAATGGTCATCGATGTTTCAGAAGAGCTTTACAGCCAGTCCGAGAAGTTGAGAGGGCGGCTCCAGGAGATGATCGATCAAGGTGAACTGTCGAGTTATCTTGGTTATCAGATCATACAGGATTTGTTGGAAAACGAGGTGATCCTGTCCGGCTATCCCAAAGAATATCAGACAGCCAAATCCGAGCTATTAAAGTTGATGGGGGTTTTGCCCGATCAAGATTTTGAAATTGCAGTGGAGAGCTTTGAGGAAGGTATTTTCTTCCCAACAAATTTGGAACAGCTTGAGAAGATGGCTCTTGCGAACAGGCCAGAGTTATATAGCGTCGACTTCGAGGAAAATAAAATGCGCGACGAGGTGTATATCGCATTTTTGCGCATGTTTCCAAATGTGGAGTTTTTTGAAGGGACGTTTACCGATCAAAATCGATTCTTACTCTTCAACAGCTGGAAAAGGGCTGGTTTGAGAGCGACATGGGACTTGTTGAATCTTCCTGCCCGCTCCGCAGCGCGGAGTGTTGCGCAGCGAAAAGTTGAGCAGGTAAGGACAAGCAGGCTGAGTCTATCGTTTGCAGTCCTTGCCCAGGTGAATCTTGCCTATCACATGATTTATGACCTCCAAAAGCAGTATGAGATCGCCGAGCAGTGGCATGAGGCAAATCAGAAACTTGTGCATACTTCAAAACGGCTCTACGAGCATGGCGAAATCAATCAGGCAGAGTTGATCGATGATGAATTTCAAGCGATATTGGCGAGGATTGCCTGGTTCAAATCAGGAGCTGAACTTCGGGTGGCAATGGAACAGCTAAGCAATGCGATTGGTTTACCTGGATACATCCAACACTTAGGCAGTTTTCAAGAAATTGATGAATTCGATGAAATAGAGATGATAAGATGAAAAAGAAAATAGTCCTTTATTTGTTCCTTTTAGAAGTTGTGATGACCTCAACTTTTCTTTTTGGGGCAGTGCCGGAGACGCTGAGATTTTCAGCGAAGGAAATAGAAGCGGGGTCGCCCTCCAGGCAAAAAGGGGGGTTGGCCGTATTGGAGGCCTACAAAAATACAGTGATCTCCTCCGAAGTACGCAGCCCTGTCGCTATCATCCATAAGCGCCTTGGAGACCATTTTGAGAAAGGGGATGTGTTGATCGAGCTGGATAACAGGGACTACTCTATTCAGTTTATGAAAGCGCAGGCGCTGCACAAAAAGAACTCAGCGGTTTTTGAGAACAAAAAACGATTATTTGATAAGAATATCGTTTCTCAAGCGGAAGTGATAGAAGCGGAAGCTAATCGGGAGGTGGCTAAAGCGGACCTTGATCTTGCTCAGTTGAACCTGGAAAATACTGTGATATTGGCGCCCTATTCAGGTGAAGTGAAGAAAATCTATCTGGAAGAAGGGGAGCTTGCCACGAACGGATCTGAGCTTATCGAGATTATTAGCGATGAGAAACTGATTGCGAATATTTTGTTCCCGTCAGCGTACAGAGGTCAAATAAAAAAGGGGAGTCTCATCTCGATAAAGTTTGATGAGTTAGCAGATCCGGTGGAGGCTGAGGTTGTAAGAATTGGAAGAGTAATTGATCCTGCAAGCGGCACCTTTAAAGTGGAAGCTACCATTGATAACAATGATTATAAGCTTCACTCGGGCATGACGGGGTGGGCCATACCAGGGGGTGAAAGTGGAAAACGAAGATAGCTTGCCACGTTCGGTCAAGCGGTTGATCTTTTCAAATCGCCTGATCGTCAAAGCAATAGAGAGTGATACCCTCAAGAAGCTTCATTTTATCATTCTCAATGAGACGAAGCATGTACTGTCATATGACAGGGCGTTCCTCTGGGACTTGGTAGAGGGTAAACCCAATCTTTCAGGAGTGTCGGGTTTTGTCGATTTTGACCAGGATACCGAGATGATGAGCGCGTGGGAAAGAATTGTCAACGATATCCGGAGTAGAAATGCCCCTTGCGAATTAACCAGAGAAATGTTTCCCGACCATCAGAAAGAATGGAAGGTCGTTACAGGAACCGAGCAGGCGCGTTATTATTGGTTGCCGATCTATACACAGGAAAAGCTGTTGAATGGATTGGTTATCACATATCTTGGTAAAAAAGAGAAAGATGCCCAGGATAGTGAAGAAATTGATATTTTCATGAATTTCTTAATGCCTGGATATGCGGCCGCGTTGGATAAGTTCACAAAAAAACAGGTAAAAATAGGCAAACAGAAAAGGCGTTTAGCTGTTTTAGGAGCTGCATTCGCTTTATTTTTGGCAGGAAATTTTTTCGAGGTGCCGTTGCGCATCGTCTCTACTTGCGAGGTGGTTTCTAAAAGCCCGGTGATCATCGCAGCACCTTTGGAGGGGGTGATCAAGGAGATCGAGGTCTTGCCAGGACAAGAAGTAAAGCAAGGAGACCTTCTTGTCACATTTGAGGACAGTTATCTTTTACAGGATTTGGAGCTTGCAAAGAAAGAAGTGGAACTGCGCGATGCTGAGATAAATCGGATCCAGACACAAGGTTATGATGATGAAGACAAACTTGCTGAGTATAAAGTCTTTTTGGCAAAAAGCGACCAGGCCCATGCAAAATTGAATTTCGTTCAGCATCAATATGACTTGTCAACAATTGAGTCCCCGGCTGATGGATTAGTTTCAATCGACAGCCCTGAAGAGTGGAAAGGGAGGCCGGTTGCTATCGGAGAGAAAATTATGACATTGGACCAGCAGGAGGATACGAAAGTGTTAATTTGGGTTGCTGAGGGCGACAACATTAACTTGGAAAGTCAATATCCGATTAAAATTGTCTTGAATGCCAGCCCCAATACGAGTTACGAGGCGACCTTGGATTATGTATCAACGATCAGTCAGATCAATAATGAAAATATTGTATCCTTTGAAGCGGAAGCAAGCTGGGTCACACCTCCAGAGGATGTCAGGATCGGTCAGAAGGGTGTGGCAATCATGTATGGGGAGAAGGTCTCTTTTATTTACTACCTATTTAGGAAGCCGATTCTGTTTATAAGAAGAACATTAGGGTTTTAAGACGATTTATACCGATCATGTTTCAAAATTAAGTTTCATACTTCGTCGGCTTGCCACTGAATTTCTACCCGCCTGCATCGTCCAACTCATTCGAGTTGAACTGCTTCGGCGCCGACCATGTCTGATAGAAATTCCGGACGCCTCCTTGTCTGAAAACC
>CAZWOB010000057.1:0-12655 GCA_964635295.1 uncultured bacterium
AGATCAAGAATGCGCTTTTGCGTCTCGTCAGTCACGACAGTCAGGCCAGGCTTTATCCCGTTTTCAGAAAGTTCGAACGCGCGCATCGTATTGCAAATCCTTCCATCCAAACGCACTCCGATCCCTTGAATGCCAACCATATTTCCAAGGTCGCCAAACATCTTGAGAGTCATCTCACAGGCCGTAATCAAAAAAATCACCCGTTTATCAGGATTCTGATGCACAATTTCGAAAATTTTTCCGCCAATGTAGTGAACTGTAGGTATTGAGAGTGGAACGACATTCCTTTCCGGAGCCGCATTGATCGCTTTACCGATGAAACATTGGCGGCAAACAGGATGTTCAGGATCATGCATACAGGCGTCTGTAAACCTTCCTGACGGACACTCAAACGGCTTATGACAATAGGAAAAACCGAGGACAAGCAATGTGTCATCTTTGCACAGAAGCTTTTCAAAAGAGGAAACCGAATCGACCCCATAAAGAAAAAAGTCCCGGTCCCGAGTAAAAGAATCCCGGCTGATCACGGATTTGAGATAGCCAAGGCCGTATTTCATGGGATGCTTCAAAAACCCTTTGCGAACTTCACTCTTGTGATCTTTGGTCAAGATCCACTTCAAGCTTTTCCACTTGAGATTTTTGGCTGTTTCCTCTGTGATCCCGGGCATCTGAGGAAGCTTTGCCAATGACTTGATCGGATAAGCCTCTTTGAGTTTTTCCGAGCCGGCATCCCACTCATGTTCGGCTTCCGACCAGCTTGAGCAGGCATCCCACATTTTTAGTTTTTGTCCCATGAAAAACCCTTTTAAAGGGTACTATTATAACCAAAGGATGATTGCAAAGCAAACTACTCTTCTGTACTTTCTTCAGAGTATCTTTCATAAAGGTTCCAAGCCGTCTCTTTCACCGTGTCAAGGCCATCGGCAAACCCGATGCAACGCATCATCTCATCGATCTCTTC
The DNA here is from genome assembly GCA_964635295.1 of uncultured bacterium. Lineage (GTDB taxonomy): Bacteria > Chlamydiota > Chlamydiia > Chlamydiales > Waddliaceae > Waddlia. The sequence continues at coordinate 962 of CAZWOB010000057.1, forward strand.
CATTTCTGAAATCAGCTGATCATTGACAAATTCAAGGTATGCAATTTTCTTTCTCATCTCTTGCTCGTCCATGGCTAAACCTCCATTATTACTTTTTTCAGTAAGAATGCAAAAATGATGCCAAATTTGAATTTCGGGATAAGTTCATAAAAAAAACTCCCTCAGAAACAACTTTAACCGTTATTTCTGAGGGAAGCTTTACGGGAATAGAATGCTTTTTTGATGATCAATCAACCTTGAGAATCTAATCTTCGCTTAAATCATCTAGATTAACACTGATCATGGTCTTCAAAATAAGAACTGCCTAACAGTAGACCATCAAAATATTAACGTTAGATTAAGATTAGATGAACGTTGAGTTAATTTCGATCAGGGGGTATTATCTAACTGAGACTCTTGTATTTGCTTGTTCATTAAGTCTCCAGCAACGTCTTTCAGCGATGCCAGTCCGCGAGGAAACCCCACTGCCATTAAGACCTGGTCGATTTCGTTGTATTCCGCCATTAAGTCATTATGTAGAAACTCTAGCTTTGCCAGCTTCTCTTTTAAATTCACGCTTTCCATGAAATGTACCTCCAAATAAACTTTAGAAGAGACTATGCTTTTTCCGTGCCAAGGAGACTATATTTATGACAAATCACTATTTGGATTATTTCTGGAAAGACGGAGTTCCCAATGGGACTTTAAAACTCGATTCTCTAGATGGCCCGAGTTACAAGATCGTTTCCGATCCCTATCGAAAATGGATCTCCATTGAGCATTACATCAATGGCAAGTTTGCACGCACAGTCTATGATTCTCATCTGTTTGATTTTAGATCTTTGAAAACGCTCAACCAGGGATCCTGGCAAAAAGAAAATATCGACGACGGTAATTCAGTCCGCTGTCTGATTCGTAATCACGATGACCGGTCCGTACTGATTGAAGAGTACACGTTTACCAAGGGAAAATGCACCGAATGCCGGACTAGTTCCATCCATCAAGTCCCTGTATCCAGACAGGTCATCTATTACAAGGAATTTGGGTATGACTTCGACGGTGTCGTCTTATTCGACGCAAATGATCATATTGTGATGGAAAAGAAATATGCAATTGATCCGGCAAGTGGAGAATTCGGGGAGCTTATCAGCGAGAATTGGAATATGTGGGACTCCCCAGTAATGGAGAGTCCCAAATGAATTACCTGATCAAGTGGTTCATTTGTCTATCGTACTCGACGCGAGGAACCTTACGACCATTCATGTAATACTCTACAATGGTGGTCTCGCCAACGGTACGGTAGCAAGGGCCATGCTTTTGCCCATTTCTCCAGGTGACCTCTTCAACAAGGAACTGTCCATCGCGGTATCTCTGTTCGACACCATGCTTCAGTCCATTGTAATACGGAACCTCTGCAATTTTTTCCCCATTTTGGAAGACGACAGTAGTCCCTTCCCTTCTGTCATTGTCCCAGGTTTCAACTGTCTGCGGCTCGCCGCCTGGAAGAAAAGTTTTTCTCTGCCCATTGACGACACCGTTCTGATAGGGAACGACTTCTTTTGGAGCGCCGTTTGGGTAAAAATGTGTGCGCAAGACAAGTTCACCATGCTGAATCTTATCCTCTGACTGCATCACACCGTACTGGTCCCTGTTGATCCTGCGGCCATTTCCCTGGTCCACTCTGGCTTCCAGCTGCTGATACATGGTGAAATACTCCCCTTCGATCAGCTTGTTTCCTTCATACTCTTCGTTATAATGGGGAGAGCTGTTGTCATACCAGACTGAAACTCTTTTCTGAGTGGGTGATTCGTAGGTAACCTGTTTTTTCTTCATGCCAGTCGAGTAGTTTTCCCTTTCCTGGACCAACCGTCCTTGATTATACATTTCAACTTTTTGAATAGCGCCGCTGTGCGGAAAAGTATAGGTCGTTTCACCATCAAGAAACCCTTCTTTATAGTTCTTTGTCACAACAACGCCTGACTTCAGCGTTGAAACGACCCGGCCGTTCTGTCCGCGGTTTTTCCACTCTTTCTGTGGAACCTCCATCCCATATTTATGAATATAGGTTTGAGCTAAAGCATCCTGTTCAGGCTGGCAAACTTCTTCACATGAACGTCTTGCGCAGCTCGAAAGCGATGCAGCAATCCCCAATGACAACCCGATTAATACCACCTTACGCATGATTACCTCCTATATGCGTGACTCGATTTGTGTCGTGATCCGCGTATGTTCCGCGTCGACAGCTTCCTGTGAAACTGTTTTTTTCACATTTCTATAGATAAATCTTAATGTTACGTTTTTCTTGCCCGCTCCAATATTATCTCCTCGATAGATATCGATTAACGAGACATTCTCCAACAGACGGGACTTAACTGACGAGACAGCATCAAATATCTCCTGAACAGGCGCATTTTCTTCCATCGTTATTGTCAAATCCCTGTCAGAAGCTGGATAGGCAGGGATTGGCTGATACTGATATTGGTTATTTCTCAGTTGATAGAGGAGGTGCAGATCGATCTCGGCATAATAGATCCTGGCCGGCAAGTCCAATCGCCTCAGAATAGCGGGATGAATCTCCCCGAGCGATCCAATTTCCTGCCCTCCGATGTGAACGGAGCATTGTCTCCCCGGGTGGAAGAAATGCAATTCCCTGTTTTGAACTTCATAACCTGCAACACCCGTTTCAACTAGAAGAGATTCGATCATCCCTTTCAAATCAAAAAAGTCTACTTCATCGTTTTTTCTTTCCCAATGACCAGGATGGCGTTTCCCCATCAATAACACTGCTGCCATTGATTGTTCTTTATATTGATCCCCTTCTTTGAAATGGATCCTGCCGATCTCAAATCCACTGATGTTGCGGCATTCATTATCGTAGTTGTGCTTTGCCACTTGCAAAAGGCCGGGAAGAAGCGATGTCCGCAAGACAGATTGCTCGATCGATACCGGGTTGAGGACTTTGACCACATTTTCGGGATCCATCACAGGGCCTTCCATCGCCTCCAGCATCGAAGGGCCGATCAGATCGCATGTCAATAACTCCTGCAGTCCCTCAGCCATTAACCGTCTGCGGATCTCTTTTTCAAAGAGAAAGATCGGCGCGTGAGGCATCGTTGAACTGGTCAGCCGGGCAGGAGGTTTGGGAATGTTATCAAAACCGTAAATTCTGGCAACCTCTTCTATGAGGTCCACTTCAATATTGATGTCCACCCGATATGTAGGAATTGTCACGGAAAAGATCTCTTTACCATCCCAATCAACTCCGAATCCAAGAAGGGTAAAGATATTTTCCACTTCGCTCATCCCGAGCTTTGTGCCTAAAACGGCATTCACGCGCGGCAACCTGCACTGGACCACTTTTTCAGGGAACTCTCGCTCTTTAACATCAATCACTCCCCTGCAGATCCCGCCTCCGGAAATTTCCTGGATCAGGGCTGACGCTCTGTCCAGCGCCAACAAGACTTGATTGGGATCGGAGCCACGTTCAAAACGGCGGGATGCTTCAGTCTGCAGTCCAAGTCTCTTACTGGTTCTCCGAATCCCTGTCGCCTCGAAATAGGCGGACTCTAACAGGACATTGACGGTCCCATCGTGAACTTCAGAATTGAGACCACCCATTACTCCGGCAATTGCGACAGGCTTTTTCCCATCGCAAATGAGCAGGTCGTCAGCAGTTAGCTTGCGCTCCTTTTCATCCAAAGTGATGAAGGTTTCCCCTTCATTTGCCGTACGAACAACAATCCTCCCTTCTTCCAACAAGTCATAATCGAACGCGTGAAGCGGATGCCCCATCTCCATCAATACATAGTTGGTTGCATCGACGACATTGTTTACGGGCCTTTGATCACAGGCGATCAACTTCTTCTGCAGCCACTCCGGAGACGGACCGACCTTCACTCCCTTAATCACTCTGCAGGCATAACGCGGGCATTTTGTATAATCGTTAATCTGAACTGCAGCCGCATCTTCAACAGGCCCTGCATCCTCCTGAAGTTCGACAGCGGGATGTTTCAGCTGCTTTCCCGTCATTGCCGCTAACTCTCTTGCGACACCGATCACATTAGCGCAGTGCCCCAGGTTAGGAGTTAGCGAAATATCAAAAATAGTGTCCCCATAAATCTCGGCGATATCTGCACCGGTCTTGATGTGATCGGCAAATTCCATGATACCGCTCCCATTGCCGCCCAGCCCCAGTTCATCTTCAGCGCATAGCATTCCAAAAGACTCGACGCCTCTTAACTTCGTTTTTTTGATTTTGAAGGTTTTTCCCTCTTCGTCTTCCAACACAGAGCCGACTTTGGCGAAAGCGGTTTTTAAACCGGGGCGGCAGTTCGAGGCTCCGCAAACCACCTGGAACTCTTGCTCGCCATCAGAGACGGTCGCAACACACAGCTTCTCAGCGTCAGGATGTTTTTCCGTGCGAAGGACTTCACCAACGACGACATTTTCAAAAGGGAGGGGCAGCGGTGCATAGCCGTCCACTTCAAGTCCGGCCATCGTTAACATATCCGCAATCTTATGTGGAGGCAGGTTCAGGTCGATAATTTCAAGAATCCAGGATAAAGGAAGTTTCATTGATCACACATTCAGGGTTAATTCGGAGAGTGTTCCTTAGAGGCGCAAAATTTCCGATTTTTTCGTATGTTTTGGTATATAAAATACACGAACGCTTTAAATTCCGCAATGTTGCTAAAAATAGGGAAATAGGCTAGAATTTATTCTTTGAACCTATCTCATTAAAATTTTTTAACCATATTTGGCGCCTTTTTTCCTGGTAAAGAGAAATCGAGCCTTGCCTATAATATCAAATATTGTCTTCGTCTCGATTTTCTCCCCCAGAAAAAAATCCATCCAAATCTGGATAAATCTTTTTAATGAGACAGGTTCTTAAATTCCACTTACAGTAAATAAATCAAAATTAATCTTTTAAAGGAGATATTGATCAAATGGTCACAGAGAGAACGCTTTCAATTATTAAACCTGACGGAATTGGAAAAAATGTTATTGGAGAAGTGATCTCCAAACTGGAAAAAGGCGGACTGAAAATCGTCGCCGCAAAAATGATGCACCTCAGGGAAGAACAAGCTCAAGGCTTTTACGCAGTCCACAAAGAACGACCATTTTTCAACGATCTCGTTTCATTTATGACTTCAGGACCTGTGATGGTCATGGTTCTCGAAGGAGAAGGCGCGATCATGAAAAACCGAGAGATCATGGGAGCGACGAACCCGGAAGAGGCAAGCCCGGGAACGATCCGCGCTGATTTCGCTAAAACGATCGATGAAAATGTCGTGCACGGTTCCGACGGGGCTGAAACTGCAGCAACCGAGATCAGCTTCTTCTTTTCTCCTGAAGAAATCTGCGAAAGGACGAGGTAGTCCTCCATGTTGCTTCTGATCGATAATTTCGACTCCTTCACATTCAATATTGTGCAGGCGATCCAGAAACTGGATATCGAAGTGATCGTGAAACGGAACAACAAATTAACTCTCAAAGAATACCTGGCCCTTAATCCCGATTATCTCGTGATAGGGCCGGGCCCCGGCACCCCTAAAGACAGCGGCATCTCAAGTGCTCTCATTAAAGAATCTATGGGGAAAATCCCAATTCTTGGAATATGCCTGGGCATGCAGCTGATCGCCGAGCTGTTCGGCGGACAAGTGGTCCAATCCCCCCTCGGACCGATGCATGGGAAAACAGACCGCATTTTCCACAAAAGTACTGGAGCATTTAACAATTTACCACAAGGATTTCTCGCTACCCGCTACCACTCCCTTGTCGTTGACCGCACCCGCCTTCCCCCATGCCTTGAGGTCACCGCTGAATCGGAGAAAGGAGAGGTCATGGGGCTGTCTCACAAACATTTTCCCATCGAAGGCGTGCAGTTCCATCCCGAATCCGTATTGTCGGAATGCGGCACACAACTCTTTGAGAACTATATTCATACAAATGTCACCCCTCAACAAGGAATACTATCATGCTGAAGAAGCTCATCCTGTCATCATTGATTTTCATCGCCCCGCTGAGCGCAAAAGTCGAACAAACCCTCTCAATCATCAAACCTGATGCCGTACAAAGCGGCCACATCGGAGAGATCATCCAAACATTTGAAAGCAACGATCTACAGATCGCTGCGATGAAAATGGTTCATCTGTCTAAAAAAGACGCGATGGAATTTTACGCTGTTCACAAGGACAGGCCCTTTTACGATCAACTGACCAGCTTCATGAACGAGGGGCCGGTTGTTGTGATCGTCCTTAAAGGAGATAATGCCGTTGTGAAGAACCGCCAGCTAATGGGAGAAACAAATCCACAGAACGCGCGGCCGGGAACCATCCGCTATCGTTTTGCTAAAAGCATACAGAGTAACGCTGTGCACGGATCAGATTCCCAGGAAAACGCCGACAAAGAGATCGCGTTCTTTTTCAATCAACGAGAGATCTATTCCCGATAACCTATTCAGACGAGCTCTCATTATTGAGAGCTCGGTCGATGCGAAATGCAATCCCCGTCAAAAAGCTCATCAAAAGAAAACAGACCGCCAACGGAACGACAGAGTCCTGTTTTCCCATTGTAAAAACCAATATTCCCATGGACCCAGCAAAAAACTGTACAGTTGTAATTAATGCACCTGCCGCACCGTAAGAACGGTCGATCAATGTCATCGCTTTGGAAACTGAGTTCGAAATACACAGCGGCAGACAGGAAAAGTAGAGCAAAACCGGAAGTAACACAGTGACAGGCGTCACCAAATTCACGAGATGGAAAAACATCAACAGAGCACCGGATACAACCATGACACAAACACCCGCCCAAAGAAGCGAATCAAGAGAGCAATAGCTCAGCAGTTTTCTATTGATATAGCTCGAAAACATCACAGAGGCTCCAATAAAGATCGACAGGAACCCATAATCGAATGGGGACAAGCCCAAAAAGTCCTGAAACAAAAACGAGCTAACTGCTAAATAAGCGAAGAGACCAATCGACGGGAATATCATCCCCATCGACACAGCGACAAACCTTTTATAAAGGATCAGCTCTTTATAGCTTTTCATCACGTGGGAAATTTTTTGCTCGCTGAAGATTTTTAAAGACTCATCGACAAACCGCATTTTAAACAAAATACCCAGTTCATAGACAAAGAGAAACAGAAACACGCTTCTCCAGCCAAAATTCTCTTGTAAATACCCCCCGATGAACGGCCCCAAAGCGAGTGCAAGGGGCATAAACATGGTAATTTGCGTCACCTGTTTCGCAATATCTACTCCCGTCATAATATCTGGAATCATCGCCCTGGCCGAAATAATGATCGCACCACCGCCTATCCCCTGCACGAAACGGAAAAAGATCAGCCAGCTAATGGAGGGAGAGATAAAGCAGCCTGCTGTTCCAAATAAAAGGACATATAAGCCGGCTAAGATCACTCTTTTTCTTCCAATCTGATCGGATAAGGGACCGAACAGCAAAGGGGTCATCGCAAAACTGAGCATGTAGAAGAACATCGTCAGCTGAACTGTACTGTTTGACGCGCTGAATTGCTCTGAGATCGCCGGCATTGAAGGAAGGTAAACATCTGTCGCCAAATACCCCAAAGAAATGAGCAATATGAGCGAAAACGTCTGAAACGTCATAGCGTAAAATCCGCCCCGAGATACGTTCTTCTGGCCTCTTCATTGTTCACTAACTGATCAACTGTCCCTGAAATCATCACCTTCCCATCCGATACCAGGTAGCTTCGATCGACAGCGGAAAAAATTTCACGGGCATTGTGATCGGTGATCAGAATGCTGATTCCTTTTGCAGACAGATGCCGAATCAGTTCTTTCACTTCCTGGACTGAGATAGGGTCGATATTGGCAAACGGTTCGTCAAGCATCAAAAACGTTGGCTGAGTCACCAGTGCCCGCGTGATCTCCAGCCTCCTCCTCTCCCCTCCTGAGAGAGCTGCGGCTTTTTTCTTCGCGAGACGGGTAAGATGAAGCTCCTCCAAGAGCTCCTCAAGCCTTGCTGTTCGTTCCGATTTGGACAGTCCAAGATTTTCCAGTATGCACAAGACATTCTGCTCTACAGTTAAGCTGCGGAACACCGAAGGCTCCTGAGCAAGATACCCCATCCCCATCCGCGCGCGCTTGTGCATCGGCACCCGGGTAACATCCTCGCCATTGAAAATGACTTTTCCTTTTTCAGGACGGATCAGCCCCACAGTCATGTAGAAAGCGGTTGTTTTGCCGGCGCCGTTCGGGCCCAGAAGTCCAACCACTTCCCCTTCATCGACGTTGAACGAAAGTTCGTTGACAACCCGACGCCCGCCATACGTCTTTACAAGATTTTGTACTTCAAGAGTATGTTTTTTAACCATTGATCTTCTCTGTAAAAAAATAGTGTCGCAAACGTTCGTACTCCTCGTCCTTAAAGTGGAAGCGCACATTTCCCTTACCCTTCACTGAATTCTGAAGCGTGGAGGGGTCTTTGATTACCGAGATTTCCGGAGCGCTCATTTGCAAACGGTTGATTTTATCATAAAACAGCACTCTTCTCCCTTGGTTTGAGAAAAAACGGATCTCCCTTTCTCCTTTGATCATTCGAACACGATCTGCCAGGGCATATTGTTCCAAGGCACCTTCGCGATGGATCATTTTCACATCGCCAGAAAGAATGCAGTCCTGAGATGTGAGGTCAAAGACCGCCTTTCTCGCAAAGACCCTGCCACGATGATCTTTAAAAAACAGAGGGGAAGAATCCTCATGCCGGGTTGTAAACCAGATCGCGTTATCCTTTCTATCGAATCTTGCCTCGTCTGCAGTCAGCGACCATTGATCTTCTTGAGAAAGAATCACATTTCCAATTGCGTTCACAGAAACGATCTCCTGCTCCATTTCATCGCGACCGCCGACAGGTTTTCCAAACACGATCTCCATGTAATCAGCTTCGAGCCTCTTGCCGCTGGATTGAGAGAAAGTCACATGATCATAAAATTTTGCGCATTTCCCATTTTCTTCAAACAGAGCATACCCGCATGTCAACCGTTCTCCATTCAGAAATCGCATGTCCACATTGCCAAGCAGTCTCCCCTCCCCAATTTCCAAAGGGATTTCAGCCTGGTCGGCATTGACAAGTCCTTGACTGCCTTGAAGGGCAACGCTGCCCTCCAACAGAAGGATCCCATTACGATAAGAAAGTAGGTCAGAGGCTAAAGATGTAAACAAACCGGAGGAATATTCCTCGATCATGACATCGTTTGCTTTGAGAACTTTTGAAGCGTAGTGATACTCGGCATCCTTTGCCTTCGCGCTCCTTAACCTCCCCATCACGCCTGGCTCCGTTTCTTCTTGAAGCCACGCGGTGACATTGGTCAAGTGTTCGACAATTTCTTTTCCGTGCAAAGTATGGGCATAATTGACATGGGCCTCATCTCCATTCAATAACAACTGCAATCGCTTTCCGTCTTGATTGTACCAGATTTCTTTAGCAACTCCGATCCGCCCCTGCTTTGCCTCGATTTCCTGTCCCTGTTCAAAATTGCGGACATGATCAAGCAACTCCTGATAACTCTCTTTATTTTTGGAAAATGTGGTGAGCATAAGCGCCCCTAGACATCCCATCAGTAACAGGCTGATAGCGATCGGAATGAAATGGGGAACACGGTATTTCATATTGTCATCTAACCGGTCACTGCGTCGCGCAACCTTTGTAATTCATCCAGCAATGTTGGAAGAGCGGCAAAACTTAAAACGGAAGCGGCATCGCTTTTGGCATGATCGGGATCGGGATGCGACTCCATAAACAGGGCATCAGCGCCAACCGCAATCGCAGCTTTTGCCAAGTATGGGATAAACTCTCTCTGACCGCCGGATTTATCGCCCATTCCACCCGGCAGCTGGACGGAGTGGGTGGCGTCAAAGCAAACCGGAACTCCCATTTCCTGCATGATCGGGATCGCGCGAAAATCGCTGACCAGGTTGTTGTATCCGAAAGACGTTCCCCGATCGACGGCGATCGCTTTCTGATTGCCGCTTTCCCTGATCTTTTCAATCACATTGCGCATATCCCATGGGGCGAGGAACTGTCCTTTCTTCACACAGACTGCTTTTCCTGTTTTGGCAGCGGCGACCACAAGATCGGTCTGACGACACAAAAATGCGGGGATTTGGATCACATCGACCACTTCTCCCGCAGCTATTGCTTGCTCCGGAGAGTGAACATCTGTCAATACGGGAAGATCCAACTCCGTTTTCACTTTCTCCAGGATGCGCAATCCCTCCTCTAATCCCGGCCCCCGGAACGAATGGATAGAAGAGCGGTTGGCTTTGTCATAGCTTGACTTAAAGATAAAGTTGAAGGGCCGGCCTGCAAACATCTTTTTCAATTGTTCGGCGGCATTCAAACAGTGGTCTTCGCTTTCGATGGCGCAGGGGCCGGACATCACGGTCAAAGGCTCTCCTTCGCCGATTGTAAAATCTTTTACGGGCACGCGTCGCATGATTATCCCTTTATCACTTCAAGTTTTTCATCGTTTACATTGTCAAAATTCTGGATCACATCATCAAGGTCCAATTTGATCAGCCTGCCTGCCTGATCCTTGAAGGACAGTTGATCGACCAGTTCTCTCATCGGGATCAGAACGAACAGGCGCTCGTCCCATTTGGGGTGGGGAACTTCCAAATCCGGCTCATTGACAACCTCCATCCCATGAAGAAGAAGGTCGAGATCGATGACGCGGGGATGGTCTTTCGGCTTGGGAAATTTACCCAGTTTTTTTTCAATCTCCCTCAAATGCTGATGAAGGTCGGTCGGCGTAAGCGTGGTCTCAAATGTGCAAACGGCATTGACATAATCATCTTGCGGGACAGGCCCAACAGGCGATGTCTTGTAAAAATTTGAACAGCGAAAGTTGACGACCTCTTCGAGGGCGCGCATCTCTTCGAGGGACCGGTTGAGAATTGTGACTGTATCGCCGATATTCCCTCCCATCCCGATGTATACTTGATGTGTCTTCATGCGGAGCATTTTACCACAACACGCATTTCTCACAAATGAGAACAATTAAGCATAAATATGGCGGCATTTCCCACATTCGTCGACTACCAACCTCTGATGGAATGACTCGAAGTCGCCCACAGGCTCTGCATCATCCCCCACTTGACTACAGTGCTCTTGATAAGCTTGTCGGTGCGACTCTTTTTGAATCTCTTTATACATCTTTTTCAAACCATTTAACAGGGCATTGCGATCGTCATGATACTTTTGAGTCAGATTTCTCTTCCTTTCTTGAAAATCATTTTCATACTGTCCAAATACATCTTCCACTTCCGCGATCTTCGCTTTCCTATCTGTTTTATTGGTAATCTGTCTTGCTTCGCTTTTAGCCGTTTCATATTGAGCTTTGTGCTCTTCGTACTCTTTACTTAAATTTTCCAGATTAGACTGATAGAAAAGTTCTATATGATCCCGCTCTTCTTTCGCCGTCATGAGCTGTTCGACCATTTGCTGTGGAACAACTCCTCTTTTGATCATCGGTTCGATTCTTTCGCAAAGATCGTCCAATCTCCAATTACCACCTATAGAATCAGGCAGAACGCTTTTTCTCAGTTCACTATATTTATCTGACATACTTAAACGATTAAAAATTCCTCCAACCAAGGCAATAATCCCACTCACGGCCAATAGCCCGCCCAGAACTGAATAGGTGATGACTGCCGCGGGAGGAAATGCCCA
>CAZWOB010000058.1:0-12522 GCA_964635295.1 uncultured bacterium
GGAGCATCAGAATGATTTTTTGTCAAAAAAACTTATGCGTAAAAGTATGTTTGAGGCTTTGTGTTTGAATTTCTGCTCTTGCCAATAGCCACTCGGGATATATTGAAACACAAAGGATCAAAGACACAAAGAGAAACCCTCGCAGCTATATTTGGATCGATTTCCATTGTTTTAACCTCCATTTATCAGAAGTTACCTCTGATGGGTTAAAAAAGGCTCCTGCGATGTCTTTTAAGTCATTCCATGGTAAATGATCTGCACCATACCAAGCTAATCGGGTATTGACTCCATCAGATTCCGGGTTGCGAACATAATGTTTCCACACAAGAAGTTGTGTGAAAGCAAATACCTTAGCCGATCCAACCATAATCGCTGCTGTGGGAACGCCAAATACACCAACGGTCCTTCGCAAAGCTGTATACCCACGTTGATCTGCCATATCTCCTAAACAGGCAAGCGCATTAAAAATCCTTCTAGCCAGTGTGTGTATGGTAAATGGCAGAATGCCCAGCGTGAGCGCGGCTGCGCTTCTAAGCATAAGGTGTGGCTCTGCTTCTTTGGCTTCAACTGTTTTAAAACCCCTTGAAAGGCGAATAATTTCTGACATAAATACTTTACTTTGTAGGAATTGAATAAAAATGATACCAAATAAGATATTAAAATAAAACAAAGTGCGGTTTGTCCGGAAAATGGATACATGGATTTAATATATAAACAGGATAAGCAGGATCGCAAGCGGCAGGATAAGTAAGAATATATACTGAAATGAGTTCAAATCCGTTTTTACCGAAATAACGGGCGCCTCCTTGTTGTGGATGCCCGAATATGTCACAATCTAAACTTCATTTAGTTTGTAGACACTCTTTTAGATAACCGGCAGTTTTGGACTTCTTGCATTTGACCAGTTGCTCTGGCGTCCCTGCAAAGATCAGCTCTCCGCCCGCAGCTCCGGCGCCAGGCCCCAGATCAACAACGAAGTCCGCGTTTTTGATAAAGTCCAAATGATGCTCGATCACAATCGCTGTATTTCCCTTGTCCACTAATGTATGCAATACCTTCAGAAGCTTTTGAATATCGTCCTGGTGAAGCCCTGTTGTCGGTTCGTCCAAAAGATAAAGAGTGCTCCCCGTCGAACGTTTGGCAAGCTCCCTTGATAGTTTGATCCTTTGCGCTTCTCCTCCCGACAAGGAGGCCATTTCCTGACCAAGGCGAAGGTAGCCAAGGCCGACAGAGATCAATGTATCCAAAATGCGCACGATCCTTGGGTGATTTTCAAAGACGACCCGAGCGTCATCAACGGTCATCTCAAGATATTGCCCCATATTTTTCCCCTTATACATCACTTCCAGACTGACCGGGTTCAACCGCATTCCCTGGCACTGGTCGCACTTGACCCTGACAGGGGGGAGGAAATGCATCTCCACTTTTTTATACCCCATTCCCCAACAGTTGGAACACATCCCCTTACGGTGGTTGTAGCTGAAATGGCGAGGCATCAACCCCTTGGCTTTGGCCGCAGGCAGGGCCGCAAAGAATTCCCGAATTCGTGTAAGGACGTCGACGTAGGTGCAGACATCCGACCGGGAGGTGTGCCCGATCGGGTTTTGATCGATCACAATGAGCTTGTCAAAATGGTCAATGCCTCTCACTGCGCCGACATTCGGGATCTCCACGGCGCTATGGGTCAATAGGCCTTGTTCGACCGAAGGTTGGATCACCTTCTGCAAAAGAGTAGATTTTCCCGATCCCGACACCCCTGTCAGGCATGACAGCGTTCCCACAGGGATGTCCAGAGAGACATTCTTCAGGTTGTGAGCGCGAGCTTTCTTGATCGAAAGCGATCCTTTTGAGGGGGTGCGTCTTTCTTTGGGAAGCGGGATGTTTTCCTTGCCGCTAAGGTATTTTCCCGAAAGCGATTTGTTGTCCCTTAGAATTTGCTTATACGTCCCCTGGGCAATAATATGACCGCCATACTCGCCTGACTGAGGGCCGAAATCCAAAATATAGTCGGCGGTTTGGATCGTCTGAGGATCATGCTCGACCATCAATAAGGTGTTGCCAAGTTTTTTCAATTGGGCCAGTGCGTTATTGAGCTGGTCATTGTCATAAGGATGCAGCCCGATCGTCGGCTCATCAAGGACATAAAGGACGCCTGTCAGTCCGCTGCCAAGCTGCCTTGCCAAACGGATGCGCTGGGTCTCACCGCCGGAAAGCGACGGTGCTTTGCGGTCCAGGGAGAGGTAGCTAAGCCCAACTTCATTGAGAAATTTGAGACGGTGCTCAAGTTGCGTGAAAACCTCTTCCATCAGTTTCTTTTCTGCTGCCGGTATCTTGATCTTATTGATGAATGGAAGCGTGTGTTCAATCGGAAGGGCGCAGAAATCGCTGATCGACAATCGATTGATCGTAACATGGCGGGCGAGGGGGTTGAGCCGGCTGCCTTTGCAGGAGATGCAGGTGAGCTCGTGCAGCAATGGAATGAGCGGGGAGCGAAGTTCGGATTTTCCGCTTCTACCCGCTTTTGCCAGGACATGATTGATCCCGACCCAACGAAAACGGAATCCATAAGGGCTGTCATACCATTGATCGGATTGGGATCCATTGAAGATGATCTGCAACTGATCGCTGTTCAGCTCGTTCAAAGGTGAATAGGCGTCGATCTTTTCCTCTTTGAGCACAATTTCCAAATGATGGACCGCCTCAGGATTTCCTTTCTCCTGCCATAAGGTATTGATCAAACCGATCGTCGAAAACTGCATCAATTCCCGCTGCATTGTCAGATTGGCGCCATATTGATAGCCCAATCCCTGACAATCCTGGCACATCCCTTCTTGTGTGTTGAACGCAAAACTGTGAGGGGTTATTTCGGAGTAGGACTTGCCTGTGCTGGGGACGGCGAAGGAGAGGTTGTAGGGCACATCTTTTTCCCCTTTGACGACGGTCAGTTTCTTCTGCCCGATTTCTGACGCTGTCTCGATCGCCTCGAAGAGCCGATGGCGGATGGAAGGGTTGACGATCAAGCGGTCGATCACAAGAAACAGGGTGTTTTTGCGCTTTTTATCAAACGCCTGCATTAATGTATCGTCATCGAGGGAATAGAAACTGTCGTTCAGCCTCACGCGGACAAATCCCTGACGGCGCAAACGTTCGACAACCTCTTCGAACTTGTCGTTCTTCTTCAACTCGATGGGAGCCAGAATTTGGATTTTCTCTCCCTCTTCACCATTCATCACCTGATCGACGACATACTCTTTACTAATCGAGCGTATCCGTTCACCTGTCTCGGGGCAATGTGGGATCCCGGCGCGGGCCCACAGTACGCGCAGAAAGTCGTAAATCTCTGTCATCGTCCCCACTGTCGAACGGGGATTCCCGGCATGCGCTTTTTGTTCGATCGCGACAGCGGGGGAGAGCCCTTCGACCCTGCCGACTTTGGGTTTTGGAGACTGTTTGACAAATTGTCTGGCATAGGGAGACAGCGATTCAATGTACCTGCGCTGGCCTTCAGCATAGACGGTATCAAATGCCAGGGAACTCTTTCCTGAACCCGAGGGACCTGTACAGATGGTGAGCTTTTCTCTTGGAATTTTCAGGGACAGCCGCTTGAGGTTGTTTTGCTCTGCCCCTTCGATCGTGATCGAATGGATGGCAGCTGCCTCACGTTCTTTTTTCCTCTTACCGGCCTTCTCTGCTTTTTCAAGGGCGAATGCGACGTGTCTGTCCCTTTCAGGATGAAGGGCCGCATGGACGGCCTGGCCTGTAGGGGAGGAAAGTTTGGAGATCTTTTTCGGCGTTCCGCTGGCGACAACTTTACCTCCGCCAGCGCCTCCTTCCGGTCCAATATCGATGATCCAGTCGGCAGTCTTCACAATGTCCATATTGTGCTCGATCACAAGCACAGTGTTGCCTTTATCGACCAGGGCGTGCAGGACCTCCAGGAGTTGTTTGATGTCGTGGAAATGCAGGCCGGTCGTCGGCTCGTCTAATATATAAAATGTATTCCCGGTAGAAGGACGGGAAAGCTCCTTAGCCAGTTTGATTCTTTGCGCTTCTCCTCCGGACAGTGTCGTCGAGGACTGTCCGAGCTTGATGTAGTCCATTCCCACTTGCTTCAGGGTCTGTAGCTTCTTTTTGATCGAGGGGATGTTCTGGAAGTGTTCCAATGCCTCTCCAACTTCCATTTCAAGCACGTCATAGATCGTTTTTCCCTTGAAATAGACAGAGAGCGTCTCTGGATCAAACCGCTTGCCGCGGCATTCGCCGCATTCGACCCACGCATCTTCCATGAAGTCCATATCGATCTTGACCATCCCCATGCCCCCGCACTGGTGGCAGGACCCCTCTTTCACATTAAAGCTGAAACGGCCGGGCTTGTAGCCGCGCGCCTGGCTTTCAGGGAGCTGCGTGAAAAGGTCTCTGATCTCGTCGAAGACCTTGATATAGGTGGCGGGATTGGAACGGGGATTGCGCCCGATCGGCGACTGGTCGATGGCGATCACTTTATCGATCTCGTCCATTCTTTCGATCTTCTTATGTTCACCGACCGTATGCTCGGCGTGATGCAGGTGGTTTGCGAGCGCAGGGTATAGGGTTTCTGTCACCAATGAGGATTTTCCAGAACCTGAAACCCCTGTGACTGCGATCATGACACCAAGAGGGAATTTGACATTTACATTTTTGAGGTTGTGATGGCGGGCTCCTTTAATTGCGATCGAAGGACCGGAAGCTTTACGCGTTTTTTTCGGTACAGGAATTTCATATTCTCCTGTGAGATATTTTGCCGTGAGGGACCGCTTGCAGTTAAGAAGGTCTTTGTGCGTTCCATTGACGAGCACCTCGCCGCCCCGTTCGCCGGCTCCCGGTCCAATGTCGACAACCCTGTCAGCCTCCCATAAGGTCTCTTCGTCATGCTCGACGACAATGACCGTATTTCCAATATCGCGCAGGTGTTTGAGCGTCCGGATGAGGCGAACGTTGTCCCTTGGGTGCAGCCCGATCGAGGGTTCGTCCAAAATGTAGGTCACTCCGACAAGTCCGCAGCCGATCTGCGATGCAAGCCTCACCCTTTGCGCCTCGCCGCCTGAAAGGGTGGGGGCTGTCCTTTCCAGCGTTAAATAGTGAAGGCCGACTTCGATCAAAAAGCGCAGGCGTTCGCTGATCTCCTTGATCAATTCGTCTGCGATCAACAATTCCTGTTCTGTAAATCTGACATTTTCAAAAAACTCGGCGCATTCCGCAATCGTCATGGCGTTGACTTCCGAGATCCGCTTCCCTTTCAGGAGTGTGGCGGCAGGATAGGGCCTCAACCTTTCTCCGTTGCATTCGGGACATACCTGCTCTTTGAGCAGTTTCTGCATTTTTTTCTTATAATTCTCGCTTTTCGCTTCGGTATAGCGCTGATGGGCTTCGTGAAGCACTCCCCGCCAGCGTACATGGTCCATCCAGACGGCGCCTGTGACAGGATGGACGAACCGCATCCGCGTCCACTTCTTTTTGGTCCCGTAAAGAAAGACCCGTTTTGCCTCTTCTGACAGCTTCTTCCAGGGAGTCGTGACATTAAAATCGTACAGGTTGGCCAGGTTGTCGTAGATGTTCCCGAATTTGACCGTTTGATACGAGCTGGCAACGCTGCAACAGTCTTCGCTGATGCTAAGGTCGGGGTCGATCACTTTCTCCAGGTCGTACTCGACTACTTGTCCAAGCCCGTGACACCGTTGGCACATTCCGTGGGGGCTGTTGAAAGAAAAGTCGTGGGGTTCAAGAGAGGAGTAGGAAATTCCGGATTTTGGAGAATAGGCGTGCATGGAAAAAAGGGATTCTTCTTCGGTTTTTGCATCCAGAATACTGCACACTCCCTCTCCCATGTTCAGCGCTGCGGTGAGGGATTCGGCAATGCGGGAGTGGTTGGACTCTTTCACTTCGATGCGGTCGATCACCACGTCGATATCGTGAGCGACGTTGCCGTCCAGTGTGATCTCGTCAGAGAGATTGACCATCTCCCCATCGACTCTGGCCCGCATAAATCCTTTGCGTTGAAGTTCTTGAAAATCTTCACGAAACTCACCTTTTTTTCCCTTCGCGAAAGGTGCGAGGATGATCAACCGCGTCTTTTCCGGCAGGCTTTGCACTGTTTTGATTATCCGTTCGCGGCTTTGGGGACTGACGCGCTCACCGCTGACTGGACAGTGGGGGTCACCGACTCTTGCGTAGAGGACCCGCAGGTAGTCGTGGACTTCGGTCAGGGTGCCAACTGTCGACCTGGGATTTCTACCCGCAGTTTTTTGTTCGATAGAAATGGTGGGCGAGATCCCCGATGCGCTTTCCATCTCAGGCTTGGCCATCTCTCCGAGCTGCCTTCTTGCAAATGTGGACAGCGATTCGACATATCTTCTCTGTCCTTCCGTATAAATCGTATCGAACGCCAGCGAGGATTTGCCAGAACCTGAAACACCCGAAAAGACGATCAGTTCATTTGCGTCCAATGTCAGATCGACTGATTTTAAGTTATGTATGCAAACCTTTTTTAAAATTATTTTACGATTATTCACTTTATTTTTTTCTCTTTAGAGGATATAACGTGTCTTTAATTAGGTTGAAGATAATAGTCTATATCAGGCTTATCCCGCAAACAAGAGGATTGGAACTATCATGAACCATCGTCACCTTCTCTGGATGAGTATTCTGCTCGCGGCACCAATGAATGCAGATGAAGTGATCCATCATAAGCCTGGTGAGTATTTTACTCAGACAGAAATCAAAGAGATTTTGCAACGCCTTGATTCTGAAGAGGACCTACTCGTTTTTAAAGATGGAACGCCGTTGAAGGGTAAGGTTGTCGAACTGCCAAAAGTCAATTTTTCCTTCGGCCAATTTCCGTTAAACGTTCAAGATATAGCCGCCATCGCTTTTTCCGATGTCAATGGAAAGACCAAGATTCAGATGGTCACTCATGAAGGGTATAGCTTTGTTGCCGGCACCTCGGAGAACAGCCTGCCGTTTATTCAGTATTTCCCCAGCATCAAAGATCCGAAAAGAACGCATCATCACTCAATCGAGCTTGGGTCGGTCAGCTACATTCTTTTGAACCGAGATTCGTACGCGCCTGAGCCGAAACCCTCACGGCTCCATCTCTTGGAGCTCAGCAACGGGGACCGGTTTCCGGTTTTAATCGCTGAGGAAGAAATTTCGCTGAGCAATGGCTGGGAAAAATTTTCACTCAGACCCGATGCGCTGCTTGATGTGAATTTTGACGGAGGCCTTTATGGGACTGTAATGAACCGGACCGGAGGGGAGAAAGAGCTTGGGTTTTCATTCGTCACAGACAGCCATCTGCGCGTCAAGATTTATAAGTCTCCCCAGACTGTCGGGATTCCTTGGGGTGAAGTTTATGCGATTCAAAAACAAGAGTCTCCTGCCTATGAGGTTGCTGAATTTGTCGTCTCCAGTGAGCAGGACCAGATCGAGGATGTAAAGAAAGAACCTCTGCCTGTGATGCGCCAGAAAGATTCCGACCAGTTGCCTGAGACGATTGTTTGGGTTGAGGACCTTGAACCCAAGGTGCGTTTCCACCCTGACAGCGCGATTGTGGACCAGGAAACGATTGCATGGGTGGAAGACCCTGAGCCCCGCTTTCACGATGATGAATTTGAGGATGCAATCGGCCCGATCGCCTGGGTGGGCGAGGATATCGGACCGTTTGGCCATGAAGAGAGACAGGTCGCAATGCTTCAAGAGGAAAAGACCCGGCTGCTCAAGGACTGGAACGATACACGGGAGTCTCTTGAAGGACGGTTGACCGCGGCAACAGAAGATAGTGTGAAGCTGCAGTCCCGTTTAGCTGAGCTGGAAGAGGGAAATCAGGAACTTGAAGCGCGCAATGACGAGCTTCAGGAATCCTTACATTCACTCAAAGAAAAATGGATAGTGGCTGTATCTGAACTCAAAGATGAAAAAGCGCTTGTCTCAGAATTGCAGCGCAAGCTTGGCTATCTCACCAGCAGCATTGAAGTGGAAATGGAGGCGCGTGAAAAGTTAGAGGGCCCTTTCCAACGCGCTAAAGACGATGCTGTCGCATTGGAGCAACAGGTCGAAGAGTTGAACCGCGAATTGATCCTTAGAGAGGAGACAGTGGCTCAGCTGAAAAACGAGTTAGAGAGAAAATATCTTCAGATAGCAGATGTCTTTAAGGAACAAAAAGAAGTCCACCAGGAATTATTGCAAAGAATTTCCCAGCTGGAAGATGAGCGAGTTTTGTCATTAGAAGACAAGCAAGAGCTTGCTGCACTCAATAGGGTCCTGGAAGAATTGACTCTGACGCTGCATGACACGGAAGGAAAGAAAGAGACATTACAAGAGCAATACGATGAGCTGAAGTCCGCCATTCTATCTAAAACTTCGGTCAATAGCGAAGCGTTACAAGATAATGATCAGCTGCACGCCGAGGTTGTCACCCTGGTCGGGCGGATGGTGACCGACCAGTTTATGGATGCAAGGGTAAAGGAGCTCAAACAGCAAATTGCCGCTTCTCAAGACCTCGTTGCCGACCTGCAGGTGCAATTGGCGGAAATGTCTGATAAGATCGGAAGGTCGATCGATCGGGACGAGGCAGCTAAACGATTATCGGAAAGGGTTGAAGAGGTTGCAGAGCTGAAACGCGCCTACATGGAGAATGAAAAAGATCTTTACGCCCAGATCGATCATCTTGTCCAGTCTTTAGTGGAAGCCAAGGGAAACGTCGATCAATTAGGCGGAGCATTGTCTTTGGCTGAAAAAGAAGCGGCAGAGAAAGAGGCGGTTATTGAGCAGCTAAAAGAAAGTTTGCAGAAGGCAAACGTCCAGTTAGCTGAAATGGAGAATATGCTGGAGCAAAAAGACGACGAATTGAGGTCGAAAGATGAAAAAATTGCCGCACTCGTCTCTCAACTGGATAGTTTTATCGCGAAGCATGAGGTATTGGAGCAGGGACGCATTGAACTGGGGGCGTTGGTTCAAGCGCTTAGAGAGAAGATCTCAGAAAAAGAAGAACGGATAGTCGCTCTTGACACCGCGCTTGACCAGAGGGAAGCAGAATGGGCCCGGCGGGATCTTGAGCATGAAGATCAGATAGCGCGGTTAAACGAGAAGTTGCTGAGAAGCCGCGAAGAAATTGATGAGAAAGATATTCAAATTGATCGGTTGGCCAAAGCGCAGGAAAATTCATACGAACTTGGACAACAGCTTATTGAACTTCAAAATGAGCGGGCGCAATTGCTTGCAAAGTTTGAAGAGGTCTCTCAAACGGTGGCAGGAGCTGAATCCGAACAGAAGAGGTTAAGAGATGACTACGTCGCTCTTGTGCGCAAGAACGGGGAATTAACCGAGGAGTTGTCCAGGGTCGAAACAGTGAAAGGATCCACTGCAGTTGAAGTGAATGAGCTCAGAGAACAGATTGTAAAAGAAAAGAAGAAAAGCGACGACTTCAAAAAGAAAATGGACCAGCTTTTTCCCCAGTACGACAAGGAGAAAGAAAAAGGGCAGCAGCTCCAGGATCAGGTGGCGCGCATGAGCACGCGCATGCATGATATGGAGAATGCGTTGAAAGTTGCTGAGGCTCGTGAAGTCAATACTCAGGACAAATATTCAAGACTCATTGAGGAGAACCGTCAACTCTCAAAAGAAAACCAAGTATTATTGCAGCAACTGAGGCAGGAGCAAAGCCGGTTGCAGGAGCAAAGGGAGCTGGCGTCCCGGCTGAACAAAAGTCTCCATTCCCAGAAATCGAATATGGAGCGGATGGAAAAATCTCAGATCGAACTTGTTTCAGAGCTTGAGAACGCCCGCACAGCAAATACGCATTTGATCAAGCAATATCACCACCCTGAAAGTACAAAACAGTACCACCAACCTGAAAATTCAAGAGAACAGGGGGAACCGAGGCCTTCAGGTTCCTCTTTCATTTCGTTCAAGGGGATCCATATCGTAGCTTCCGGGGAGAATCTCAATAATATCTCCATGAAATACTACAATACCCCCCATCGATGGGCTGACATTTACGAAGCGAACCAGGACGTGATCAGCGATGTGAATCGCCTGCAGGTTGGCACGCCGTTAGTCATTCCCGACTAAGAAAAATGGGAAGATTGCGAAGACGCAGATTGGTATCGACATTTTTCATTATGAGGGATATAAGGGTTCTTTAGATTTTGTCGCGAGTCATATGATCAGATAGTGTTGTCATGAGATTAATATCGAAGCTTACAGTATTTTTTTTCCTTATCTGTACCTGTGCTCTATCTTTTGCGAACGAACCCGTGTTCGGCGACCCAACACGTTCGGTATTCAGCTATTCGAAAGAGATGGGGTTGAGCGTCCAACTTCGCGCTGTGCAGGACTTGATCATTCTAAAAGACGGAACACTGATCCAAGGGCAGGTTGACCATCTCCCCGCGTTGAAGTTCTCTTTTGGCACAGTCAGTCTAATTCCCGATGATCTGGAATTGATTGCTTTTACGAATGATGGTGGGGCGAAAGTCAAAGCTAAAACGAAAGCTGGCGAGTATTACATCGGCGTGCCGGAAAACTGGCATCTCGCATTCAAAGAAAATCGGGGGGATGCGTCTTCGACCTCAATTGACTTGAGAAATGTCGACAGCGTTTTGTTTAAATCCAGAGGTTCGGCCGTCGCAGTAACGGACCGCCCGCGGCTGCATCTTTCTCTGAGGGACGGAAGCGTATTTCCCATTGAATTTGCCGAGCGGGAGATCAAGGTCTCTGACGGACAAACGACGCGAAGCGTAGGTCGAGAGCAGGTGGTCGACATCTCTTTCAATGGAGGGATTTCTGGCGATATCCTGAGCAAAGATGGAAACCTGGAATCCCTTTCTCTTTCATATACCGAAACTCCTAATGTTCGATTTATCACCCCTGATGGTCATGGACATATTCAATATGCATGGGAACAGATAGAGCAAATTTCAACCCCTGATCGGATCGCAATTAAAGTGGGGGAAGACCCCATGAATGGCGGGAGAGATGTTCCTGAACAGGTGTTTGCTTCTGCGCATCCATCAGACAGAATGCAGGAAGTCGAGTTTGTCGATACACCGGTTCCGCTATTTGCCGATTCACAAGAAATTGACATTCCAACAATTGAATTTATCACCACTCCACCTCGATTATTTTCAGATGAGGAAAAATTCCCTTTGCCGGAGGTGATCACGTTTATTGAAGATCCGCCTCTTCTCCTTGATCCATCTTCTATGCAACAACTTGAGGAGATGTTTGCTGTGGGGGAAGATTTCGATTTTGAAGACGATGAGATACCCTCTGCTGAAACTGAAGAAGAGGAATTTCAATTTGTCTCCTGTGATAGAGACTCATCAGGTATCTGTCTCGCGGTAGGCGAAGTTTTTGATCTTGACGACCTTGAGGAATCAACGGAAGAGGATGCCACTGAAGACGAAGTAGAATTTCTTGCATTACAGGAATCTCCGCTGCTGGCCCTTGGTGAAGACTTTGATTTTGGAGATGAAGAAGAAACGTCGGATGAGTCTGACGAAGCAGAAGCGATTGAATTTATCTCTCGGGGATACACCCGCAAAAATTTGATTCAACTCGAACATGCCCCGGAAACGGAAGCGTTGGCATTGGGTGAATGTGTCCCTTGTTATAAACAGCCAAAGCTTTCTCGCATGCCTCATGCCGAATTTTCGATGGACGATCCCCCTTTGCCTGAAGTGGATGAAGAAGAGGTCGAAATCGAGTCCCCGATAATTGAAGTGCCTGTTCTTCCTGATGAACCACAGAAGTATCCACCCAGAGAGGGGCCTTCGGCCAGAGTGAATGTCAGCAAAGTGCTTACCACGCCAAGTTTCCCTTATTCGGAAGATCCAAAAACGGCTCCTCGAGAATACGACGGATTGATCTATGTTAAGGCAGGCCGTTCTGACGGATTGGGCTTTTACATCAAACCGCGAAAGGTGACCAATTTAGAGTATAAAAAATTCGTCGATGCGATCAACTATCGCACACCGATCCATTGGGTTGGAGGATCGATTCCTCCAGGTATGGAAGATGACCCTGTTGTCAACGTTTCTTATCGCGATGCGTTTCTTTATTCTGTCTGGGCCGGCAAGAGGCTGCCTAGCGAAGAGGAGCTGGTACGGTCGGTTGAAACAAGTGTGATCCTTACCGATCCTAATGATCAATCCGCTGAGTGGACGTCTACTCCAACTCTCAGATCTGTAAAATATCCTCAAAGCGGTACCGCTGCAAAAATTGGACAATCATTTTCACCTTCCCACCAGGTATTCAGCCGTTATCGCATTGTTTCTTTAAATAATGACGATTCAAATAATTATACTGGGTTCCGCACAGCAATTGACGCTCATTAAGCATCAACGTTGTTAAACAAAAAAAATATTTACCACCGAGATCGCGGAGAACACTGAGACATTAGGTGCGAGCAATATTAATTTAACACATGAAGCTATCCAACTAAAAGGTTTTGTTCGGATTTGGATGGATTTTTTCCTGGGGGAGAAA
>CAZWOB010000059.1:0-12492 GCA_964635295.1 uncultured bacterium
GCGTCGTACTTGTCCAATAGACCGATCATGAATTTTGCCGGATAAAAATGGTTGTCGGGAACCAAGATCATCACTTCTTTTTGGATTTGAGAGATCATTACGTCTCTATCTGACATTGCGGAAGCTGATGGAGCTGCGCCTGCTGAGAGTAATTGTGAAACGTTACTTGCCATTATGAGACTCCATAGTAAAAAAGTTGTAGTAATAAAATAAATTTTCATTGTAAAAACTTAAAATTCCTTAACCAATAATAGATTCAAGACATGTTTCTGAAAACCGTAATCATTTCTTTTTTTCTAACCTTTTCGCTAATCGACGCCGCACAAAGCAAGCCCCCCTCAATCTCTCAAGATGTATGGAGCGAGGTTGAACCCTACCTCCTTCCTGAAGACCATCCGATCAAATCCGAACTGGACAATATTTTTTCCACCAACTGCATCGCTGACGGTATTGCCCTTTATAAGGCGGGATTTCGCGGCTATCACCACAAAAATCCTTTGAAGGTGATCGTTGCCAAGCATCCGGACCTCAAGGGATATATCGTCAAACTCTTCCTAGACAATCAGCCGGCCGGCCTTGAGTGGCCTCACTGGATCAAAAGGATAGAAGGCGCAAAGTTGATTCAAAAAACGGTCGAGGAAAAAGCCTATACAGCGACATTCAAGGTCCCGCGCAAATGGATCTATTTTATCCCCTGCAAGAGCAACGACCCCTCAGGCAGGCATTTTATCCTGGTAGCGGACGATATGAATATCATTGCGAGCGATTATAACCGCTCGCAGTGGAAATACAACACTACCTATGAACAGATCTATATGTTCTGGGATATTCTGGAAACTTGCGGCTTATTTGATTCTGTTTATGTTGATAATATCCCCTATTGCAAAGACGGGAAATATGCATTTGTTGATACAGAACACTACCTAAAATGGCCAATAGCATACGTAAAATTCAACAAGTACTTAAAAAATGGAAAATTACAGCTATGGAAGCAGCTTACAAATCAAGAGTAAAAGCGACCCATAGTGAAGATGGAATGAGAAAGTCCGCATACATGATCATCCCGGTGTTGCTTGAAGAAGCCTCACCGATATAGTAGGCCTGGTAAAAGTGAGCGATCAAATCTCCCCAGAAAAATGCTGAAGCGAATAAGATCACCGATAAACGAAATCCTCTTCCTCTTTTAAAACCCACAATCCCGTTAATTCCAAGACCAAGAAAAGTCGCTGCGGCCGCATATTGAAAATTACATACCTCCCAACCGGCCAGCCTTGCAGCTGTCTCAGTTTGAAACGTGTAGAGGTAAAACGCCCAAAGCCCTCCGATACCGATCGGCCAAAGCATCAAATAGTCGAGAAGCCCCCGCTGTCTGATCAATGCCCAAATGCAGGCGAATGCCAGAGTGACCAAGGGAAAGTTGTGAAAGATAAAAATAAGAATTTTACTCATGTCTTAAAGTAATTACCATCTCAGGTATATTTTTACAAGTCCCTACTCTTCTAAAGGGCCGCTGAAAAAATATTCTGTCGAATACCACTTCCTCTTCGGCAGCTGAATCGATAGTTTCTTTGACAGGTGCTCCATGAGCTTTCCAACGTGATGGTGCGTATTTTCTATATAGACTTTATAGGTTTCCTGCGTGCCTCCGATCGCTGTACCAAGAACATAAACACCGTCAACATTCGTCTCCATTGTTTCCTTGTGGTAATCGGGAACCCCTGTTGGAGACAGTTCAACCCCGACCTGTTGAAAAAGACTCATATCCGCCTCAAAACCAATCGCTTTGACAACGAAATCCGCACCGACCATCTCCCCATTGGATAAACGCACTTTGGCAGGCATGATCTCTTCGACCACAGTATCGAAGCAACACTTGATCTCGCCTCTTTTAATTCTTCCCTTAAGCTCAGGAAGAAGCCAGTACTTGATCGTTTCAGCATCAAACGCTTTACCTCGGTTGACCAAGATGACACGCGCCCCTGCGTGAAAAGCTCTCAACGCCCCTTCCACAGCGGAATTTTTTCCTCCGATGATCAGAAGGTTTCTGCCAAAGTATTGATGGGGGTCGTTCAACTTTGTTTGCACATGAGGCAGATCTTCTCCGGGGACGCCCATGACGCGCGGACGTGCAGTCCCGCCTGTTGCCAGCACAAGGTTGGACGCCTGATAGATTTTCTCTCCTTTTGCCGACTGGGTTTTGATGACAAAATCCTTAGCTTTCTTGATGTCGATGACAGTTTCATACGTATTGACAGTCAGCTGGTACTTCATACAGGTCGAGCGTATGTAGGCTAAATAGTTTTCACGTGTGCATTTTTGTTGATCAGTAGTTTGAATGGGCATGCCTGCGATCCCGATCCTTTCAGACGAACTAAAAAATTGGGTGCCCACAGGTAATCGGAAGATCGCCTCAGCGACCTGCCCCTTATCGAACTGGATATAGGAAATCCCTGCCTGTTTGAGTGCGATGGCCAGCTCGAGCCCCAGAGGGCCGGCGCCAACGATCGCCACTTGGTAATTTGCTGTCATAGACAACAAATAACTGATTTTTAGATAATCTGAAAGTATGAACCTTTCCCTATATTCAAATTTGACATCTGTTCCATCTTTTTGGTTCTTTTTTCCGATCGCTTCTTGCGAAGCGTTTCCAAGCTACACTGCGAAGAGATCGAAAAAAAACACCTCAAAAAGAAGAAAAATCTGTTCAAATAGCAATACAGGGAAAGGTTCATGAAACGCTACCACGATCTAGATCCCAAGGAAGAGGAGATCATTGTTCATAAAGGGACGGAATATCCGGGAACAGGCGCCTTTGAAAAAACAAAGGAGCCTGGGATCTACATCTGTAAAAGATGCGACGCACCCTTATATCTCTCTTCCGATAAATTTTCTTCGGGATGCGGCTGGCCCAGTTTTGACGATGAGCTTCCCAACGCTGTGGTCAGACAGCCTGATATCGATGGACGACGGACCGAAACTCTCTGTCAACGTTGCGAGGCACATTTAGGCCATGTATTCCTGAACGAAGGGATTACAGAAAAAAATACCCGCCACTGCATCAATTCGATTTCGCTCGACTTTATACCGGCATTAACTGAAAAGGGATATGAAAAAGCCATTTTTGCTGCAGGCTGCTTCTGGGGAGTGGAGCATCTTTTTAAAGAGCTTCCCGGAGTCATCGCCACCGCAGTGGGCTACACAGGCGGAAATGTCGTCAATCCCACTTACAAAGAAGTGTGCAGCGACCTGACTGGCCACGCGGAAGCGATCGAGGTCATTTTTGACTCAACCGTAACCTCATTCGATACTCTTGCAAAGTTCTTTTTCGAAATCCACGACCCGACACAAAAAAACAGGCAAGGTCCCGATTTCGGCACGCAATACCGTTCAGAGATTTTTTACTTAACAATTGAACAAAAGCAAATTGCAGAAAAACTCATTGAAGAACTAATGAAGTCGGGGCTTCAGGTTACTACCTCGGTCACGCCGGCAAGCCGCTTTTACCCGGCGGAAGAGTATCATCAGCACTACTACGACAAGACAGGGAAATCCCCCTACTGCCATTTTCGAACCCCCAGATTTGAATGAACCCTTACCACAAAAAAGCCAAAGAGATCCAACACTATCTCGACCGCTTGTTTGCTCCTGAAGATGAAGTCCTTTGCAACGTCAAGCAACAAATGGCGGCAAACAACCTTCCCCCCATTTCGATCTCACCTCATGTAGGTAAATTACTCGCTTTATTAGCCGGTCTGATCAATGCTGAGCGCATTCTGGAAATCGGTACATTGGGCGGCTACAGTACAATTTGGCTTGCGAGGGCCTTACCTGATTCAGGAAGCCTCGTTTCCCTTGAGCTCGACCCAAAAAACGCCGAGATCGCCAGAAACAACATTCGAATGGCAGGACTCGACTCCAAAGTCAGCATCCATATAGGTAATGCTCTTGACATGATTGATACCCTCTCAGGTTCATTTGATTTTATTTTTCTCGATGCAGATAAGCCTCACTATCCCGACTATCTTGAACCGATGATCAAACTGTGCCGGCACGGAGGAATCATCTCAGTCGACAATCTCATCCGTCGAGGAAAAACGGTGAATCCTTCCCCCACTGACGCGCAAGCTAAGGCGATTGCGGAGTTTAATCAGAGGATATCAGAACACCCAAACCTTGAATCGGTGGTCATTCCAACCCTGGTCGGATATATTGGCGGCGACCTTGACGGGTTAAGCATCTCACGGGTGAAAAAATAAACCCGCAATCCGTTCCTGGTACGCCTTGAAATCGCTCTCGCTCCAGCCCAGGAGCGTTGCAGCTTGATAACATTCATCGGAAAGGCTCACTCCGAAGATCAGAGGATCATCAGTACAGATAGCGACAGGATGGCCCTCTTTCAGCCACTTAAGGCCAGGGTGTGCGGAGGGATTCTCGACCATGCCCACTTTACAGGAACTGGTGAGGCACATTTCAACCGGCACCTTTTTTGAAAGCACCCAGTCGACCGCTTCATCGCATAAAAACACTCCATGCCCTATTCGGTCTGGAGCAAGCTCTTCGATCTCACGCATCTGCTGTTCGCGGGATTCCTTTGGTGACTCCCCCATGTGCACAGACACGGACATTCCAGCAGACTTTGCCTTCTTCAGCGCGGCGATCGCATCATCCCCTTCTCCAATAGTGGAATCGCCCGACAAGTCCATACCGCTCACACCTTTGCGAAAGTAATTAATCGCCAGCGCGACTGTTTGCTCACAGTGATCTTTAGAGGTATTTCTTCTAAGACTGAGTAACAGGTCTACCATGATTCCTGATTCCCTGGCTCCCCTTTCAATCCCCCTAAAGACAGCTTTTAAATATCCCTCTAGCCCGGAACCCAAGTCTTTCAGTCCTGTCCGCAACTCGATTCTTTCCACCCCGTCTCTGGCATATTGTTCGCAAAGAGCGACGATGCCTGCTTCGACCTTTTCATCCGTATTGACAATTTTTGCTGTCAGAGCAAACACCTTGAAGCCTTCGTGATAGTCGATTCCCTTTTCGATAAGCTGCAAGTAATGCACTAATTTTAAATAATCTTCAGGACTGGAGATCTTCTGTAAATAAGACAGCGGCCAGGCACCCCCTAAATGGCAATGCGCTTCATTTTTTAAAGATTTCTGGACAGCATCGAATGAAATAGTCATCCCCACCATAGATAGATTTTCAGCAGTCCTCACAGCTTCTACCGGATTCATCAATTATCCCTCGCTTATTTGAGAAATAGAATGGATAGGCTGTTAATTATTGGCAACTGTAATAGATAAGCAATCCCCCAATTACCGCCCAGATCAAGCCCAAAATCCGAAAGACATTTGATGAGCGTTCATAGATAAACCCAAAAAGTAATGGAAAACCAGGAAAAGCGATTAATGCGATCCCTTTGATCAAACTTATCCAACCGATGATCGTTAGGATCAATGGCCATCCCAATACCCAGATATTATGAACTGTGATGATCCAAGCCCCGAAAAAAATTGCAAGAATACCAGCAAAAAAGAGATGAGGCTCATTCTCGATCATTTGTCGATGAATTCTCTTTACCCTTTCAGGTGAAAAAATCAACGCAATACTGACCGCAACGAAATAAATCCCCAAAATTCTGGCAATGATAACCTCCATCTAAATACCCCCTTTATTGGATTCACCTATATATTTTATTATAATGATTATTTTAATTGAATTCAAAATTTAAAATTTAACTATCGGGATAGGTTCATAGCATGAACAAGAAAGCAATCTTGTTCGATTTGGTTTCTTGTTATATAAGGGATTTTTTCAATTTACCAAGGGATCAAAAATGGCGTCTCATTCAGGAATCCAATCATCGTTGGTTAGCCTTGGACGGGGATGTCCATTGCCTCAGGAGTTGGCAAAGGCCAGAAGCATTATGGCGCTGTAGAACCTAAGTATGGACTTGTAATCAAAGTGCATGGAGCGAGCTCCGAAGTATGGATGAGAAGGTTTTTCCTTTTAGATGTCTTCGCGAGCGCCCCTTTCCATCCGAGAGATGGAGAGGGTAAAAAACTGCCTAAGCGATTCCGACTCATGAACCCCAGGCTGCTTTGCAAGGATCTTGAAGCCAGAAACGGTCATTTTTCCTCAACGACAACTGGAGAAACGATCAGGGACAGCGGTAATATTGCATTCGCATCGAGCGGAGCATTTTCCAGGAAGCAATTCCAGCGAGCCATGCAGCATTTTAAACATCTCTATGGACCTGACGTTAATGTGACGGTCATTGATTTAAGGAAGGAGTTCCACTGGATTGGAGACGGTGAGCCATTTTCTCAGCATACGTTTACCAATCACCAAAATATGCATTTGTCGTTGGATGAACTGATCGCTCAGGAAAAGGAATTCATCAAAACCCACTCTGAAGGAGTCACCGTTTGGGCGAGAAGAATAGACGAAGACATCACTCCGGTACTACGCAGGTACAGCACGATTCAGACCGAAGAGGATCTTGTTCTCTCCGAAAAACACACCTCTTATGTACGTATGCCATTGACTGACCATACAGCTCTTGATCTCAAAACAACGAAACGTCTTTATCGCATCATCAAGGAGACAGTAGTCGCTGCGCAACGGAAAGATGCCGCCCCGCATGTCGTTTGGTTTCATTGTCTTGGAGGGCAAGGGCGCGCCTCGGGACTGACTTTTGCAGCACATGTGATTGCGCGCCGGGAGTTAAGCAGACCGGAAAACCCCATCCCTTTGGCCACATTTGAAGCATTGGCAAAGCATATATGGTATGGTGGAGGAAAGGATTTAAGCGCCGATCCGAACCCTGACAAGCGATACAAGTATAATGGCGCGATCTGCCGTCGAGGCTGTTTACAGGCGTTGGTAGAAGCTGCGCATGACTCGAAGTCTCCCAGTCCATTAATCGACAGGATGTGCGTTAAAATCCAGGAATATTGCGAGCGCCACAGAGAACTATGGGAGCATCAGGTTGACCCTTCAGACTTTGCAGAAGCTCTTGAATGAACGATGCACCAAGTGATGATCGATCGCTTCATGCTCTGCCAGTCTCATGTCCAGGTCATGATGTGTTCCCTGCGGAATCCATTTATGTGTTTGGTGTTCTTTAGAAAGTCGAAGCACTGGCTTTCGCATAAGCTCAATATCGAAAATCGAAAGAGTGATGTCCCAGTTCGATTTTCTGACAAACATAAGGGTGTGTCTGCCTAAATCCTTATAAGAAAGTTCCAGTCCCAGCTCCTCGCGCAGCTCTCTTATAAGTGCATCTTTATGAGATTCTTCAGGCTCAACTTTCCCACCTGGAATCCCCCAAAGATTCTTTTCTTTCTTCGAATCGGAGTTTTGCAGGCAGAGCATTTCTTGGTCGACCAGGAAATAGGCGCAAGCGACTCCTGTTTGATTCTGCCAATCAAACGGAGGGGTCGTATAAATTTGAAATGATACATTTTCCTTAATTGAATCCATACGATACGTATTCCTTGAGTGTCAAAAGCATATTGAGTACGCACATTGTAATGATCGTCTGAGTTTTACTGAAGAGGATTTAGAAAAGCGTTAGTGTAATTTATCTGTGAAAGTGTGGGGGTGGTTGGATGGTATCAGAACTTTTGACTGAGGTCTGGCAGTCCAAAATCTATACAAGTTTCTGGGAAAAATCGTCGAAATGAAGCAACAACCTCTAGCCCCATATGTGGCATTATGACCTTTTCTGGACCAAATGGGTAAAATTGGTTAGAATTAACGAAAAAATTCATACTCGTTGAACCTTTTCTTGATAGAAGAAAATAATCATGTTCTAGCTTTCTATCAACATGTGCTCCTCCATCAGTATCTGCAATTGAAAGAGTCATTTTTTCTCTGGTAAAGCTAACATTGTTTTCTACAAATAAAACCTTATTCCACCAATCCTCAGGGCTAGACCATGTAGGTGTACCAGAAGGAGTTAACTGCCAAACATCTTTAGATCCTATAGACATACACACCATATTCCCTATAAAGGCACAATACGGCTGTACATCTTCTTCTTTGCTCTCGCTTATACTAGGTGGTAACTCTTTTTCTTTGCATGTATCAAAAATTTTAATTTCTTCTTCAAGTTGTGATAAAATGCCAGTAGAGTGCCTTGTATTATGAAATAAAATTCGAAGCCCTATAGAAAGTCTATCTATTTCATCCATATCACCCTTTAATATTTTTAATAATGACCTACATATAAATTTGTATTGTTTACTTAACTGATAAAGCAAATCCTCTTTTGTTCTTGAAACAATGCGCTCCTTTTTAGAGCCATTCTTTTTGGTTAACAATGGGTTGAATTCGATACTCATATTTCACTATGCTGTGCAAGTTAAAGTATTAATACACAAAATCTCATTAGGATTAACTGCTTCAAGCAAATGACTTAGTTTTCCCAAACTAGGGTCAATTCTGCCCTTCTCATATTGCTTGTAAGCATTTCTTGATCGTGAACCGAGTTGCGTAGCGACTTGTTGAAGGTTCATTGAGGAAATTTCACGCCGTTTAATCAAAAAAAGCGAGAGTAATAACTTATAATCTGTTGCAATAACAGCAACCCTTCCTTTCTCACCTTCAATAACTTCTACCTCAAATTCCTCACTTATCTCGTCTTCAAAATAAGCCTCCAGATAAGTGAAAATTAGATCAGCTCCCATACGAAGAGCCTCTTCTTTCGTATCTCCCTCCGTTATAGAATCAAGGGACGGAAAGGAAATCACCCAACTATTTTCAGAACGGTTTTTCCAAAGCTTTCCTTCAATACCAAACATTTTTAGCTCCTATTTGTTAAATTTTCCTTCTACAGGCCCTGGAAAATCTTCGAATTTCTTTTTTGATTTCTTAAACAATCCATGACCCGTTTGAGGAGATCGCTTAATTGGCTCAGTTAACATTCCATTTGTCCAAATTTCATGGCATCCGCCTTCTTTTAGTTTCCACCAGCCGTTTTTCTTCGCAAGTCGTCTTAGGTCTGCTGTCTTTTCTTTTGGCAATGTCGTTCTCCCCTGTATTCAACCTCTATTGTACATAAATCTATGTACTTTTGCAAGACAAAATAGATGGTCGGAGGCAAAACAAGTAGATTTTGCAGCCATACTGAAGGAAAATTTTCCAACCTGCAACCTCTTGCAAAACTTTAGCTATACGTGGCTGTGTGATAAAAAGGATTTAGAAAAGCGTTAGCGTTAATTAACTGAGAAAGTGTGGGGGTGGTTGGATTCGAACCAACGTAAACCGAAGTTGAGAGGTTTACAGCCTCTTGCAATTGGCCACTATGCGACACCCCCTATGAAGGAGAAATGATGCTGGCAGTAAGACTTGAACTCACAACCGTCCGATTACAAATCGGGTGCTCTACCAGTTGAGCTATGCCAGCTGATTTGAAGTAGAAGTTATAGCAGAGACAAAGATTTTGCCTCAAGCAGAATCGTTCTCAGATTTCTTTTTTTTTGCTTTCTCGCTCTCTTTCAAATATTCTTTTAGAGATTCACCTGCGTCGATATCAGGCATTTCGTCAGGCTTCGGAGCCAGCTTTTTCAATGCATCTTTCAAATCAGAGCTCGCTTCTCCGCTTATCGCGTCGCCAAATGTCCTTTCCATCAGATCAGGTATCTGTTTCAATGGCCCGCTTTTAATGACTGATGCCTTGAATTTTCGCTTTCCAAGCGGCAACCGCTTATTCCAACAGCACTGCTTGTATTTCTTTCCGGAACCACAAGGGCAAGGATCATTGCGTCCTACTTTCGACATAAATTTCCTCAATCTCATTGACTTATCAATGTCTTAGAGAATAAACTATTTAGCAAGAAATTGCAATGATGATTAATTTTTATGACTGTATTATTAGCCCAACCTCCCTGGTCGAAATTAGGGAAGAAAATTGAAAGCGCCACCAGAAAAGCCCTTTACGACTTTGAGATGGCAGGTCCAAACATCTCCGTCGCCCTCAGCGGCGGCAAAGACAGCCTGACCCTGTTGTTTATGCTGGCGGCCATTTCCGGGAGAGGGTTTCCCGATTTCAACCTGTCGGCGATTCATGTTACTGGCGAATACACGTGCGGTGCAGGTGTCGACATCCCCTATCTGTCTAACATCTGCAGTCAACTCGACATTCCCTTCGTCGTCAAGGAATCCCACCAAAAGCTGGAGACGCTGGAGTGCTACAGCTGCTCCAGGGAAAGGCGCAAACTGTTATTCGACGCAGCCGAGGCCCTGGGTTCGAAGACGATCGCGTTCGGCCACCATCGTGACGATAATGCTCAGACGATCCTTATGAACATGCTGCACAAAGGAGAGTTTTGCGGGAACCTTCCCAAACTACGCCTCATCGATTATGACAAAACGATCATCCGCCCGTTGACCTATGTCGGCGAAGACCAAATACGCAGATTCGCTGAACAGCAAGGATTTGCGCGGATCATGTGCCGCTGCCCTGTCGGACAAAACTCCATGCGAAAAAAAGTGAATGATTTGATCGGTGAAATTGAGGTATTATACCCACATGCTCGTGAGAACATCGCCCGGGCAGGATTGAAATACGGATCAGACAAAGCCAGGAGAAAATAACAATGACCAAAGCGCATCCAAACGAACATGAAAGCCGCATTCAAATAGAAGGAGTCGAGATCGCTCTTGGATTTCCGGACAACTTTGATTTTGAGTGGATCGGTCAAAAGGATGTCATGGACCAATTGCTTGCTGCCTGGCTTGTGATCGACCAGGACGACATCCCGCTCAACCCCCGTATCATCGGCAAGCCTGGAGTGGGAAAGACCACCCTTGCCTACGCCGCGGCCAAATCGCTTGATAAAGATGTCTACATTTACCAGTGCACGATGGACACGCGCCCGGAAGACCTCCTGATCACGCCTGTCGTCGATCAATCCGGCGGAATCCGCTATGTCGCATCAGCCCTTGTGACCGCAATGATCCGTGGAGGAGTATGCATCCTTGACGAAGCGAACCGGATGAGTGAAAAGTCATGGGCCTCCCTTGCTCCCCTGCTGGACACAAGGCGTTATATCGAATCGATTGTCGCCGGCCTCAAGGTTTCTGCAAATCCTGAATTCCGCATCTGCGTGACCATGAACGATGACGCGTCGACTTATGAGATCCCAGAGTACATCCATAGCCGTCTCCAGCCTCAGATATATCTCGAATTCCCGGAAGCGGAAGAGGAAAAACGGATCCTGCGCGAGAACCTTCCCTTTGTCGATGAACATATCATGGATTATGTTGTCAAATTCCTTCAGAATGCCCATGCACAGAACGAGGACTATACGATCAGAGACGGTATCAACATCGCACGCTACGCTGCCAAGCGGATTGAAAGCATCGATGGAGGAAAGAACAACATGGACAGCTTGCTTAGACAGGCGATTGTAATGACCTTGGGTGATGAAGCACTGATGTATATGCCGTGAACAACATTTTTACGATTCAAAAAGGCAACATTCACGCCATCCCCATCATGCACTATACGATGGAGCTGGCCGGTCTCGTCCATCAGGCTTTTCACGAAATAAAGCCTGATTGCGTTGCGGTCGAGCTTGCTGAAACAATGCAGCTTCAACTTCTTCATGCCGCTTCAAGGCTGCCAGACATCAGCGTGGTCATCTCCTATGATCAAAGCAATCAGCCCATCTACTACTTATCAGAACCCTGTGATGCCGGATTTGAAGCGCTGCGAACCGCGCTGGACAGTCAGATACCCGCTTACTGCATTGACCTTGATGTCGATCATTACCCAAACCTCAACGACCCTCTTCCCGACCCCTATGCGATCGAAAGGATCGGACTTGAAGAGTATTACAAGATTTTCTGCAGTTCCAGAAAAAAACACCCTCTGAAAAAGGTCAGTCTTGACGTTGATCGCGAAACCTACATGGCCAAGCGGCTGAAAGAGCTTTCACTTTCCTATGACAGGATCCTTTTTGTAGGAGGGATGACACATATCGAGAATGTACTTGCCAAAATCGATCAGCCTTCCTTTCCAAATTTAATGCATGCGGAAAGGGATGTGGTCGAACTCTGCACTGTCACGGAGGAGTCCTGCCGCGAAATCCTGGGTGAGTTCGGTTGGATCTCATCGCTGTATGAAGAAGCCCGTGAAGATAATATCCAAGGGCACCACGGTGTGTTTCCTCCCGACAGACAGCAGTTGATCTATCAGCTGTTCAAGGAGGCGGGCTACAATTACGAGGAAAACGAGGCGTTGGAATTTCCTGGATACCATATGCGCAACCTCATGAAGTTTGTCAGGAACTATTCCCTTATTTCCAACCAGCTGATGCCGGACTTATTTCAAATCCTGACGGCGGCCAAAGGTTGCGTGGAACATAATTACGCCTACGAAGTTTGGCTGCTGGCAACTGAATACCCTCACTTGAAGAACATCGATAATCTTCCTGAGCTAGACCTCTCCATTGACCAGGTATGGGGAAATTCCAAGCACAT
>CAZWOB010000060.1:0-1808 GCA_964635295.1 uncultured bacterium
GCTAATTTGGTATGAATAGACGTTCGAAAAGATTGCGGTAGTTGGGCGAAGAGAGAGCGTTTTTGACTGCTCCCGCCAGCGGTTTGAGTTCTTCAACCCGCTGATTGATCCTCTCAAGATCACCTGATGCAACGATGTCCGGGTTTTTTCGGGCTGTTTTTTGCAACTGTTGCAATTCTTTTAACGAATCGATGACAGTATGGGCATCGCCTAAAGCTTGTTGAACAGGAATCGCGCGAGCCAACGTTTTTTCTCTTTCGGCAGCTCTTGTTAACGCTTCCGGATCATCTTCGACCCCGTCAGGAGCAGGTCTGTTTTTTTCGATAGCAGCAGTAATGCCTTCCCCTGGTCTCCGGTTCTTCAGTGTCGAAACCAATCCGCTTTGGTCTTTTTGTACGAACCGCCCTGTGTTTTTTAATAGGGCATTCGCACGAAGAGTGTTCAATTTCTGCATGTGTTGATTATAAGGTTTTGTCATTTTGGCTGCTTTTCTATCGCTTAGGGAGCCTTCAAAAGAGGAGAGGATGTCAAGGGTTTTCAAAAAAGTATCAACAATGGATTTGATCCGTCGAAATCCACTGCTCAGCAAAGATTTGAAACTGTGCCCATTTGCTTTTCCAGTTTTCTCTGGTGTAGATGTTTGAGTAGACCTAGAGGGTTCATCTGACACAGAGGAAGCCTGGCTTGGGCCCGCTCCTGCAAAATTATCGGTTTTCTGAATAGACATTTTTATACCTATATAAGTATTATATCAAATATATATTTAAATAGCATTACTGATTTAAATTTTGTATATGTATGTTTGTTTTGGTTGGTTTATTTTTTATCCAGCTAGATGTAATATTAGGGGATGCACGTACAACTTTCACATTTTGCCCGCAATGGCTGGACCGGTGTTCGATTAAATAAAACCCATCAATGGATCATGGACAGGGATGAGGTTAATGGAGGCAACTCAATTGTGCCTCCAGTTGCTCTAAGGGTAATTGGACTGGCCAACGATATTCTTTTTATAGTCGGCAAATTCTTTTTTAATTTATTTCATCCCAGAGAATACAGTGAGGAAATTGTTGAGAATGGAGGCGGGGAAAAAGCCCTGGTCGTCCTTCTGCATGGTTTGAACAGCAATTCTGCACATATGGGGATCAGTCGAAGGGCTTTGGAGCACCGTTTCGGACAAAGCCTTGCGTACTTTCAGCCGAGAATTTATCGAAGAGGGAATTGTAAATTAGATGAAGCCACCGAAAAAGTTACGCAAATGGTGCGTCAGTGGGCGATGAAGAATCCCGACAAACCGATTGTTTTCACCGGGGTTTCCAACGGAGCTCGAATCTCGGCTCTCGCCGCCTCACA
Organism: uncultured bacterium; assembly: GCA_964635295.1. Taxonomy (GTDB): domain Bacteria; phylum Chlamydiota; class Chlamydiia; order Chlamydiales; family Waddliaceae; genus Waddlia. Next base: position 1,354 of record CAZWOB010000060.1, read on the forward strand.
ATTGAAATGTCTTGACGGGCTCAGCAATCCAATGAAAGTGCACGCAGCAGCAGGGCCGTTCTTTGGTACGCACACTGTTCGTCCTCCACTCCCTTCAAGGATTGTAAAAGTGTGGCAATGGATGCTGCGCACACCGTTGTTCAAAAAAATTTCCAAAGAATTTATCGAGGAGATGACCTGGGGCGGCAGTCAATGCAGACATTTGATCAATGAAATGAAATCAGGAGCCAGAGCTGGTGTGGAGTTTTCTTTTTACTCCTCAAGGGGGGATGCCATGGTAAGAAGCGCTGTTTCAGCTTTCCCTAAAGAGGTACAGGGTGCAAGCTATCGCATGTTTACTTATCAGGGGCACTCCAGCATCATCAAGGCGGTCACCCCTTACGTTGTCAAATCTGTCGCTAGTGCTGTTGGATGAATTGTTCCGCCGTTTGACGCGCTTCCTTGCATTCTTCTTC
>CAZWOB010000060.1:1908-12491 GCA_964635295.1 uncultured bacterium
GGGTCCGGCTTGCGTTTCGGCTGCATGCGGGCGATAAACAGAACCATGCAAAACAATAACACTCCGATGATCTGTGTCCATGGAATGGAGCGGTGACGGACGATTGATACGCTTCGTGCCTTTTCTTCTTGGATCCTGTCCGGGCTGTCGATCCTCAATTCGTTGTCAATGCTGAGGCCGATGGGTAAAGGATCTGTAAGAGAGAGTAGCCCGACAGAGCGCCCCTGATAGGCCGAATCGATTTCCGGGAGGTACACATCGATCGTTAATATATCGGAAAAAATGATTTTGACTTCATCTGCATCTTCATCGACCGGGATGAAGGGAATGTCGTAAAAGCTGACGAAGTGACTATTCGCTAATTGCGGCTCCAGATAGAACGTTATCCCCAGCATGCCCTCGTTGATGTTTTCGACTTCTTCATCTTTCAAAGCGAAGGGGGGGTCGGTAACGCCAATGTACTTGAGAAGGTTCAGTCGAACGGAGTCGAGGTCGGGCGCATGTGTGGGAGGGTATTTTAAGGTGAGGTGGATTGTCAGGTTTTCGTCGATACTGATCCGGGTTTTGGGGAGATGGATGGCAGCTCGGAACCCTCCGGGGAGTTCCTGTGTCCAATGAACTTCCCCGAACAGAAGAATGGGGGCAAATATGCACAGAAGGACGGCAGTTTTCAATGGCGCACCTCCCGCTGTTTGAAAAACTTCCGCATGGGCTTTAAGTAGGAGCTGTCTGTGCTCAGATGGATCACCCCAGCGCGAATTTTCTTCATGATCGTATCGAGAAGTTCAAGGTGCTCTTGCGACCGTTTCTGATATCCCTCGACCATCTTCGCGTTTCCTGTATCAATGGATGCCTGAATCCCTGTCTCAAGATCTTCGAGGGTGACCAGGGAGAGGTTCGGCAGGTCCTGCTCATAAGGGTCCCTGAACGAAATGGCGATCAGATCGTGGTGTTTCGCGATGACGCTCAGAGACTCTTCGGGCAAGGGGCAAAGAAAGTCGGAAAGAAGAAAGCAGATCGCCTTTTTCCTTTGGACCGTTCCTAAGAATTCCAATGCATGGCCCAGGTTGGTCCCGCGGCTTTGCGGTTCAAAAGCCAATAGCTCCCGGATGCATCGCAGGACATGCCGTGTTCCCTTTTTAGGGGGGATGTATTTTTCGATCTCACTGGAGAACAGGATCAGTCCGACATTGTCGTTGTTCTTGATAGCGGAGAAGGCGAGGACAGCGCCCACTTCAGCGATCAGCTCCCTTTTCAGTTGATGACTGCCGCCAAACCTGGAAGATGCCGAAACGTCAACGACAAGAAAAACGGTCAGTTCCCTCTCCTCCCCAAATACTTTCACGTAGGGGTGGTCCATTCGGGCTGTTACGTTCCAGTCGATGCTGCGGATATCGTCGCCTGTTTGATACTCCCTAACTTCTTCAAATTCCATCCCCTGACCTTTGAAGGCAGAATGCCAGGCGCCTGCCATCATATCATCAGCAAGATGCGTCGTGGTTATTTGGATATGGCGGATTTTTTTAAGGATCTCTGCGGACGCTTCGCTCATGGCTAAGGGACCGGAATTTTCTCAAATATGCGATCGATGATCTCATCGGGCGAAACTTCTTCCGCTTCAGCCTCGTAAGTGCGCCGGATCCTATGTCTGAGCAGATCGTGTCCCAGCTGCTTGATATCGTGTGGTGTCACGAATGCACGTCCGGAGAGGAAAGCGTAGGCTTTTGCCGCAATTGTCATCCCAATGCTTGCGCGCGGGGAGGCTCCGTACATGATGAGGTTTTCCGCATCGACTCCAAATGCGCCTGGATCTCGCGTAGCGAACACAATCTGCAGCAGATACTCGACAACCTTCTCATCGATATACACCTGGTTGACGATTTTTCTCGTTTCGAGGATCTCATCGCCTGTTAAAATGGGTTGCGGCTCCGGCGATTTTTCCAGAGTGGCCATCCTCGAGAGGATCTCCTTCTCTTCTTCCATGCTTGGGTACCCGATCCTCACTTTCATCATGAAGCGGTCGGTCTGCGCTTCAGGCAGCGGGTAGGTACCCTCTTGTTCGATGGGGTTCTGGGTGGCCAGGACGAGGAACGGCTTGCCGACTTTGTGGGTCTCCCCGGAGATCGTCACCTGCTTTTCCTGCATCACCTCGAGGAGGGCGGACTGCACCTTCGCCGGGGCCCTGTTTATCTCGTCGGCAAGGAGGATATTCGTAAAGATCGGTCCTTTGTTCACCGTGAAGGTCCCTTCTTTCGGATTGTAGACGTTTGTTCCGATCAAGTCCGCAGGCAGAAGGTCAGGAGTGAACTGGATCCGCTTAAAATCACATTGGATCACCTTTGAAAGAGAGTTCACAGCTAATGTTTTCGCAAGTCCCGGGAGCCCTTCAAGAAGGATGTGGCCGTCAGCCAGAAGGGCGACGAACAGACGGTCGATCATCTCTTTTTGTCCGACGATCACCCGGCTGATCTCGTCACGCGCCTTGCGGAATTTCTGGTTGCTGTTTTTTATGACATCTGTCAGTTCGTCAACATCCACAGTCAAGTTGTCCTCCTTTTCGAATACACATATACTATATTTCTCGTTTAGCAGGAAGGAAGATGGAGAAGGTCGAGCCCTTGCCCTCTTCAGAAACGACAGAAATTTCTCCAAAGTGTTTGGCGATAATGGTTTCCACGATCGACAATCCAAGTCCGGAACCGCCGACTTTTTTTGCCCTTGAGGTGTCGACCCTGTAAAAGCGCTGGAAAATGTTTTCCAGTTCCTCTTTAGGGATTCCAAAGCCCTGGTCTGAAATATCAATCCGGACACCGTCAGCCTGCAGGTTGAACGAGACGTCCACTTTTGCCGGCGGCGGAGAATATTTGGCCGCGTTCTCGATGAGGTTGTTAAATGCCAGCTCTAAGAGATAGGGGTCTGCCAGCAGGAAGTATTGCTCTTCGGGGTCTGCATGGATGGTGATGTCGGCGTCAGGATAGGCGTCTTGAACGGTCATTTTTACCGTGTTGATCAATTCGAGAAGGTCTGTTTCCAGCAGCCTGGACTCTGGGATATGCTCGATATCCGTTAGAGTTAGCAGGTCTTTGATCAACATGGTCATTTTGATGCAGTTTCGGACAATCTTACTCGTGATCTCCGACGAAGTCTCAATCGGAAGGTCGGGATTATCGTGCAGCGCTTCGGCGAATCCCTGAATGATTGTAATTGGTGTTTTGAGCTCGTGCGAGGCGTTGGCGACAAAATCTTTACGCATTTCGATCAGCTTGTAGTGTTCGGTCTTGTCCCTTATGACAAGGATAGCGCCCGTTGCATTCTTTTTAGGGGCGGCCACCAGGTCGAAATATTGCTTGTCGCCATGCGTTTTTATCTCAAGAGTGTTTGTCAGGACCGTTTCCTCTTTCTGACAGGTACGCACCAATTCTTCGCATTTCGGCTGCTGGAGCGCTTCCAATGACTCATTCAGGATGTTGGAGAGCTTGACGTCAAGAAGCTTGCACGCCATCGTGTTGGCGAAAATGATCTTGTTCTGGTTGTCAACTGCGATCACCCCTTCCACAAGCGATTCCAGGACGGCTTCTTTTTCATTCCGTTCCAGTGTCAGTGAATCAATGTGGCTGCGGATCTTGATCGAAAGAGAATTCAAAGTGCTTGCCAGCCTTCCGAATTCATCAGACCTGTTTTCAGGCTTTAGAAATATCTGGGGAATCGTCGGGGAGACCCCTTCCTGATAAGGTTTGACTGCTGTGATGATCTGCTGGATCGGCCGGGTGAGGTAATTGATGATAAACCAGGTCATGATACTGAATAGTAAAAGAATCGCGATCGCAGACCCTAAAAACCCGAATTCGAAGTCTTTCGTGATCTCCTCGACATACTGGAGGGGGAACGCTGTTCGCAGGACATAGGTTTTTCCATGGAAGGGGAATGCTTTGGCAAAATAGGCGAATTCCTGATTCAGAATTTCAGAGTATTCCTGCGCATACCCCTTTCCTTCCCGAAACGCTTGCAGTACTTCGGGATGGCTGACAACATATTCGCGGCTGAACCTCGGTCCCAGAATTCTTTTCGTGTGGGAGTCGTAGAGAATTTTCCTTTCATTGGAGATCACGCTGACCCGAAAGAAAATGAGGGCTTTTTGCTCTTTTAAGTTGCGGACCAACGCTTCGTCATTGGGGGCGTTCTCAATTTTTAAGATCAGCTCCTGGGCGCGGTCTTCCATCGCTTTTTCCACGATGTCCTTGACTGTCCTTTGGGCAAAAGGGAACATCATGGCGATCAGGACCAGAAAGACGAAAACGTATGTGATAAAGATTTTCTGTCTAAAGCTAAACATTATCGGATGATACTCAGTTCCTTCGATCGGTTTGTCAGGTTTTCATATCCATCTCTGGTAATAGCGACGGTGTCTTCGATCCTCACACCGCCAATCCCGGGCAGATAGATTCCCGGCTCGATTGTCACGACCATTCCCTCCTCAAGTTGCGTGTCAGCGCCAGGGCTCTGAGAGCGGATCAGGGGAAGCTCGTGGATCTCAAGCCCTACTCCATGGCCCAGACTGTGAGTGAAATTTTCTCCATAGCCCTTTTGTTCGATATAGGTGCGCGCGCTTGCGTCGAGTTCAGCGATCGGTGTTCCGGGGCGGCAATTTTCCAGCGCCAGTTCCTGAGCTTTCAGGACGATTTCGTAAATGCTTGCAATTTTTGGATCGGGATCGCCGAAAAAGACGACGCGTGTCATGTCCGAATGGTAATGATTGAGGTTGACGCCGATGTCGATCAAAACAGCTTCCCCTGTATTCAACTTCCGTTGACCGACCCTGTAATGCGGCATCGAGCTGTTGGAGCCAAATGCGATGATCGGATCGAAAGCGATCGCTTTGGAACCTCTTCTCTTCCAAAAAATTTCAAGCTCGATCGCAAGCTCGTTTTCCGAGATCCCTTCCTTTAGCATTTCCACGAGATAATCGTAGCCTTCGGAGCCAAGTGCCGCCGCTTCTTTAAGTATCTCAATCTCACCGGGGTCTTTCACCGCCCGCAGTTTCAGGACCGGATTGCCGATCGGTTTCAAACTGAGGTGGCCGAACTCGCTTTCAAGCTTTTTGAACTCGCCGTAGGAGGTATTGTCGCTGTTAAAAGCGAGACGTTTGATCTCTGAACCTTTGATCAGGTCGTTCATTCCGGTATTTTTTGTCGAAAGTTCTACCGGGAAGGGGCTGTTGGATTTACAGAGCTCGATATATCTTGAGTCAACCAACAGGGTCGCTCCTTTTGGATGAACAAGGAGCTTTCCAGCCGACAGGAAAAGTCCTGTTAAATAAAAGAGATTGATCGAGTCGTCGACGATGATCCCGTCGCACTCTTCATTAAGAAGGAGCTCTTTAAGTTTTTCCAGTCTTTGGTTAAAAATATTCATATCTTATTTTTCTCACGTATGAAATAGTTTTGCAATCTCATCGTGGACGATTTCCACACAAGTAGGCTTCCCCAAAGGGCAGAAATGGGGGTTTTGTGTTTTATAGAGTTGATTGACAAGCGTTTGGGATTCATTGTTTGATAATTTCTTATTTGAGGAGAAGGCGGATGAAACAACGGTTTTGACCAAATGCTTCTTGTCTTTCAGGGAAACCTCGGCTTCCTCTTTGGCGATTGCGTGCAACAGCTCTTCAAGGTTCCTTTCCTCCCATAGTTGGGGAAGGGCGTCGATGGCGAAGCTGTTCGGCCCGAACTCACGGATCCCCACCCCCCACTTTTCGAGCGTTTCGAGATGGCTTTTGATTGTTGCCGCCTCGGTCGTCGAAAAATCGAAATTGAGCGGGATGAGCAGTTGCTGGACCGGAATTGCCGGGAGGTAGCTTTTGTTCAAAGTGTCGTACAGGACTCTCGCGTGGGCGTTCCGAACGCTGATCCATTGGAGCTTGTCCGATGCGGCCTTAGTCAGGATGTATCCGGGAATCGTAGCCAGCACCGAAGGAGAGGCGGTCTCAGGTTCCTGGGTAAAGAGCGGTGCGGTTTCCATTTTCTTCATCGGCTCTTCCACCGTTTCTCTCAGCATCCAGTCTTTTGGGAAATGCACAGGCTCCGGCGGCGGGGAATAGGTAAATGCCGGCGCTTGAGCAAAGGAGGTTTCGACAGTTGTTTCGGGAACAGTTTCTTTGGACAGGGCCTTTTCCACCGCTTCGATGATGATCTCCTTGAGTTCCTGACTTTGCCTCAACCGCACCTCTTTTTTTTGCGGATGGACATTCACGTCGACCAGTTGCCCTGGCAGGGTGAGCTTTAGGACAAAAACGGGATGTCTTTGCGCGCCCATGGAGGTGCCATACCCTTCTTTGACTGCAAATGAGATGAGAGGGCTGAAGACCGCTCTTCCATTGATCAGAAGATGCTGTCCGGTCCGATTGTGGCGGTTGAAGTGGGGAAGGCCGATCATTCCTTCCAGCTTGATCCTGTTTTTTTCCATCGACAGAGGGCATAGGCCGCAGGAAAACTCTTTTCCCAACACCTCTTCGACGCGAGTCTTGAAGTTGTTGTCCGTTGTTTTAAGGACAGTCTTTCCCTGGTTGATGAGGGTGAACCTGACATCTGTTCGGGCAAGGGCAAGTGAAGAGAGGACCTTATGAACCTCGTTGGCGTCGTAGGTGGGCGAGCGCTGGAATTTTTTTCGCACAGGCACATTGAAAAAAAGCGAAGCGACTTCCATCGTTGTCCCGGGATCTCTTTCCACGGATGAGCGGTCGCACACCTTTCCTCCTTCGACGGTGATCAATGTCCCTTTTGGCTCATCGGCTGACCGGGTAAGGATCGTGAGCTTTGAGACACTTGCGATCGATGGCACGGCTTCGCCGCGAAATCCCATGGTGTGGACATCGTAAATGTCGTCCAACCCTCGAATTTTTGACGTTGCGTGCCGTTCGAGGGAAAGAAGGGCGTCTTCGCCGGACATCCCCGTTCCGTTATCTGTGATCCGGATCAGCTGTCTTCCTCCGGCGCGGATCTCGACTGTGACCTCCGTTGCTCCCGCATCCAGTGAGTTTTCCACCAGTTCCTTCACAACCGAAGCGGGATTTTCGATCACTTCGCCCGCAGCGATCTGGTTGATCGTCTGGTCGTCTAAGACTTGTATTTTTCCGCTCATCGTCAATAAGCCCTGTCCAGTTTTACAGATGAAATGAGGATAGCAGATTTTTATTAAGATTTACACTATACTCTATGATTATATGATGATTGAATCCGGCGCTCTAAAAATTGTAAAGATCCTCAATGAAAGAGGATACACTGCCTATTATGCAGGCGGATGGGTCCGCGATTATCTGCTTGGCCATCCCTCTGATGATATCGATATCGCAACGGACGCCAAACCGGAGGCTATCGTTGAGCTGTTTCCAAAAACCATCCAGGTCGGCATCAGTTTTGGAGTTGTGGTGGTCTTAATTGACGGCCATCAATATGAAGTGGCGACGTTCCGGGAAGATTTGGGATATGAAGACGGCCGCCGGCCCACTCAATGCGCTTACACAAACGCGGAAGGGGATGCGAGGCGGCGGGATTTTACGATCAATGGGATGTTTTTTGATCCGATCGAAGAGCAGGTAATCGATTTTGTCGGAGGGCGCGAAGATCTGAAGCGTGGGGTCGTCCGCGCGATCGGAAACCCGCACGAACGGTTCAAGGAAGATCGATTGCGCATGATCCGCGCAGTCCGGTTCACCTACCGTTTTGGTTATGATCTTGATGAAAAGACCGAGCTTGCCATCAAAGACCACTCTCACGGTTTGTTTCCCGCGGTGGCAATGGAAAGGGTCTGGCACGAACTGCAAAAAATGGCCCGCTACCCGACTTTTGGCGAAGCTCTTCTGAAGATGTACGCTGTCGGACTCCTTGACGAGATCTTCCCTCCATTGAAATCTGTCTCTGAAATGGACCTGTTAAAACGGGTCGAGGTGATCAACCGCTGTCCCTTAGATTGTCCATCGATTTTAAAAGTGATGGAGCTTTTTCCCGAGAGTTCTTTAGAAGAACAGGTCGCGTTTTGCTACTACTTGAAAGTGAGCAATAAAGAGATCAAGCTTGTCGAATACACGCATCAGCTGCGTCAACAGCGAAGCGAGCAGGACGCAGACTGGGTGCCATTGTACGCGCATCCTCAGGTGGACTCGGTCTTAGAGGTTGTCTGCGCAAGGGAAAATGGGCAGCAACTTCATAAACATCGCGAAAGAATGGACCGTTTGAAGGTGCATATTGAGAGGGTCGCCAACAAATCGCCTCTAGTTTCAGCGTCGACATTGATCGAAGAGGGAGTTTCTCCTGGAATCAAGATGGGTAAGTTGATGAGGGAAGCGGAAAGGCTGGCGATTTCCAACGATCTTCATCAAACTGAAGAGGTCTTGTCGCTTTTGAAAAAACAGCCCGTGTGGAACGACGAATGAAGACGTTGTCCAGTTTGCAGCATCCTTTGGTCAAACGGCTGGTCCAATTGAGAAAAGAGCGGAAAGCGCGTTTGCGTGAGGGCTCTGTGGTGATCGAGGGGAGGAAGCTGGTGGTGGAAAATGCCGGGCTTGTCCGGACGTTATTGACCACGGGAAAGGAAACGCACCTTTCGTTGCCTGAAAATGCGGAAGCTTTCACTGTCACACCTGAAATTATTCAGAAAATTTCCGGTGTTAAGTCTCCGGAAGGAATTTTAGCGGAGGTGGAGATTCCCAAGCTCGAACTGCCAAAACAGCTAAGGCGTCTCCTGGTTTTGGAAAATCTGAATGATCCCGGGAATTTAGGGACATTGATCCGTACTTCTCTTGCGTTTGGCTGGGACGGGGTCTTTCTGTTGGGAGATTGTTGCGATCCCTACAACGATAAGGCTGTGCGTGCTTCAAAGGGTGCTGTATTTCATTTACCAATTGTATCAGGGGATATTAAATCACTGAAAACACTCCTTTCAGAGCTTGAGATAAGTGTATTGATCGCTGATCTTGAGGGACAAGAGGTTTCCAAAGTACCCATGTTATCCTCATTAGCGCTTGTTTTAGGGAGCGAGGCCCATGGTCCGTCAGATGAGGTGCTCTCTATGGGGAATGCTGTAACGATTCCTATCAGTCAAAATCTGGATTCTCTTAATGTCGCTGTCGCTGGCGGTATCCTTCTCTATCATCTATCCTAATGTATGGCCATAATGACACGTATTCCGTTTTAGTCTTGACCATTACGGAATACGTGTCACAATGGTCGATATGAAGAGAAACTTACAAAAGTACATTCTTGGGGATCTTCCCCAAAAAATTGTTTTGATCAGTGGGCCAAGGCAAACGGGTAAAACCACTGTTTCAAAGCAATTGTACAGTAAATTTGACTATCTTAATTACGATTCAAGTGAAGATCGGCTTGCTATCCAACAAAAAAGCTGGGATCGATCAAAAGAGCTGGTCATTTTCGATGAACTCCACAAAATGAAACAATGGAAAAGATGGTTAAAAGGGATATTTGATACGGAAGGGATTCCTCCTCAAATCTTAGCCACGGGAAGTGCAAAACTTGATATTCATAAGAGAGTTGGTGATTATCTTGCTGGAAGATATTTCCAATACCGCCTGCATCCCCTTGATTTAAAAGAAATACATCAATTTTTGGATGTTAAATTAGAGGATGGATTCGACACATTATGGCATTGCAGTGGGTTTCCAGAACCCTTTCTAAAAGGAAACGCAACCTACTATAGACGTTGGCGTCGGAGTCATATTGATATTATTTTAAGGCAGGATTTGATTGATTTATCTTCAGTGCGTGATATTGAATCTGTAGAAACTCTTGTATTGCTTTTAAGCCAGCGTGCTGGATCAACAGTTTCTTATGCCAATCTTGCAAGGGATCTTGATCGTGATCCCAATACTGTTAAACGATGGTTGAGACTTCTCGAAAATCTTTATATTATTCACCGTGTTACCCCTTACAGCAATAATATTTCGCGTTCTTTGAAAAAAGAACCCAAGTTTTATTTCTATGATCATGCGTTGATAGAAGAGGAAGGAGCACGTTTAGAAAACATTGTAGCAAATGCATTGAAGAAGGAACTGCATTTTCTCGAAGACACCCAGGGGATCAAGGGGGCTTTGCACTATTTGAGGACTAAAGATGGACGTGAGCTGGATTTTCTCGTGAATTTGGATGGAATTCCCTCGCATCTTATCGAAGTGAAAATGGGAAATGGTAAGCCGTCCTCCGGATTTCGGCACTTTGGTAAATTGTTTCCCAATGTCGTACAGCTTCAAATAGTGAAAAATCTTTCTCGAGACACATCATTGCCAACAGGTCTGTTGATCAAACAGCTTATCCCGTGGCTAGCCGAATTTTCGCTTATTGGCAAATGAGCAAGATTATTCAGCTCCTAATTAGAGAATTGGGTTTCACATTGTCATTGGTCGAAAGACAACTTAATGATAACAACGATAGTAACGATATATCCACTCTAATTTCATATCGTTCTTATCGTTCGATCGTTCGTATCGTTACGCAGTATGAATAATCGGTTTCACTGCTGAGACATTAGGTAATCGCGCGCGGCGAGCTAGCCCCTAGACAGCTCGGCGAGACGCG
>CAZWOB010000061.1:0-12366 GCA_964635295.1 uncultured bacterium
CCGGTTTGATGAGGGGGAGGGGTAACGCCCTCCCTACTCTACAGCCTTTGTGTTTATTATTATCATGAGCGTCTTGTGAAAAGGGAAAGATATTAAACACAAAGTAACAAAGACACAAAGATTGATCCTTAAAAATCTATGACGCAGATTGCCAAATGATAATGGAATGACTCAATGATACAACATCAATAAGTCATTCCATCTACTTGCGTTTTAGAATTCAAGAACTCACCATTTAGAAAAAGATCGATGCGCCGACGGTGATCCCTTGCAAGGTCACATTTCCCGAAGTTCCTGAGCTGGAAACAGCAACGTTGTTGAAGCTATATCTTCTCAGGTGAGGGGTGTTGAAGTAGCTGTTAAATTCATACAGAACATGTAATTCCATTAACAAACAGCCCCCACAATCGAAATCCCAACCAAATCCGGCTTTAACATGCAGGCCGGGAACACAGATGCACTGATCTTCATCCAGAGCGATATCTGTCTCGTTGACATTGCCTGTAATATCTAAAATTTCCTGAAGATGCTCTACATCGGCTTTTGAGGCCAAGACAGACCCTCCGATGCTTCCGAGGATTCCCAATCCGCATGATGATGAAAAGTTAAAGTCCGCTCCACCGATCAGTCCTGCACCTTTGAGCTTAGAGTCCCATGTCACTCTTGCAGGGGTTGCCGTGCTGCCTGTGCCAAAATCTCCCCCTTCATAGAGATAGACCTGCTCCTGTTCGAGGATGATTCCATGAAAACCAATGAAAGGGTGTAGGACCAAGGTGTCTCCACAAAAATTGACCGTACGTCCAAAAAGGGCGTTCGCCGCCTGATACTTCAGATCGAGAGTAATCGTTGCCGTGTCTGCAGTTGTGAGACCTGTATCGGGATGGAGAGTGGAAGCGATCAGGCTGATATCTTCTTCTGTAGTATCGACAAATTTATCTCCGTCAGTTTTAAACCAGGTGTAGGAAACTGTCGCGTCCCAACCGCAGCACCAGTTCCATCCCATCCAGCCTCTGACGCCCCAATTCCAGTCGTAGTCGGCAAAGTGGATTTTTCCTACGCCGAGAATATCTGCTGTCGCAGCATCGAAATCCGCGGCAAAATCGAGGTCGTTTTCACATGCGGTCCACCAGAGTCCTTCAGCGCCAAGAAAGAAGTGGCATTCGTCGGGGCAAACCTGGTTGCATGCGTAGCAATAGGGGTCGTTTGTCTGGCAGCCGCTGTCGCAACTGTTTGAGTTACAGGGCCTGTTGTAGGTCTTATAGGGCATATAAACCGGAGTTTCCTGGTACGGGCAATTTGTGCAGGTACCGGCCTCCACGCTCATGCCCCACAGGAGAAACACTGAGAACAGTTCTGTGATGTGTCTTTTCATTTAAATCCTCCTTAAAAACGTAAATCAAATCCGAAGGTCCCGCCATGAAGGGCAAAATGACCATCTGTAGCCACATCAGAGACTGCGACATTTTCGAAGTGGTAGCGGCGAACTTCCGGAATATTCAACCACTGGTTGAATTCGTAGCCTAATCTGAAACGAAAGTAATAACGGTCGCTGCAGCAGTATCCCCATGTGAACCCTGCCTGCACTTGATAACCCGGAACGCAGACATGCTGATGTTCCGTTATCTGGATCGTAGGCGGAATCAGGTCATTACCGGTTGAATCAAGGGATACCTGGAGATGTTCGATATCGGTATCCGCACCTATGATGCTGCCGGCAACTTTTCCGTACATGCCGATTCCACATACCCATCGATAGAACAGTTCGAAGCCTGCATGCGCTCCATAACCCGAAACCGTAGAGTCCCATCTGACCTGTTCAGCATTGTCGACGAAATCGCCGCCTTCATAGGTCACTTCTAGATCCTGTTTGATCTTTACCCATCTGGCACCGATAAAAGGGCGCAGGATCAATTTATCGTCGCAAAACTCCACCTCTTTGGAGAAGACGAGTTCCGCATCCTGGTACCAACTATCGAGGACACCGTCTGCAATCGTTGCATCGGCAAGGCCTGTATTCGGGTGTAGAAGGGAAGCGACCAGCACTGCGTCCACATTGGTGTAATCTTTGTATCCTGTCGCCTTGTTCTTGATCCAGGTATAGCCGCCTGTAAGGCCAACTCCCAATATCTCAATTCCGAAATAACCTCGTACGCCAGGGCACCAGTCATAGTCAAGAAAGTGGGTATCGCCAAGTCCTAACAGGTCTGGAGGATCATCTGTTGTGGTGCTATCAGCTGCGAAATCAAGGTCGCTCTGACAGACTGTCCAGTAAAGGACGTCGGCTCCGGCATTGAATCCGCACTGCCGGGCGCATCCAAAGTCGCAAGGGGAGCTGCTGTCACGGGGCGTGTTGGCGGGAGGGCACCATGTGGAATTGCATGAAACCATGCAAGGTTGGTTTGAAGGTGTCGACAGCCAGCTGCTTCCACACTGGTCAGCCGTTAATAGCTGAATGTTAAAGATGAAAGCGCAGATAGTGATGAGATGAATTCTACGCGTCATGTGTCCTCCGCAATCAATAATAAGTCAAAGAGTACTTGATAGCAGAGAGGGAAATATTTTCAAATAACTATTCGAATATAAATGAAATAGAGTGCTGTAGACAGCTTCTATACCGATCCTGTTTCAAAATTAGGTTTTCAGATAAGGAGGTGCCCGGAATTTTTATCAGGTATGGTCTGCTTATTCATTGATGGTATTTTTAAGGTAGAATGTACGGTAAATATTTGTTTTCAAATGGATTATGATATTCACTTTAATCGAAACTAAAAGAGGTTAAACGATTATGGGACAAGCAGCAAGTGCTCCTAAATGTAACGGTTGTGCGATAACAACGCCATTCTTTGGCCAGTTATATGGAAGGATGAGCCAAAATACACATGGAAAATCTGGGACTGGTGTCGCGTGTAAGTCAATAGGGAAATTTTCTGAAGTCAATTCAAAACTCCAGTGGAAGGAATTTAATAAACTTAAAAATCAAACCCTGATTCCTTTTTATGGGACAGTTCAGGCTGTGCGCGTTCTGGCTGCCGGAATCATGAAGAATCCGGACAAACTGCAAAACCTCGGTATCTCTTACCGACTTGCCATGAGAACAACTTCTGATAGAGAGTTGAAAGCCTGGTTTGCCGTTCGGATATTCGTGGCTTTAATTCCCGTCGTTGGAACGATTATTAATGGGACATTGGATCTGATCGCTCAAGTTGGACTTCAGTATAAAAATAGAGGTAGGACAACGATCACAGGCAATGTTGATGCGATTTAGAATGGATTGGTCCCCCAAACGTCCATATCCCTGATCGTCGTACGACCGGGGAGTGTCGTCAAATGAACGACCGTCGCCGCCAGATCTTTTGCATGGAGCGTTAAACCCTCGCCATCATCGATTTTAGGATCAGGGGAGACGTCAACCCTGCTGGGATTGATCACCATCACGCGGATATTATGTCTTCTCACCTCCTGCATCAATGATTGCGAAAATCCCTGCAGACCGAATTTGCTCGCTGCATAAGCGGAGGCGCCGGGATCTCCTTTCTTCCCGCTCATTGAGCTGATCATCACGATGTCACCGCGGTTCTTTTCGATCATGCCCGGTAAAAATGCCTTTGTGGTCAAAAAGACGCCTGTCAGGTTTGTACCGATCACTTGGTTCCAAAGCTCCAGAGAGAGTTCAGTGACAGGTTGGCTCCTCATACAACCGGCATTATTGACTAGAATATCAGGAACGCCAAGATTTTCAAGAACTGAATCTGCCATTTTTTCGATTGAGTCGGGATCGCTTTGATCGCAGACAAATGACTGGCACCGACTGCCGATCGCTTCCCTGCTTTTTTCCAGAGTATCCGGGTGCCGGCCTGTGATCCCCACATGGGCGCCTTCTTCGTGAAGGGCCTTGGCGATTTCAAAACCAATTCCACGTGTCCCGCCAGTAACCAGTGCGATCTTATCTTTTAGCTTCATGGTTTGAGATACTCCACAAATGTGGCTTTGCCAAATCCGGGCTGCTCATCAAATGAAAGGATGGCAGTGCCGCTTTTAGAAAGGCCTTCGGGAAGGACCATCTCTCCGACCAAGTCATTGATAAATTCCGCAAGATTGGGAGCGTGACCGACAAGAACGAGCGTTTGGTTATTGTCCGGAGGCGGGATTAACGAAAGCAAAGCAGACCGGTCAAGCGCGTACCCCAAAGCTTCAGTCTGATTGACGTCCAGAGAGAATTTTTCCGCGAGGATCTCGGCGGTTTGTACGGCCCTGAGGATAGGTGATGAATAGATGCTGGTTGGCGCATATCCCTTGTCAGCAATGTGCTGTGTCATTGTACGCTGCGTTGCAATTCCCTCTTCGTGTAGGGGGCGTAGCTTCTCGTCAGCGTACCCCTCGCTCTTTGGCTTCGCATGACGAATGGCAATTATCGTTGTACTCATAACCCCTCTTTCAGATATACATTAAGTAATGAAATGTAGGGGTGAAAGGATGCAAAGTCAAGTCATTTTGATCACGGGAAGTTCGCGGGGAATCGGAAAATTAACCGCAATGGAACTTGCCAAGAGGGGGCATCGCGTCTATGCAACGATGCGCCAACCTGAGCCAATGGAGATGGTTGAGGTGGTCCAGCTTGATGTGACAGATTCCAAGTCCATCCATCAAGCGGTCTCTTCAGTGATTGAAAAGGAAGGGCGCTTAGACTGTGTGATCAACAATGCCGGATACGGCCTGCTCTCTCCGGTCGATACAGCTTCGGAGGAGGAAGTGATGAAGCAGTTCGATGTGAATCTGTTCGGGGTCATGCGAGTGATCAAGGAGGCGTTACCTCAGATGAGGAAGCAGAAAAGCGGAAAGATCATTAATCTCAGCAGCATCGCAGGAATTGCAAGCAACCCTGGAATGGGATGGTATTGCGCGACCAAACACGCGCTTGAGGCGATTTCAGCATCGCTTGCGAGCACGCTCTTTCACTGGAATATCCATGTCTGCGTTGTACAGCCGGCCGCTACAGCAACCGAGTTTGCCGATGTGATGGCGATCGGAGAAGATCAAGGAGAAAGTCCTTATGGCGACTTTACAGAGCGCTATCGGAAAAGAATGGAAGGGATATTGAAAGAAGGGCAGCCACCGGAGGAGGTTGCGGAGTTGATCGCAAATATTGTCGCCGATCCTGAGCCCCATTTCAGATATCAGACCAGTCCCAGAGTTGAAGAGATCGCAAGCCAGATCGTTGTTGATCCTACCGGAGACAAATGGTTGAATCAACAGAAAGAAACCTTTAAAGGCTGGATAAAAACATAGAAATGTCTTTAAACGATAAAATCTACATTTTCGTGCTGTTTCTGGCGATTTCGCTCTTTTCACTGGCGATCGCAAGAAGTAAGAAGTTTTTCAAAATTGAAGGTTTACCGTGGGAAGGCAGAATTGCCTCCAGAGACCTTTTTGGCGCGTTCCTGTTTTTTATAGGGGTGCATTTAGTCGTTGCACCTTTGACGATCGTTTACGGTTTTAAAGTCTTTTTTGGCCCGTTTAACAGCGTGAATGCGACCGGGTGGGCTCTTATCTACTCGATGTACCTGGCTTGCCTGACCCTCTTTTTTTTCACGGCTAAACTAACGGATAAAGAGACAAGGGAATCGATCTGGTCGACCGGCACAGTTTCTTCATGGCAAGCTGCGTATTACGGGATGCTATCCTTTTTTGTCGGCTATCCCATTGTCATTGCCGTAGGACAGTTGATTCGGATAGTTCAACAGCTAGTGTTCAATATCACAGAAGTCGATCAAGTTGCAGTGGAAGCGTTAAAATTAAGTTTAGAAAACCCGGCGATGTCGGTGTTAATGGCAGTAGGCGTGATCGGTCTGGTCCCGATTGCCGAAGAATTGCTATTTCGCGGGTATTTGCAGGGATGGATACGCCGTTTTCTTCATGCGAAATTTGCGATTGTTCTGACTTCCATCATTTTTGCCGCTTTTCATTTCTCGACCAAGCAAGGGTGGAGCAATATTGAATATTTGTTTTCACTGTTCATCCTTTCTTATATTTTAGGTCTTTTGTATGAAAAACATCGAAATCTATGGGCGCCGATCGGTTTGCATGTTGTTTTTAACACAGTCAATGTCGTTCTTTTATACCGATCGTGATTCAAAATTTAAATTTTAGGCGAGGGAACGATCTGAATTTGAGCCAGACGCAGTCGACGATGAAGCAGTTCAACTCGAATGAGTTGAAAAGTAATCATATTTGTGTTAGAATTTTCTGAAAATCATGACTGCTAAGACGAGACAATATACCTTCAAATCCTCCGGTCTGACAGATACAGGTCAGGTCAGGGAAAATAACGAAGATGCCTGGAAGGTAATTCCTGAGCAAAATATTTTTGTTTTAGCAGACGGCATGGGAGGGCATTCCGCCGGTGAGATCGCTGCCCAGGAGACAGTGGATAAGTATGCCCAGCTCGTCATGGAAAACCAAAAAACCCTGACATCCATCAATGCCAAAGATTTCCTGAAAGATACGATCAAAGAGATCAATCACAGCGTATTTCGCCTGGCTAAAGCTGATCGGGAGCTCAGAGGAATGGGAACAACCATCTGTTGCGGCCTATTTGTTGACGATCAGCTGTTTTATGCCCATGTGGGTGACAGCCGCATCTACCGGTTCAGAAACCACAAGATCAAGCAATTGACCGATGATCACTCTCTTGTTCAAGAATTAATTGAACTTGGCGAGCTGAATAAACGTCAAGCCCTTGAATTCAACCAGAGAAATATCATTACCAAAGCAGTTGGAACAGAACCTCATGTGGTTCCGTCCATCAGCTCCTGTGACATTAAATCCGGTGATATCATCCTCATGTGCTCTGATGGCTTATCAGATTTACTCTCTAATAAAGAAATAGAAAAGATTTTAAATCTCTCAACTGATATAGAGCATAAAACGGAACTATTCGTTCAGTCGGCCAACCGTAGAGGAGGCCTTGATAATATTACGGTGATCTTACTGGAGGTAACCGCAGATGAACAAGCCCATCTATCTCGATCATAACGCCAATACATTCGTAGCGCCTTCAGTTATCGAGGCAGTCACTGATTACATGACAGATGTGGTCGGAAACCCCTCGAGCATTCATCAATTCGGTCGAAATTCAAAGAAATATTATACAGAATCCAGAGATTGTATCGCCAAATATCTAGGAGTCAGACCTGACGAGGTGATCTTTACTTCGGGAGGGACCGAGGGAGCGAATTTGGTGATCCGCGGGATTTTCAATGGCCATAGTTCAGGTCATGTCATCACTTCAACCGCTGAACATTCCTGCGTTTATCAAACGGTAAAGATATTGGAAAAACAGGGAATTGAGGCGACCTATTTAAAGCCTGGGTTGGTAGGCGCACCAAGCCCGGAAGATGTGAAAGCCGCGCTAAGACCGGATACCCGATTAATCGCCATCATGTCTGTGAACAATGAAACGGGAGTAAAGACCGATATCGCATCGATAGCCGCCATTGCTCATGCGGCAGGTGTGCCTTTTTTTGTTGACGGAGTCGCCCAATTTGGAAGAGAGAGGATCGAAATTCCTGCAGGGGTCTCTGCAATGTCATTCAGCGGCCAGAAAGTGCATGCCCCCCTCGGTATTGGAGTGTGCTTTGTGCGCAAGTCGCTTAAGCTGACTCCTCATATGACCGGCGGCGGCCATCAGTTTGGCAGACGAGCGGGGACAGAGAACGTTCCGGGAATCGTTGGACTTGCAGAAGCGGTGTCCTTGTTGAAGGATGAGCTCCCCGAAGGGTTGATCAGGATGAGAAAGCTTAGAGATCGTTTTGAAGGGCAAATATTATCCAGGATTGAAGGGGCTGCAGTCAACGGTGAGGGGGAAAGGGTTGTCAATACAAGCAATCTCTACTTTCCCGGAGTTGATGGGGAGACAATGCTGCAGAAGCTTGATCTCGCAGGGGTTGCAGCTTCTCACGGCTCTGCTTGTTCATCCGGAGGACTGGAGCCTTCCCGCGTCCTGCTGGAAATGGGCTATCCGCTAAGCCGCGTCCGGTCGTCGCTCCGCTTTTCCCTTTCCCGCCATACCACGGAAGAAGAGATCGATCGGGCGGTTGACATTATTGTGAAGGTTGTCAATGAACTCGTGTCTTTACAACGATGCTCTTAATTTCCATTAATGACGCTTCTTTCACTGTCAGCTCAAAAGGATCGATATAGACCGTTTCTCCACGTTCGGGGAGGTAGCCTTGAACGCTTTTCATGAGCTCAGAGAGTGTCACATTTTCATCGGCATTAATCTTAATGGAAAATTGCTTGTTAAATTCTTCAACAGTCGTTTCTCCTGAAAACGTACGCTCGATCAAGACAGGGCTTTTGTCTTTGCTTTGTAAACTTGGGGTATCGCCGAATATTTCAGAAAGTAAGTCGTTCAAGGTGATTAAACCTTTGGCTTGGCCATGCTTGTCCAAAATAATTGCCACAGACTGATTGTTCCTTTGGAACTGCTGTAAAATCGTGGTGAGCGGAGTTGTTTCCGTAACAAACCACGGCTGCCGCGCATAGTCTCTGACCCTCTTTGTCTCTGCAACCCTCAAATAATCCCTGGGAAATGCTACGCTGACAATGTGCTTATACTCTTTGTAGTAGATCAGCACAAAATCAGTATTCGTCTGCCTAACAAGTTCTTTCATTTGCGTCACGGAAGCATTTGAGGGGAGGCGAGGGATCACATGAAGGGGTACCATGACATCGTTTGCGGTCAAATGTCTTAATCGGAAGATATTTTTAGTGATTAAATTGATCTCCTGATTTTCACTTGTTATTGCATCTTCTCCATGTTCCTCAAGGATTTTTTGGAGTTCTTCCTGGTTCAGGAACATGTTGATCTTTTCAGTTTTCCCCTTAAAAAGATAATTGGTGATCTTCGACACCCAGCCAACCAGCCATAGAACAGGGGTAAGGACGCGTGCAGTTGCGTAAACCAGGGGAACTCCCAACATGGCAACGTGTTCTGCGTAGTGTCTGGCGGCAAACATCGGCGCCAGTTCGCCAAAGATGACAACGAGAATCACCTGAGAGAGAGGGGCCAGGTCCGGACTGAGGCCTATTGCTGCATGAAACTCCCTTGCGCACTCAGATCCGATCACCATTGCCACGTTCACGCCTATCAGTGTAGTTCCGAAGAGGCGAAAGGGGTGATGGAGAAGGAAGTTAAGCATTTTTGCCCGGCGGTTACCCTGATAGACGTAATAATGCAGGCGGACTTTATTAAATGAGACACAAGCCATCTCCATCATGGAGTAAAAGGCTAGCAAAACGATTGAGAACAAGTTTAAAAGGAGCCACCAAAATGCAGAGGCGATCATTGGTTGCCTCCGATGTGGTGGATCTTCCTGATATAGAGCCTTCGTATGCGGTTGGGATCTGCCGCTAATACTTGGAAGAGGAACTGATCGGTTGTATATTGTGTTCCAGTTTTAGGGATTTCTCCCATCTCTTCGGTGAGCCATCCTCCGATGGTCACCATATTGGACTGACTGTGAAGGGCGGAGTCGAAGATCTTATTAAACTCGATCAGTTCAAGCTTTCCGCTTGCGATAATTTCATGTTTTCCAGCGACAGTATAAAGGGGCTTCTGGTCCCTTCTGTCAGTGATGTCTCCAACAACGAGCTCGGCAATATCTTCCCTTGAGACCAGTCCCTCGATTGACCCATATTCATCGACGACTAGGGCAAGCACCTCATTCGCTTCGTCAAGAAGCTTGTGAAGGGTTTTTGCCAGCGTTGTTTCCGGAACAAAGAAAGGCTTGCTTGTAAAAGGTTTGAGGTCGCGGTTTTCTTTGAGTTGGTCATGATACAGGAAAAACTGTTTGGAGTGCATGATTCCGACCACTTTGTCCAATTCTCCATCGCAAATAGGAATCCGTGAACACTCTTCATCAACGAAGAGGTGGATGAGCTTTTTAATCGGCTCATTCAGGTCGAAAAACAAGACATCTTCTTTTGGGGCCATGATTTCTTTCACTGTCGTGTGTTGAAATTTCAGGTATCCCCATACAAGAGACGATTCATCCGGGTGAAGGACCCCATGCTCCTCTGAGGTGATCAATACGTGTTCGAGTTCATCTCTTGAAATGCTTTGTTCCCTTTTAAGGAAAAAGAACATGATCCTCGAGATAGGTTGGGTAACCGCTACGGTGACTTTTCTGATATGTTTCAGCGATTGATGAAAAAAATTAATCGAAGGTGCGACCAAATAGGAAACTCTGACATTGTGGTCCATGCAGAAATTCTTAGGGATGATCTCGCCTAAGAAAAGGGTCAGGACCAATGGAACTCCAACTTTTAAATCCCAGCCTGCCGATTCACCAAACATGTGGGAAGTGACATTCTGAAGCAAGATATTCACTAACGTATTCAACATGAAAACGGTGACGAGCAGATCCCGGGGATGTTTCAGGAGGGAGGCGATCAGACGTTTACGCGTGTCCTTATCTTTTTCATACGTTTTCAATTTCAATGTGGAAAGAGAAAACAGTGCTGTTTCAGATCCGGAGAAGTATCCTGACAACATTGTCAAAATGATAATGGACGAGGTCAAAAAGAGGGTGTCGTACATCTCTTAGTCTTTCTCATTGGAAAAATAGATTTTCGTTTGGTCGTCTGGAACAAGCCCTAAGACTTTGATGAGTGTAAGTTCAACCCAGGCAGGGTCGCTTTGACTGTTGATTTGCTTGATCAACTGGTCATGTTGATGAAGGGCTTCTAGTTTTGTTTTTTTCAAGTCCATGAGTTGATGGGAAAGCTCCTGAAAAACCACTTGCTGTTGTTTGTTTTCATACTCCAGCCAAGTGTAGCATATCAGTGAAAATAGAAACACCCACCATGAATGGATGAAAACTTCTTCTAAACATCTAAGGAACCTGGGTTTTGGTAACAATAAAAAAATCCTTTGAAAATAAATAGCGGTTTTCACTATAAAATTTAAGTTATATGACAACTAGATGTCAATATGCATGGAAAACTTAACTGTGTGACCGTTGTAAACAAGACACAAGACATCAGTTCGGCTCCATAGCCGGGCGTATCATAACACTGGTCATACAGTTAAGTGATCTTTCCGACCCTAATTGACTTGGCATTGAAATTGCCGGTGAGTTAGGGTTTTTTATTGAGTGGAAGTCCTATTTGAGAAAGGGCGAATCGTAAGACCAGGATGGGATGACGCAGGAAATATCGAAAAAGTCCCCAGTAAGTGACCTGGTCCAGAGGTTTCTCGAGCGTGTGTGCGTGGTTCTTGACTGCATCTTCAATCATGTCGCGATGGATATGGAAAAAGACTTCTGGTAGTTGGGAAACAGAATAGAAGCCAAGATCTGCCGTCTCGTTTCCCGTTTGCAGCGAACCTGATCGGATGGAACATTCATAGAAGTGGGTAACTGTGCCAAGCTTGTTGATCGGGGTGTAGCGGGCGATTTTTCTTTTGATGGCGACGTTGAGACCGCTCTCTTCAAAAACTTCCCTGACGATACCCTCTTCAGGCGATTCCCCGGGGTCCAATGCTCCGCCGGGCAATACCCATACCGGAACATCCCGTCGTTTGATCGTCAGTATTTTGTCGCTATTTTGATCGAAAACGAGAGCAACGATACTTTGTCTCATACTTTGGGCTCGAAATCTTCGATTTTAATTAATGTCCGCACAATGTCCGTTCGTGTGAGAATACCGACAAGCTGGCCTTTGTCATCGACGATCGGCATGGAGCCGATCCGCTCATTGATCATAATTTTCGCAACGATGCTCATTTCAGTATCAGGATGTGCGGTCAGAACATGGGAGACCATAATGTCCTTAATTTTTGCATCGGATGAATGCTTAGGTGAGGGGTTGATCAGTGAAGACTCCAGGAGGAGTTTTCGATCGGAAAGGATGCCGACCAGATGCCCGGCTTCATTGACAATAGGAACATGACGGAAACGGTGTTCACAGAAAAATTTCCATGCTTCATACAGAGAAGCGTCGGGAGTCAACGTTTTAACGTTTGTTTTCATTAAGTGTCGGGCGAGAAGTTGATGACCGCCCTGTTTTGTGAGTTTCCAGCGCGGAGCATCGCGCATTCCTTTAATGGCTTCTGCGAAGCGGTCGTTGCGGAGTGATTTTTTTTCTGTTGAAGACCTTGTTTCTTCTACCCTTCTGACTTCCCTCCAATCTGGATGGTAAGGGTGTCTGAAACCTTTGGGGTCATAGATGTAAAAAGCCATATAAAGATTAAAGGGGGAAAATGCCCAGGATAGGACTCGAACCTACACGCATTGCTGCACCAGATCCTAAATCTGGCGTGTCTACCAATTCCACCACCTAGGCAAATTTTGACAATAGTCTATC
>CAZWOB010000062.1:0-12002 GCA_964635295.1 uncultured bacterium
CAGGAATATTTGGAACATACGATGAACAGGATCACACTTATTGGAGCCCTATTCCTTGCTTTGATTGCCATACTACCAACAATCACAGGCCGAATTTTAGGGGTTTCCCAAACAATTAGTTACTTTTTTGGTGGTACAGCGCTTCTTATCCTTGTTGGAGTTGTGCTTGATACTATGAAACAGATCGAATCTCACTTACTCATGAAGCGCTATGAAGGCTTCATGAAAAAGGGAAGGGTTCGAGGTAGGTAAAAAATAGATTGAGCTTACTTAAGTAAGCTCTTGGATTCCATTTGATTATAAGTGGAAACTTTGTTAAAATTTTAGATATTTTTAGAACGATTAGGAGAAACACATGCCTCGTGTGATCGGAACAGATATTCCTGATAACAAAAGGTTGATCATTAGCTTAACATATATTTTCGGCATTGGTCCTTTTAGAGCAAAAGAGGTCATTGAAAAGTTGAAGCTGGATCCCAATATGAGGGCCAGAGAACTGACCGAAGACGATATCGCGAGAATCAATTCCCTTTTGCAAAATGATTATGTTGTTGAAGGGGACTTAAGACGCCAGGTTCAAAACAACATCAAACGCTTGATCAGTATCAACTGTTATCGCGGAATGCGTCACAGAACCGGTTTACCTGTGCGTGGTCAACGTACCCAGTCCAATGCAAGGACTCGCAAAGGTAAAAAGAAAACAGTAGCCGGTAAGAAGAAGTAATAACAGGAGAATATAACATTGGCTAAGCAATCAATGAAAAAAGGCGCGGTAAAGACTAAGAAAAAAGTCGTTAAGAATGTCGCATCAGGAGTTGTACACGTCAAGGCGACGTTTAACAATACGATTATTTCCATTTCAGATCCTACAGGCAAAGTGATCTCTTGGGCCTCTGCTGGAAAAGTAGGTTTTTCGGGTTCAAGAAAGTCTTCAGCTTTTGCAGCAACTGTCGCGGCACAAAATGCAGCCAAAACAGCAGCTAGCTACGGAATGAAAGAAGTTGAAATTAATTTACGTGGGCCTGGAGCAGGAAGGGAATCAGCGGTAAGAGGAATCATTAGCGCAGGTTTGCAAGTGACAACAATTCGTGACCGTACGCCTGTACCTCATAACGGATGCCGTCCAAGAAAAAGACGCAGAGTGTAAATTAGATAAATTTATTGTTCCCCAACCGCATTGGGATCAAAAACAGTCACTTTTAGGAGAAACTAAATGAGTGTTAAGTACGGCAGATTTGAGATGCCAAATGAAATCGTTGTTGATGACGAAACAGCAACAGGCACTTTCGCTCGCTTTATCGCTGAGCCATTTGAGAGAGGATTTGGACATACCCTGGGTAATTCCCTGCGCAGACTGATGCTTACTTCTCTTGAAGCTCCGGCGATTATAGGTGTGCGTGTCGAAGGCGTTGCCCACGAATATATGGCAATCGATGGTATTGTAGAAGATATGACTAATATTGTTCTCAATATCAAGGGAGCTAAACTTCGCAAACTTCCAATGGAAGATACCCCGAATGCGAGAAATCAGAGACTGTTGACTACAGTATTGGAAGTTACGCAGGAAGATATTGACAATGGCAACGGACAGTATGATGTACGCTTGGGTGATATCGTAGAAAATGGAATCTTCGAGGTGGTTAACCCTAATCACCATATCTTTACAGTGACTGTTCCTATGCAAAAGCAAATCGATTTACGCGTTGCTTTCGGTAGAGGGTATGTTCCATCTGAAAGGCACCTCGTTAATGATAAGTCAACTGATGAAATCCTTGTCGATGCATCTTTCACACCAGTACAACTCGTTAACTACCACGTTGAAAATACACGTGTAGGGCAAGATACTGATTTTGACCGCTTAGTGCTTGAGGTGACAACTGACGGACGGGTCACACCAACCGAAGCTTTTGGATTTGCATCGCAAATCGGATTAAAGCATTTCGAAATTTTTAAAAATGTGCAAACACAGACTGTCACATTTGATGAAGTCAAAGAAGATGCAGACTCTGACGATGACGAAATCATGGAGAAACTGGCTCTTCGTATTGATGAGATCGAATTGTCTGTACGCTCAACAAATTGCTTGAGCGGTGCAAATATTGAAACAATTGCCGAGCTTGTCTCTATACCTGAAAGGCGTATGCTTGAATTCCGTAACTTTGGTAAGAAGTCTCTGACGGAAATCAAAGCAAAACTGCAGGAGATGGGACTAGGCTTAGGAATGGACCTTTCTCGCTACGGGATCACAACCGAGAATGTAAGGGAGAAGATTAAAGAGTATCAAGCTTTGCACCCTAAGAAAGATTTTACAACATTTGAAGAGTAATAGAGGGTAATAAAGAATGAGACACTTAAAAGACCGCCGCAAACTTAACCGCACGTCTTCTCATAGGCGCTGCCTGATGGCAAACATGCTTAAGTCGTTAATAATGAACGAAAGAATTGAGACGACAATTCCCAAAGCAAAATTATTACGTCGATATGCTGACCGCATGATCACACTTGCAAAGAAAAATTCTCTAGCAAGCAGACGTCGTGCGATTTCGCAGATGATGATCCGATTCAATAGCCTGACTCCGAAGGAAGCAAGAGCTGCTAAAAACGGCAATACTTCCGCTTATAATGATGACCGTCTAGTCATTGACAAGTTGTTTAGTGAACTGGGTCCTCGTTTTGCCAAGCGCAATGGAGGCTACACGCGCGTTCTTAGAAGCGACAGACGCGTTGGCGATAATGCACAAAAGTGCATTATTGAATTTCTTGAAGATTAATTGTAACAGGCACGTTTCCATTTGGATGCATCAAACTGTATTCCAGAGGGAAACGTGCAGTTATCAGAGATGATACACATTCTGAACAGCAAATTCCTGCACAGTTATACCAATCGATTTAACATCTCTAAGCCATATTCTAAGAAAGCCGAATATCCTCTCCTGCGTACTATTTTCCCCTTTACAACTCGCTTTTTGTCAGTTATTTTATTGACGATCAAAAAAGACTATTTCCCAGGAGGAATCAGATGGCAATCAACATAGCGATTAATGGATTTGGAAGAATTGGAAGACTCGTCTATCGAATTGCAGCGTCCAGACCGGATATCAATATAGTTGCGATCAACGATCTCGTCCCTTGTGAGAACCTCGCTTATTTATTGAAATACGATTCAACACACGGACGGTTTGACAAAGAAGTTAAAATCGAGGGGAACAGTTTTATAGTCGAGGGGATGAAAACGCTGGTCTTGAGCGAGATGGATCCCGAACAGCTTCCCTGGAAAGAATTGAACGTCGACTATGTTGTCGAATCGACCGGATTATTTACATCTACTGAACTAGCCGGAAAACATTTAAAAGCTGGAGCGAAAAGGGTAGTCATTTCTGCCCCCGCAAAAGGTGATGTACCAACATTCGTGATGGGTGTAAACCATCACAACTATCAACCTGAAAAAGACAGGATCGTTTCAAACGCCTCATGTACAACTAACTGCCTTGCACCAATTACCAAGGTATTTTTGGATAATTTTGGCATTGAGGAAGGGCTGATGACGACTGTGCATGCAATGACAGCAACTCAGCCTACAGTTGACGGTCCATCTAAAAAAGATCTAAGAGGAGGACGAAGCGCTACCCAAAACATCATTCCTGCTTCTACCGGAGCGGCCAAAGCTGTTGCATTATGCATCCCTGAAGTGCAGGGAAAACTGACAGGCATGGCATTCCGCATCCCAACAGCAGACGTTTCCGTTGTTGATCTGACAGTGAAGTTGTCTAAGTCAACTAGTTATGGAGAAATTTGTTCAGCAATGAAGCGCGCTGCCGAAGGTGACATGAAGGGAATTTTACAATACTGTGATGAGCCAGTGGTCTCATCGGATTTTATCGGCTCAAGCTATTCTTCCATTTTTGATAAAGGAGCCGGTATTGCCTTGAACGATACGTTTTACAAGATCGTTGCTTGGTACGACAACGAAATGGGATATGCCACACGCGTTGTCGACCTGCTGGCGTTTTTAGCGTCAAAGGAGCACGCGCTAGCAGGAAACGTATAAACGAATGGACAAAGCTAAACCCAAATAGACTCTAGATTTGGAATTTGACGACGTCGGAGACATCCAACGATGAAGTTTTTTGGGTATATAACAGAGAAAGGTGAATTGTGGATTTTACACGAGAACCAATTATTGAGAGTGTAATCACCCCTAAAGAGGGTTGTAAGTTAGTAATTCGAAGCAGTAAAGGAGCTGGACAGGAGGAATTTTTCGTCGACGCGGTTGAGGTTGTTTCTTTTGGAAATACCTTCTTTTTACGTTCAATGGAAAGGCCCAAGGCTTTTTTAGTACCTGCATCGGATTATGAGATTTTAGAAGTACGCGAAACGCGTATGGTATTGAAGAATGTCGGTCTCGACCGTTCGATTAAGATCGGAGGGGGAAAAGAGACTGCTAAGAAGGGATCTAAAGAATCCCCGAAAGCTGAACAGGAAAAAAGTCAGCAGGAACAAAAGCCAGAGCCTAAAAAAAGAGAAAAGCGTAAGCATTTTCGAAGACGGAAAGGGCGTGACAAGGTTTCGGACGAGAATCAGGAAGAGGGTAAGATCGATCTTCCCGAGCCGAAAAAAGTCGAAGATGATTCACCCCAGGATTTGGGTGAGCCATTAGCGCCGAATTCTCAAATCTTAGGAAGCCTGTTGCCTCCGCCTCCCAACCTCATCTCAGAGACGATCGAGAGGTATAAGGACAATGCTTTATTTAAGAATGTCTTTTATTCTGAGGACGAGGTATCTGAGGAAGACTCACCTAAAGCTGCAGAGCCTGAGGTTGAAGAAGCTGAGCATCCCAGTCTTGAAGGCCCGGGTGAAGAAGCGCCTCCAGAAGACGAGAGTGAGCCAGTGGAGTCTAATCAGGAAACTAATTCAGTAAATTAATGAATCATGCCGCCCTGGCGTTCGCATAGGGCGGTTTTTTCTTAGAGGTATTCATGACGTCCCCCGTTAAAATCGCACATAATGCTGCTTGTCAGCTGACTATTGAGTTGCAAGAAGAATCTATCCGTTTACAGGATCCTGTTCATTTCAGAGAGACTTTTTCAACCGATCAGAAAATGGAAAGCTTTGCTTCTGGTTTATTTGAGAAGCTAAGCAAGCATTGGAGATGTTTGACGACGGCGGTAGCAGTTGAAGCTGATGGGTACGATGATGAAGGAGAACCCGTTACCCTCACGTCGATCTATTCTGAGCTTCGTAAAATCAATCAGGTTATCCTCCAAAATGAGGAGACTAGAGAATTGAGTGAGATTTTTAACCAGGTCCTCATGGATAAAGTTGAAGTTGTCCGTGAAGTGAATCCGCGTTCTTTTCCTTTCCCTTTATTGTTCAGAAATCATTTATTGGAGTTGAAAGAGAAAGTCACTACAGAAGAATTTAGAGGGAAGCAGCTGAATACGGAAGAGAAGATCCAGTTGTTTGCTGAAGCCTTTTTTCAATTGCTTGAAAGCAATCAGGCATATTTGTCTTTCTCATCCGCTGAAGGGTCGATGAAGGAGCTAGTTTTTGCTGTGGTTGAAGCTGGAGCGGGGACTTCATTGAAGGCAAAGCTCAAAGAAATTTTATCTGCTTCCTGGGAAGAGCTGTATTCTTCAGGAGTTGTTCTCTCGGATGCCAGTCGAGCTGCAAAGAAGACGGAAATTCAGGCGAGCATTGATCGTTACTCTGAAAAGCTTCAGCGAGTTGAAGCTGAGATCGAGGAATATAGGAGGAGTACACTTCTCAAGGAAGACTCGCCATTTATCCAGGGTTTGGAAATAGCAAGGACTGGAAAACGTCTTAGTGAAAGCTGTATGCAAAACATGGATGAGATCCAGAGAAAGTTGATTAACGAATTAAGGAATATTAGTTGGCATTTATTGGCTATTAAAGTCGGATTACAAGAGAGGAGTGCCAGTTGGGATTGACCTTAATGAGTTAAAGAGCTATTCTTTTTCTTTTTCGCTCGGATGGTGGAATTGGTAGACACTAGGGACTTAAAATCCCTTGGGAGCAATCCCGTGTGGGTTCGAGTCCCACTCCGAGCAAACTAGGACATAATGACTTAGGTTGACGATAGCAAAACCTATTTTGATCCTAAGTCAATTTTGTCCAACCCCTGTCCAACTTTTCTAACGCAAGGGAGACTGTGGTAAAAAGCTGACTGTCCATAAATAGAGACAGAGAAGAGGGACTTCTTTGAAAGTTCGTCTTCAAAATCTTGAAAAAGAAATATGAATCAAAGACCGTTTACCACTCTCAACTGCTCAAACTTATCACTAACAATTTCTGGGGAAATATGAAGCAAAATAGTACAAAACTATTTATTTTTTCGTTGATTGTCTTTTTTTGCACAGCGATGCACCCAGGTTATGCGGTAGCAGGAACTTCGGTTCACAAACCGCCAATACTGACAACAACTGCAATCATCGAGGTTTTTGAACAGGGTGAATTTAAGGGCATCGTTTTGATTGAGAGAGGAAAGGCGCCTTGGGGTAAAGCAATTCCTGGTGGAAAAGTTGAATATGGTGAGACGGTAGAGGATGCTGTCCGACGAGAAATGATGGAAGAAGTTAATTTAGAACTGCACGATTTAAGACAGTTTCACGTTTACTCTGATCCTACAAGAGATTTTCGTCATCATTCGGTAGAAGTAACCCACGTTGCGAAGGCTTTTAAGAGTCCAACTGCTGGAGATGATGCTGCTCAAGCATGGGTAGTTAAAATTGAAGATATTCCATGGGATAACCTCGCTTTTGACCATGCTGTAATTTTGAAAGATTATTTGTCTTATCGTGCAGGTGACAAAAGAATAACAATGCCTAAACCCTGAGGAGCAATTAATAAGGACAGTATTATGAAAAAGGTGGTTTTTGCTCCAGGTAATGGGGGATGTACAACAAAACAGTTTTGGTTTCCTTATGTACAAAAAGAGCTTGAAAAACAAGGTGTAGAAGTCGTTGCGGCTGTATTTCCCGATCCCGAGCTTGCGCGTGCAAAATATTGGTTACCATTTTTAAGAAATGAATTAATGGTAGACCAGGATACTGTGATTGTAGGCCATTCTACAGGTGCTATCGCTGCAATGCGTTATGCAGAACAATATCCAATATTAGGTTCAATTCTGGTTGGTAGTTACTATACGCATCTTAATATTGATACTGAAAAGCAGTCAGGTTATTTTAACGCACAATGGCAATGGGAAAAAATCCGAAACAACCAACAATGGACAGTCATATTTTCATCTCAAGATGACCCTTGGATTCCAATTACTGAACCCAGATTTATTCATCAGCAGCTTCAGTGTGAGTATCATGAATTCACTAACCAAGGGCATTTTGGAGGGGATTATGATAAAAAGTCATTCCCAGAGTTAGTAACGGCTTTGTCATCA
This sequence comes from uncultured bacterium, assembly GCA_964635295.1. Lineage (GTDB taxonomy): Bacteria > Chlamydiota > Chlamydiia > Chlamydiales > Waddliaceae > Waddlia. Next base: position 7,415 of record CAZWOB010000062.1, read on the forward strand.
AATTTAAGTAGAAATGCGTAACTTACATGAGAGATATAATGGAAGTGAAATTTTGTCCAGTTTGCTCTGAGGAGTTAGTTGAGAAATTAATTGAAAACGTTAAGCGGTTGGCATGTCCCAAAGATGGTTGCAAATATGTTTTTTGGAATAATCCGATACCAGTTGTAGCAGGCATAGTTGAAGTAACTTCAGGAATCGTTTTAGCACATAATAGGTTGTGGCCTCCAGACGTATACTCAATGATAACAGGATTTTTAGAGTGTGGAGAGTCTCCTGAAAGAGGTATAGCCAGAGAAATTCATGAAGAGCTGGGACTAAAAGTGCAAGTCACTAATTTTGTTGGAATTTATCCTTATGCAGAGCTAAACCAAATTATTTTGGTTTTTCATGTAAAAGCAACAGGTGCTATTTCTATAAAGGATGAAATTGATGATTTTCAGATTTTCTCACGAGAAGATTTGAAAGAGTGGCCATTTGGTCAAGATAAGCTGGCAGGTTGGCCTTTTGGAGCTGGTTGGGCAATTCAAGATTGGTTGAGAGCTTGTAAAAATGAGAAAAGTGAATAATGACTGTATGTAGCAAAGAGCATCCTCTAGTTGAAGATTTGTCTAAAAAAAATCTTCAAGCAGTCCCTCAATCGATAATAGAAAATGTAGATTTGAGAGAGCTTTATCTCGATCAAAATGCCTTAAAACAATTACCTGATAGTCTGACAAACCTTTGTTCACTTCAAAGATTAAGCGTGTATAGAAATCACCTTACGCAGTTTCCTGATTGGTTATTTGAAATGAACCAATTGGAAAAAATAAATTTTAGTGCGAATAATATAGAAATCATACCAGATGGGATTGGTGAGCTGTATCGTTTGAATACATTGGACCTGAATCATAACAGTATAGCTTCAATTCCTGAATCGATTGGGAGGCTTTCAGAGCTTCGTTTTCTTTATTTAGCAGGAAATTGTCTTGAAATTTTGCCCAAGAGTTTTTCGAATCTCAAGAACCTTCTTTATCTTAATATTTCAGATAATCGATTTACTCATTTCCCTGAATCCATTTGTGGTTTGACATCCCTTTTGGAGCTACGGGCTTATAACAATAAGATTACCTCATTGCCTTCAAATATAATTGGCCTAGAGAGTCTTCGTGAGCTTCATTTATTGAATAACTCTTTAACAGTGATTTCAGAGGAAATTGGCGAGCTAACCATCTTAAAGAAGTTGATCATACAAAATAATCAATTATCTCAAATCTCGGAAAATATAAGGAAGCTGCAAAACTTAACCGATTTAGATTTGAGAACTAATCGTTTGATAGAAGTCCCCACTGCTTTAGGAGAACTCTCAAACTTGCGGTATCTAGACTTGCGTGACAACGATTTGCGTTTCCTACCAGAAAGTATAGCCAAGTTAGAAAAGTTAGAAAAAATAGATCTTAGGCTAAATAAAAGGCTGCAACTACCACCAGAAATCGAAATCCTGAAAAAAAGAGGATGTCTTGTTTATGTGTAAAATCAGCTCCAGATTGAAGATAGGTCCCAATGACTCAGAGTAATTCAAATATAGCTCTTGTCACGGGAGCTTCAAAGGGAATTGGGTATGCGTTGGTGGAAGAGCTGATAGCCAATGGCTGGAAAGTTGTTGGTGTCGCCAGGTCCAAGGATGCTTTAGATGAAATGGCCAAAAGCTATGGAGAGGATCTGTTTATTTCTTATAGCTGTGATGTCTCAGATAGAGAGTCAGTCAGAGTTGCATCGAAGTCTCTACGGGATAAAGGCATTATCCCAACGCTTTTCTTCTTAAATGCAGGCATTGCAGGAGAAGCTGCTTGTGAAGATGTGAATAACTTCACGACACAAAAACACAACGAAATCTTCGATACGAATTACTTCGGGGTATTGCATTGGGTAGAGGAGTGGGTTCCTGTTTGTCAAAAAGTTCAGGGGGCAAGATTTGTTGTGACCAGCTCTATCAATGCCATTTTTGCTCCGCCGACAGGAAGCGCGTATGCTGCATCAAAAGCCGCAATAGCAAAGGCTTTTGAAGGACTTGCGTTGACCTACTTCAATACCAATCTTAATTTTTCAGTAGTTTATGCGGGGCCAGTCGCCACAGAAGGATTAAAAGGTAACCTTCCTTTCACTTGGGACCCAAAAAGAATGGCAAAATACGTGGTGAAGAAAACAAATAAAGGAAAATCTAGGTTTCACAATTCATTATTTTATAGTTGGTTAGCGCGGTTTCTGAGAATTCTTCCCAAAAAATACACAATGAAAATTTTGGGGAGCCTTTGATGATTAAAAAACATCCATTTACTTTCAGAACTGTAAACGAAAATGACCGAACTCTTGTAAATAGTTGGCTCACAAAACCGCATGTAGCGAAGTGGTTTTATGGTGACGGTCTCGCAAACACTCTTAAGGGAATAGATGAATTCATCAAGGGGGTGACTGATACGAAGTACTGGCTTGCTTGTGATAAAGATAAACCTTTTGCATTTTTGATCACATCACTGGTCAAAAAGCCCGAAGATGAGCTTTCGAAATGGTGTGTTGTCGAAGGGACTACGATCACATTGGATATGTTGATTGGTGAAGAAGAGTATTTGGGGAAGAAGCTTTCTGATATTATCATCAAAGAGTTTCTTTCCAGTCAATTTCCTGAAGTCGAAGAGGTCTTAATTGACCCTGAAGCATCCAACTCACGTGCAGTACATGTGTATGAGAAAGTGGGATTTCAAATTTTGGGTGAATTTATTCCCTCTCATAGCCCTCATCCTCATTACATGATGCGGCTTAATATGAATCGGTTAGAGAACATACTTGGGCTTCCCCTTGAGTACAGCAGTCTATCCCGTTACTACGATCTTCTTAGTCAAGGAAATGATGAGTCAACACATTTAAGCTTAGAGAAAATTCTTCGAGAAAACAAAGCCAAAACGGTTTTGGATTTGACTTGTGGGACAGGTGCTCAGGTACTTTGGCTAGCGCGCAAAGGATTTCAGGTGGTGGGTTCAGACCAAAGTCATGAGCTGCTCAAGATTGCCACAATGAAGGCCAAAGATGCGGGGCTGACTATCCCATTTCACTACGGGGATATGCGAGAGGTTCGCTTAGGAAAATTCGATGCAGTGATTACAATTTTTAATGCCATTGGTCATTTGACAAAGAAAGATTTCGAAACAGCTCTGAAAAATATAAAAGAAAACCTCAATCCTGGTGGAGTTTACCTATTTGATATTTTTAATTTAGAAGCCCTTAATGACCAAGTTGTGAAGGACTTTGCTATGGACAATAAGAAGTCTGTTGATAAAACAACTATTCGCCATATTCAAAAATCCACCCTTGATAGAACTTCAGGCCTTCTCACATCTTTCGATGAATTTACTATTCAGGAGGGGACAAAAAAGTCTGTCACTATTAACGAAAGCTTCAGCCTGCAGCTCTATACCGCCGATGAACTAGAGGAGATGCTTATTAGGAATGGATTTGAAATTGTAGGCCAGTATGACTTAGATGGATCCCCATTTTCGAATTTGGAATCAGAGAGAATTTTGACAGTTGGAAGGAGGGCAGTTGAATAACAGATTGATTGAAGCTCAAAAGCAAATTGAGGATAGTCTTGCTTTATTGAAAACGGGTAGTCCTAAACATGTAATGCTTTCCGACGATTGTAGTCGCAAATGAAGTATTTGATCATCCCAATATGATTCTCAATTTTCTTTGAGAATGAGAGAGTTTTTCTCACAAGTCTTGAACACCTCTGTCTGAGCGTGTTATTAAATCTCTCAATGTAGCTCGTCTTGCCTGACTCCTTTCCAACTGGGCGATGTTGCTTCCAAGGAAGGACTTCGTAGTAGATTGAGAATTTATCTGTGTAAAAGACGGCTTTTTTTTTAAGTCTTAGGGTAATTTTGCCAATAAACATTCTGCAGAATGCTTATTCCTTTTTCCTACGTGCATTGCTAACACTTGCCTTGTCTCTGAGTGGAATACAAGCCATAGCCAGACAGGATTTTTTTTCTTTTCAACATAACTCCACTGTTCGTCAAGCTCAAGAATGGCTACTTTAAGATCTTCATTTCCAATGATGTCTGCGTTTAAATTATCTGGAAGGTCTTCAATTATTTCATTCATAAATTTCAAAAGCCAAGGCATGCTGACATCAAAAATTCTACAGACTCCTTCAAGGGATACCCTCTCTAGCAATGCTTTTCTTATCCTTGATTTCGTTTCTTCATTGATTATTTTCTTCTGAGGATCGATGACAAATTGCCTTCCACATGACAAGCATCGATGATTCTGCTTTCCGTTATGGATATGACCGTTTTTTTTAATCGTAGTCGAGTTGCATCTGGGACAAGTCGGTGTCATTTGAATTCTCCGTATACTCAAAGGAATAAAAGGAAAACTCATATTGAAATCAATGTCAAATCTAATTTAGAGCATTACATGTTTAGGACTACCGAGTTTTGATCGAGTCGTAATCGTTTGTAATCTTTTCCTGCTCCAAGATCGACTATGTGATATTTTTCTTGGGTGTGTTGCCTAATTCCCTCTAAAGTGCTTTAGAAGGTTGAAAATCAAAATT
>CAZWOB010000063.1:0-11998 GCA_964635295.1 uncultured bacterium
CGCATCTTTTTCAGGGATTCGGGAAGGGACGGGTTCAGCCAAAGGGCTTCTCTTCGTGGTTCGATCCCGGCATAGCAGCGCTGAATAATATCGACGGTGCCCGCCATGGAGCCCAGATGGATTCCCTCGGGTGTCGTTCCTCCCTGGATATCGGCCACGTCGCTGTCAAGCGCATTGATGAAGAGGTCCCAGGACGTGAAGCGGTCTTCCCTTGAGAGGACCCAGGAGTGGACGATCCGGCTCAAGGTGGAGCCATGGGAAGTGCGGCGCAGATAGTAATTGATATTTTCATGGATAAGCTCCGGGGAAAAGGGGTAGTCCAACTGATCGAAGATCTCCTGCAGCTCATCGGAAGTGAGCAAATAGAATAGCATCAACGTGTCAGCCTGCTTGGAGAGCTTGTAATTGTTGGCGGAGTCGCCCTCCGCTTCTAAAATCCGGTCGAGGCGCTGGATATCCCCATATTTATTTCGATAGCCTTCCCAGTCGAACTCCTTCAAGTCCTCATATCCTTCAAACTGGCTGATCACGCCATCATTGTGGAAAACCACGCGCATTTTCCTGGAGATCTCTTTCCAGCGGTTAATTTCTTCCTGCTTGATCTCCAGCATGCTGCACAGTTCGTAGTGGTGGTCCTCGGGAAGGATATGAAGCACTTCGATGGCGCGTGCCATCAGCCAAGCGGTCATCACATTGGTATAGCCGTTGTTGCTTAAACCCGGCTCGTCGCTGCCTGGATAGGCGTCGTGATATTCGTCAGGGCCCATGACGTGATGGATCTCATAGCGGTCGATGGTGTCATTGTAGGTGCAGAGGCTGCTGAAAAAACGGGTGATCTCAAGGATCATTTCCGCGCCATAGGAGCGCAAAAAGTCCAGGTCGCCGGTCGTTTCGAAATAGCGCCAAACGTTGTAGGCGATCGCAAGATTGACATGACGCTGGATATTGGAATGGTCAGGTATCCATCGGCCCGATTCCGGGTTGAGATGGACCTTTTGGCTCTCCTCCCTCCCGTCGCTGCTGCTTTGCCAGGGGTACATCGCTCCTTTCAACCCTTCTTCTTTCGCTAATAAACGCGCTTCGTTCAATCTACGGTAACGGTATTTGAGCAATGCCAGCGTGATTTTCGGAATCCGAAGATTGAGCAGGGGGAATATGTAGAGCTCGTCCCAGAAAATGTGGCCTCGGTAGGCTTCTCCATGCCATCCTCTGGCAGGGACCCCCGCGTCAATATCGATGGTGTTATAGGAGACTGTCTGCAGCAGGTGAAAGATGTGCAGGCGCAGGACCATGAGCGAGCGGTTGTCTTCAACGGAATGTTCCGCTGTTTCAATTTCAATATCAAATTGCCCCCACAGAAGGTTCCATATGTTGGCGTGGGTGCGCTCCAACTCGCTGAAATTTGGAGCCAGGGCAATATTGCGCTCTGCCTGGAACAACGGCTCAGAAATCGCGGGGTCTTTGGAGGTGTACATCGCAACCACTTTTTCGATGGTCAGTTCATCCCCCTCTTTCATGTTTACCGTAAACTGATGGGCGGCATATCCGTCATCTGCAATCATGACAGGCTCAGCAGCCAAATGGGCGCCATTGAAATAGAGCTGGTGGCGCGCTGTTTGAGCAACCCGGATCTCAGACTGGGTGGTCTGTACTTTCAGGAATAAGTTGCCGTCGTCGTTTTCTCCTTCAGAGATCGGTTCAAGGTGGCGGGAATTGAGCTCGCGATAGCGGGGGACGCCATGGTTGATCACCCTCCCGTCCAAAGCGGACAGGATTTCAATCGTTCCCGACCAATTGTCAGCTTTTACCGTGCGGTGGATGGCGGCCAGGTGGTAGTCCTTCATGTGGACGAGACGCTTTTCGGTCAGTGTAGAGACACGTCCGAAGGCATCTTTGAAGCGGACAGTTCTTTTGAGGATCCCATGTTGGATGTCCAGCGTCTGGTTGAACATTTCGATTTCGACGCTTTTCATTTGGATCCAGTCACCGCCGTCAAAACGGAACTTCAGGCTGAGCCAGTTGGGGAAATTGACGAGGTCTTCGTTTTCGATTATCCTGCCGGCAATTTCTGTTCCAAGGCGGTTGTACCCGCCCGCCAGGTAGGTGCCGGGATAGTGGATGTCGTCCGCGTCTTCTTCGGCAAACGCGCCCCGCGTTGCGAAATAGCCGTTTCCGAGCGTGCAGAGGGCCTCCCTCAATCCTTGTTGTTCGGGGTTGTATGAATTGTAAGTCAGGGACCAGTTGTTCTTATGCATCGCTCAATAAATGGGTTAATAAGGTTCGGACTTCTTCAACATCTTTCACGGTAAAGTGGGCGTATGTAGGCTTGTCTTCTTCCTGGACTGCGATTCCCAGTCCATTGTCGGTAATCGCAAAGAAGGCATCTTCATCGGTCACATCGTCTCCAAGGTAGACGGGGCACACTTCAGGCCGGTCGAGGTCGAACAGTTCCAGAAGCATATGCAACGCTTTTCCCTTGTTCCAGGGAATATCGGGTTGAAGCTCGAAGATCTTCTTGCCGGTCGCTTTTCTTAGGTCGCCTTTGTAGGTGTTGTGGACGTCGTCGACAATTTTTTCCACTTCCCCTTCTTTCTCAGGATCGACGGCACGATAGTGGACCGCTACTGAATAGCGCTTGCGCTCGACCCAGGCACCTTCAACCGATGGGATTCTCTCATTGAGTTCCTCTTCTGCGGCCCCAAGAGAGGGAAGTTTCTTTTTCCCCTCGTCGATCTCAAAATGCTGGTTATTCGGGCCCGCAATGTCGAAACCGTGGCTGCCGGCATAAAAGATCCCTTCAATATTGATTTTGCTTTGGACGTCCGGACGGTCCCTGCCGCTGATGATGGCGATCATGAACTTTTCTTTGAGCTTCTCCAGCGTTTTTTTCATTTCCGGGTCGAGCAGGGCTTTGTCCGGATGGCTGACGATCGGTGTCAGCGTACCGTCGTAATCAAAGAAGATAACAGGTGTTTTCCCTTCGAGCTTCTTGAGTAATGCGTCAAGGTTTTCCAAGGCGTGCGGTTTCTTTTCGATATTTTTCAACACTTCCACTTCTCCTAAATCTTTGACGACGACATCTGCCCCGTTTTCAAGCAACGCTTCTGCCTGGTCTGAACGATCGACGCCGATCACTTCTGCAAAGCCCCCTTCTCTTCCCGCCTGGACCCCTGAGATCGCATCTTCAATGACGACCGCGTGTTCCGGAGCGACACCTAAATCCTTTGCTGCCTGCAGAAAAACGTCCGGGGCCGGCTTCCCTTTGATCTTTCTTTCCAAAGCGTCGACTCCGTCAATGCGTGCGTCAAACAGATCTGCCGCACCTACCCGTTCGATAATCGAACGGCAGTTTTTACTCGAAGAGATCAGGGCGGTTTTTATCCCTAAACTGCGGATCTCCTGGATCAGGGCAATTGTTGTTTCATAGACTTCAACGCCATCTTCCCGCAGGACGTTGACGAACATTTGATTTTTTTTGTTGCCCAATCCGTAAACGGTCATGGACTCCGGGCTGTCATCAAGGGTTCCCATGGGCAGTTCGATTCCCCGGGAAGTTAGAAAGCTCTGAATGCCTTCATAACGGGGCTTTCCGTCGACATATTCGAGGTAGTCGATATTTTCATCGAAAGGGACAAAGGGTTCTCCCTTCTCTTCTGCCCATTTTTTTAGGAAATCATCGAACATCTCTTTCCACGCTTTGGCATGGACGGAGGCAGTTTTTGTAATGACGCCGTCAAGATCGAAGATAACGGCATGGTGGTTTTTGGGGGAGATGACAGCTTTCATGAATTTGGGCGCTTCCTGGTTGAATCCACAAATTCATTTTATAGGGAGGGCGATCTTTCTTTGCTAGTAGAAATTTGAAAACGTTGACGGTTGATCAGCATCAGATTCCTGACGTAGGGGATCAATCCGAAACTTTGGTTGAAAATGCTGACAATATCTTGAATATGAATGAAATAGGTCAAAGAAAGGACGCTGCCGGCAATGCTGAGCCACCAAAAAGCGGAGCGCAGCTCCGAGCGCTTCCGGTGTTCCGCCTGCCACCATTGCACCCAAAATCGACTGGCAAACAACATGCCGCTAAACGCTCCTAGAAGATGCCATCCCAGTGAATGATGCACGCGAGCTTCGTCATAAAATTTAGTTGGTGTACGGATCCAGTCCCATTCTCCGATCAGGAAATGGCTTTGAAAGGCAAAGATTGCGGTGATTCCCGCAATGGCTGCGGCCATGATCAAGAGAGCTGTCCGCGTGGAATACGAGCGTCCTTCCCGCATCAGGTTCAGGTTCCTCCAGGAGATCACTCCATTTGCCGCTTGGATGAGGGCAAACGGATATTGCACCTGGATGGTGTAATGGAGCATAAAAAGGAGGTTGCCCGCCAGCGAGAGTTTCCAGAAGAGGGGGGTGACCGTGGATTTTTTGAGTTTTTCGCTCTGAAGCCATTGGACGAAAAAGCGGGAGCCAAAGAAGATCGCGGGCGCCAGGCCTAGAGGGAAATAGAGAAGTAAACGCCAAAAATCAGTCATTGAACAGGTCGTTAAAGCTCTTGGGTGTTTCGTCTGTTCCCTCGCCAAAGAGCTTTTTGGAGACATCGTCGAGGGAGCTGGCCGGAGGGCTGTCAGATTTTTCTGCTAAACTGAACTCATCGCAAAAATTGCACGCCTCCCTGTCGGCAATCTGCTCTGTTCCGGGGATTTGACAATCGTTGGGAAGGCCAGGCTGATAATGGCGGCAGTTGACGCAGCAGTGAAGCCAGGCGCTGCAGTGGTCGCAGGTCGCGCGGAACGGCAGTCTTGGGGATGGGGGATCTTCAAGATCTTTTTGACATTTCCAGCAAAGCATTATCCGCTAATTATACTCTCTCGCGCTAGGCAAGATCAAGCTCAAATTCCTTGTCGACAGCGCTTGGCAACAGAGCGGTCATCGCCGTCCCTATGCAAAATAGCACACCAAGCGTCGATAAAGCGAACACAGGAGCATTGTCTGTAAACAATTTCGTCAGCATTCCGCCTCCGCCAGGGCCGATCCATTCCGCTACGCACCAGACCATTCCCATTAAAAAGGCGCTGACCAGACCGGGGCGAGACGGCATGATCTTGTTGCCTAAAGCTACTGCCACAGGGTTGGCTGTGCCAAGCGACGCCCCCATCATGGAGAGCAGAAGAAGGGCTACCGGGATCGACAGGTAGGGGGTTAGGAGGAAAAGGTAGAAAATGACGCATCCGACCATATTCGATACCAATAAGACGCTGCGCGCCGAAAAGCGATCGGACAGATGGCCGCCCGGAATCATCATAAGCGCCCCGCCCATGATGAACACGAAGTGCCCCGCCCCAAAACAGACCCACTCGGGATATCCCTTCGAAGTTAAAACGTCAGGTAAAAGGAAGATCATTCCCCAATAGATCGAAAGGATGCACACTTGGGAAAAGTACAAGATCCTCAATTCTCTGTGTCCGAAGAGCTTTTTCAGAGCTTTCAGGCCGTAGCGTTTCCCGGGTTGAGAAGGCTGGGGAAGAGCCCCAGGCATTGTCTGCATAACGGTAAACATGAACAGGACGATTGCGGGGACTATCAGCCAGGCGGTTGACAGCTGAAAATGGAGATACCAAAGGGAAAAGATCGTATGACTGAGAGCAAGCCCCAGAGCGCCTCCTGAGGCAAAAATGGTAATATATAATCCCTTTCTATGTTGGGTCAGGCTGCTGGTGATCGCAACGGCCGTGGGGTGGAACGCTCCTGATCCAATACAGGTGACCAAATAGACGAAGAAGAAAAAGAGGTAGCTCTGATAAACAGGGAAGAACGCGCTGGCGCAAGTGGCGATTATACCGAACAAGAACAGCAGTTTACGGTAGCCCCGATCTCCGATCGAGCCAAAAAGGACCTGCATCCCTTCGCCGATGAAAGGGCAGATTCCTGCGATCAACCCCGCGAGCGCAAGGTCGACTCCTGAAATTGTCTTGTAGATAGACCAGAACCCGATCATGACGTCGACAAGGAAATGTCCTGCCCACATCAATGCGAGTGTCAGACCAACGCTTGCTAACTGTTTGTTCTTCATTTGTTCCCTCTTCCGAAAAACGGTGCATTTATGACGGGAATTATAGTTCAATTAAAGATTTTTATCTATCAAAAAATTTAATCAAATCATTATTTTTTAGTAGGTTAGAAACTTTTTTGAATTGATGTTGATTTCAAAAAAATAACTTGATAAAGATGGATATTCAGAGGGAGTTCGGGCCATTCTTGCGCCTGGAGAGAAGCAGCACGTCATATTTCTATCATAATTTAGGCAGTCCAGCAGGATTGCGTGAGGAAAAAAATAAATGAGGGAGGGAATCAGATGAAAAATATTGGGGTACTTGCAGCTCTTGTGTTTGCACTGGCTGCATCGCCTTTGGCAGCCAAAGAGCGTTCATATTCAAATAGATATCAGCAGTGGGGTGAGAGAAATCAGCGCAGCGGCCTTTTTGAGGACCTGCAGAAAAAACCGCTGACGGAAACAACTCTATTGCTCCAATTGGACAAAGAGGGAAGGCAGAAGTTTAGAAATCTTCCAAGACAAGCCCGAGTGGAAGTTCTGGAGAAGATCAATCAGACAGGAACAAAAGATTATGAAAGCGTCATCAGCGAGGTGATGGAAGAGCAAAACCTCCAGGTAGAGAGGAGTCAGGAGAGGATGCTGCATAACGGTATGGACCGTATTCAGCGTTAAATTTTAAAGAGGGAAAAATCATGAAAAAAGAAGATTTAAAAAAAATGGCGGTGCTTGGAATCGCTGGAGGATTGCTGTTCAGTGCTGCTGATGCGGATGGCGCGAGCTATCGTCATGGAGGCTATTCTGACAGATATTCTGCAAGGAACGGCTGCGGGAATGGTTGCGGCGGACATGGAGATGATGACGAGAATGGAAATGGATCGCATGAACAGTCGGTCGATGAGGCCGGGTACTATACGCCTGATGGAGAAATCAACGAGAAGGGATTGATGTCCCAGCTTTCTGAGGAGTCGAAAGAGGTGTATCGCAGCCTTGATGAAGCGGAAAAACAGCTGGTCCTGCGGATGGCAAAACAGTTTAACGATAAGAATGCGGCCTTGCGCCAGGCGCAAAAACAGGCGGAAACAGAGAAAAATGAAGCGAAGGCCGAGCGTCCACGCCGTCCGATCACGAGGCACAGCCTGTTTCGATAGATGAAAGGCAGGGAGGGAGCGAACTCGATTTTCGCTCTCTCTTTGCAATATTTTAGTATCCCGGGTATTCTCTTGCGCGTATGAAGATCACCGAAACAAACAATCCTCGGGAAGCAGCCTATCTTGCTCTCTTATCATCTGCGAGAGAGGAGAGGTTCCTCATTGATTCCCTGACTAAATGGAAGTCGCAATGTTCCCCTTCCGTCCAGGACTATCACCTGGCCAGGGAGATCGCATATGGGACGACGCGCATGGCGCTTGCTCTCGACCATATGGCCGTCCAGCTTACGGAAAAGCAGAAGTTGTCATTGAAATTAAGAGAGAAGATCTTGTTCCGCATGGGGTTGTACCAGTTTGTCTATATGGACAAGGTCCCTTCATACGCAATCGTCGATGAGACAATCAAAATCGCAAAAGCCCATTGCCATGAAAGTTTCGTCAAGTTCCTCAACGCCTGTCTTCGAAAGGTTGAAGAGGTCGATCTTGAACTTCCCAAGGGGGAGACAGTTCCCGAACTAAGCATCCGTTTTTCATACCCGGCCTTCTATGTTCAGGAGCTTGTGCAGAATTTCGGGCTTGAGAAAGCTCAAGAGGTGATGGAGGCGGGCAACCGCCCCGCACCGACGATGTTCAGGGTCCGCCCTCACGCATCCACCCCAAAAGGAGCGAATGGAGAGATCGATATCCTCGCCGGTACAAGATGTACGATGGGGGTGATTCAGGAATCCTCATTGATAAAAGAGATTGCCTCCTCACCGGATTACTACATTCAGAATGTAACTCCTGCGGAATTAATGGCGTCCATGGGGCAGGATTTTGAACCTCCCGGGAGCATTTTAGACCTTTGTTCCTCCCCTGGAGGGAAACTGATTTCCGCACATGATCTCTATCCCGATGCCGAGCTGTTTGCAAATGACGTCTCGTCAGAAAAACTGAAACCCTTGTCAGAAAACTGCGCAAAGTACGGGGTATCTGCCACGTTGAGTTCTGTGCGAGGCGAGGATTTTCCGTTGGAGCGCTCGTTCGATCTTGTCATTCTTGATGTTCCCTGCAGTAATTCAGGAGTTCTCAACAAGCGGCCGGAAGCGAGGTGGAGATTGTCGCAGAAAACGCTGGAACAATTGGAGGGGATCCAACTGCAGTTATTGCGCCACGCCTTGGAGCTTCTATCTGAAGATGGGGAGATATGGTATATCACGTGCAGTGTTCTCAAGAGAGAGAATGCGCGATTGATCCAAAAGGTTTGTCAAGAGCTTCCGCTTGAGGTCAGAAGGCAGGAGGCGATCTTGCCAAATACTGATGGCTGGGACGGCGGCTTCGCCTGCGCCTTGAAAAAGACTTGACGCCGTTACGGAAGCCTCACCACAGAGCTCACAGAGATCACAGAGTGCAAACCAATGCCACTCTCTGCGTTCTCAGCGTTCTCTGTGGTGTTGTCTTAATTAGCTGAATGCTTTCTCAGCCTTTTGATACCCCAGCTCGATCATCCGCTTTGCCTGATCAAACTCTAAAATCTGGCAGGCGTTTTTGGGAATTTCAATTAACAGATCCGGTGGATACGTTGCGATTTTATGGCGCGCAATCGTTCCCTGCATCATATCGAGGGATTGCTGGGCTGTATAGTAGATCCCCCACCTTTTTTTATCTCCTGAAGAAAGGGATGGGGCAATGCTGGAGATAAACTCCTGGATTTTATGCTTTAGAGGGGAAAAGGGTCCCTTCTCAATCTCTTTGCTGTTATCTTTTTTCTCCATTGCTTCGTCAGGGCCGTGCAGGTCCACGGCAATCGTCATATCAGTCCTGTCCGAGAGAGTCGGCGCAATAGGGACAGGATTGAGCACTCCTCCATCAATCAGTTCAGAGCCTTCATGTTCAAAAGGGGTGAAAAAAAGAGGCATGGAAATAGAGGCGCGCAATGCGTCGAATAAAGGGCCTTTTTTGATCCACACCTCTTTTTCCCTGTCAATATCAGTGGCGACAGCGGTAAATGAGATAGACAGGTCCTCGATATCAACTTCACCGATTTTTTCCTTGAGCGCGTTCATGATCTTATCACCGCTGATAAAACCGTCTGTTGAAAAAGTCAGGTCGAAAAAAGAGAGGATATCAAACTTGGAAAAGTTGCACACCCACTCTTCAAATTCCTTCAGTTTCCCAGCTGCATAGATTCCTCCGATCAACGCTCCAATAGAGGAGCCCGCAATCGACTGGATTTGGTAGTCGTTTTCTTCCAGCCATTTGATCACGCCGATGTGCGCCATTCCTCTTGCGCCGCCGCTTCCGAGGGCTAAAGTGACTGTCTTTTTCATGTGATTTCCCTCAATCTGACAATCCAAGCATCTAATAGTCCTAAATTCGCGTTATGCGAAAAGGAAAGAGTTTGCATTTGGCTTTTGATATCCGGCCGCTTTTCATTCTGGTAGATGAGTTCGCCCTGGACAAGAAATGTGGCGATCTCTTTGAGCTGTTCGATGTCAGCTTTTGAGATGAATGTTGATAATCCAAATGGATGATTGCCAAAATTTTGTTCCACATGCAGGACGAAATCATTGAAATGAAAATCATTTTTGGTCCAATAGGGATGGGATAAAATCCTGAAAAATTTAGCAAGACGAGTGGTCGAATCCAACAGATCAGAATCTGTCCATTTCTTATAAGTGAGGAAGGGGTGTTCTTTTGTCATGCTTAAAATGTCTTGCTCGTCATCTCTTGATTTGTTCGCAAAAGATGTAAGGGGAACGGGAACTTCATCTTCCGGGTTCGTCTGGGAACCTTCAAAAAGAGAGACGCTCCACCCGAATACAGGGATAGCCAGCATTCCAAGCACGAAAAAGGAAGCGATCCCTGCGATAAGTGTCAAAGCGATCACCACGATCTTTTTGTCGAGGGTAAATGCGTGGAATTTATCAATTGCTGATTGAAATCCTGATGAGAACGGGCAGAGGGATTGATGCATAGTGTCTATCATTTGAACACCACTTTATGTTTTTGAGGGGAAAGATTGATCTCGTCGAAGACAGTTCCCTTTCTGGTTTCTAAAATCATCGAGACAGATTCGGCTACATCATCAGGCGAGATCGACTCATCATGAGCGTCCCCGTGACAGAAGTTCAAAGATTCAAAAAAGGGAGTGTCGACCATGCCAGGGTTGATGAGAGTCACTCCGATGCCATCGGATGCACATTCTTGCCTCAGTGCTTGTGTGAATCCCCGCACTGCGAATTTAGACGCACAGTAGATGGTGCCTTTCCGTTTTCCTTCCAATGCTGCTTCCGATCCGATGCTGATAATATGTCCGCGCTTGAGCTTTTTCATGTTGGGCAGAAAGGTTTTGATCAGGAGGACCTGGGAGAGGAAGTTGACGCGGATCACTTCCTGGATTCGATCAAACGAGAGTTCCTCGAGATGACCGAAAACTCCCATTCCCGCATTGCAGATCAGTGCATCAAAGTTGGGTGTTTCCTTCAACAGCGCTTTAAATTTTTGGGGGAGATCGTTGAGATTGTTCAAGTCAATGGAATCATGCGAGTACCTGGAATGGGCGATCGTAGGATCGGAGCGGGAAATTCCGGTGACTTCCCAGCCCCTGTCCAGAAGTTTTTCAGCGATCGCCTTGCCGATCCCCCGGCTGGTCCCTGTAATCAACGCTTTTTTCATTTAACGACCTCGCAACAAGGAAAAAACTGTTTTTCTGGGACATAGGTAAGTATTTGGTCCGCACAAAAAGCAATCATCTCCTTTTCAATAGTTTCCTTATAAGTTACTGTCCCATTCTTTTCCTCTAAAGAATGGGCAAACAGCTTTTCTTCGGGGTAGAGCCGCGCCATATTTTTAAAGACTCCACGGGGGACGCGGAACGCCCCCATGCTGACGGAGTGGAGTCTTTCAAGGGAGATGGTTGAAAAGACCTCTTCGTAAAAGTTTTGATACTCTTCCTGCCAATTCTCGCAGTAGATGATCGGGTCGAGCCTGAGACCGATCTTCCATCCTTTCTCTTGTAACTTTTTAAGCGCTTCCAATCTTCTCTTGAGGGAAGGGGCGCGGTGCTCGAGCGCCTGGGCGATCCGGTGCGGAGTGAGGGTCATCGCAGCCACTACATTAGGAAGAGGTTCCCTTTCCAGAAGGAAGCGGATTTGTGCGCTTTTTGTGCGCAGTTCAAGTGTTGCCAGCGGGTGGTCTGCAAAAAATGGGAGTGAGTTCTCCACAAACCGCGTGACGGGTTCCAGCGCAAGGCTGTCACAGTCATAGCCTGAGAAAAAGGAGACTCTCTCACCGTTGTGCGCTGTAAGAGTGCTTTTGATCGCATCGAAAAAATCCTCGAAGTTCACAAAAAGGATGTAATGGGCAGAACGGTACATTCCCTGTAGAAAACAATATCTGCAGTCGAATACGCAGTTCAGCATGTGGGAAAAATAGTAGTTGTGCGGATCTCCGATCCCGTATCCTTCTGGGGTCGGAAGGGCGAGGCTGCCATGTTTTTTTGCTAAGATAAGCGCAGGGTTTTGCTTTTGCGCGCGGAAGTTCTGCGCCTTGCGGTTGAATATTTCCCCATACCGCGTGCACGGGATGTGAGGAATGTCGGAATACTTTTCCAAAAACGCTCGGGTGCGCGGGTGGTCTTTTATTTCTTCTTCGTAGTAGATGGCGTGAAACATAAAGGGAGCTCGTTGAGTGAGTGTTCGAGGAACTTCAGGATCTCCGCGCTGGAGTTCAGGTGAAGGGTTGACGGCGGTTCTTTTTCCATCGCTTTCCAGCGGACCAACAGGCGTTCCAGCTGATGTTTTTCCGTTTCCGACCA
>CAZWOB010000064.1:0-11822 GCA_964635295.1 uncultured bacterium
TTTTATAATAGCTGCTTTTTTAATACCGATTTCTCTTCAAGGGGATCATCGGACAAATGAAAGGAGAGACTATATGGAAGAAGAAATTGGCATTTTCAACGAACCTCCTGTAAATTTTAATCACGATATTCAAGTTTCTGCTTGTGTCATCCAGGTTGGTGACCGACTATTGGCCCTTCAAAGGGGGATGCATAAATTTGACCCAGGAAAATGGGAAGTTCCAGGTGGAAAATTCCAGATAGGAGAAACGCTTAATGACTGTGCATGCCGTGAGCTTTTTGAAGAAACTGGAATAGAAAATAGTCTTTTTCAAGAAATCGGCGTTCTCTATGTCCGTCGTAGAGAAAATGATTTTACCCTTCGGGTGGTGATTGCGGAATTTTCAGAGGAACCCCGAGTCAAGCTATCAAAAGAGCATCATGACTTCAGATGGGTGACTGCAGAAGAGATGAAAAGACTGGATCTTATCAAAGGAGAAGAGCTTCTAATTGATATGTATCTTAATTCATTCGTATTAGAAAATCATTAGATTTGTAATCATTGGCTCCTTTAAATTCTCACTATCACAAACCATCCACCTCATTACTTGGTGTGGAGGTTGAGTCCTGGGTCCATCCGTTCATCGAAGGACTCAGCGATGTGACTGTAGAATCTTTAGAAGATGCAGCTTCATGGCTTGTTTCTTCATTAGAAGGTTCACCCCCTTCGATCAAAGGTCCAGAATGGATGTATGAGGCGATGAAATATTATATGGAAACCCAGTTCCCTTCAGACAAGCCCATGGTTGCAATCGCCGAGGCGAGCAATGAATTAAACGAGCGTTTCCAGTCTGCCGGAACCGTAGGGGAGTACCATCGAGAACACATGAGGAAAAAAATTTCAACATAGCGACATTTGCAAAAGAGGTCTTCTCCGACTGAGTCTTCGAAAATTGTGATTTTCGAGGGGCGCGATTTTCAACGCATGAAGCCCTTTCCTTATTGAGCTTTTTTTGATATTCAAATCACCCGATATGCTAAAACCTTTTGGATTTAATGATGGTACATTTTTCTTTATCTCACGCGTGCGACATACGTCGTATGGAATCAACTGACGTTGCAGATGTCGCCAATGTCCATGCCCGCTCTTTCCCAAGACAGTTGAATTCTCACGATTGGGTTTCGTGTAATTTTAATGGATACCCTAGAATCAGAATTTTTGTTGCTCAAGTAGATAAAGAAATCGTTGGCTATATTCAGTGGATGGAGAAAAGCGGGTTTCGAAAGGATGTCGTTTTGGAACTTGAACAGTTAGCTGTATTGCCTGAATGGAGAAATCAAGGGATTGGGAGCCGTCTTATCAGCTCATCCCTGTTGGTTGTCAAAGAAGAGTTGGCTCAAAGAGGCGCTAAATTAAAACACGTCATCGTGACGACCAGAACTGATAATGATGCTCAAAAACTGTATCATTCTACTCTAAACGCGTCAGCAGTAGCGACGATTCCAGACCTATTTTCAGATGATGAAGTCATCATGCTATCTAGAAACATGATGAATGAGTGAAATAGATCCTTTAACGAATTGAATAATTGACCGATCGGTCAATTATGTGTATAATCGTTTCCATGTGCGCAAGATATGCAAAAGATAATGAACGGATACGCGCGAAAACGCGAAAGCTGCTGCTCGACAGCGCTCTTGTCGTTTTTGCACGGCTTGGCGTGCATGCGGGAAGTATCGCCCAGATCGCCAAAGAGGCCGGTGTGTCCAAAGGGCTTGCCTATCACTATTTTTCAAGCAAAGAAGAGCTCCTGGCCGAATTGGCAGCTGCCCGATTAGATGAATGGAACGGACTCGTCGAGGGTCTGGAAAGGCTGGAGGATCCGTTTCAACGGTTGAAATTCCTGGTTGATTTCATCCTCGACGAACTGCAAGAGAAAACCGATTG
The DNA here is from genome assembly GCA_964635295.1 of uncultured bacterium. Taxonomy (GTDB): domain Bacteria; phylum Chlamydiota; class Chlamydiia; order Chlamydiales; family Waddliaceae; genus Waddlia. The sequence goes on from CAZWOB010000064.1 coordinate 1,927, forward strand.
GCTGCGGTTCTTTACAGGTCTTTACCTAACAGCAGATGGGCGAGGTGCCATCAGCAAAGTGATGGAGGTACACCAGGAACGGTTTGATCGGTTGTTTGCTTTGGAGAAGCGTCTATTGAGAGATTTGGGTGTCAGAGATGTGGAGACAGAACAGGTGTACCTGCGCTCGACCCTTCAAGGGATTTGCCTCGAATATATGCTAAGCGAAGACTACCCGTTAAATTCCATGAGGGACCGTTTAATACAAACATATAAAAGAGGAATTTCAATATGAACAACTATCGCTCTTTATGTACGGAATACTACGACCTGGTGTCGTACCGCGCAGCTGATGAAGAGGTCAACTTTTACAAAGAGATCTTAAGCGGCCTTCCCGAACCCTACTTAGAAGCGATGTGCGGGTCGGGTCGTCTGCTCATTCCTCTTGTTGAATCTGGATTGGTGGTGCACGGAGTCGACTATTCGCCATCGATGCTGGACAGTTGCCGAACACGTCTGGACGGGAGAACGGATATTGAGTTGTTCGAAGCGTCGGTGGAGACGATGGACCTGTCTCTTCGCTACGGCACGATCTTTATCGCGGCAGGATCGTTGCAACTGTTGGATCGATCGAAGGTCGTGAGTACGTTGCAAAACCTTCGCAGACACTTAATTCCTGGAGGCACTCTTGTTTTAGAGACGTGGGTCCCATGGGAGCTTCTGACTTCTGGAAATAAAGATCATCAGGGAAAGCGTGAAGTGGAAACGGCTGACGGGGGAGTGATCAAGGTGAGTATAAAGTCAAAGATGAACCGTGATGCGCAACGCATTGTCGATAAGCAAGCCTACGCAAAATATAACGGCGATCAGATGGTGGCAAGCGATGAAGAACATCTTCAGTTGAATTGGTACTATCGATTTGAGCTGGAGCTGCTTCTCAAAATGGCAGGTTTTGAACAGTTGGAAGTGATTGTTCCAGAGCATCCGCTCGTTCAAGATTCATTCGTATATAAAGCTAAAGCTTTAGTTTAAAGGACTGGAGTGTCTTCAATTTGATCTGCGAGCCAATGGCGGAACTCTCGGATGTAAGTCCGGTCATAATTCGTCTGGTTAAAAGTCTCAGGGGCGACATTTTGGATCAGTCGCTGATAGAGGAAATGGGCAGAATATACGCCGCACTGATAGGTGTCATATTGGTGGGTATTTGTGTGCTCCAGGATTTTTCCATCATCCCCAAGAAATCTTTCACGGCAAAGATCCAGTACTTTGTATAAGGTCTCTCCATTTGCCAGTGGGCGTTCCGCGCTGCTGATCCCTTTTGGATCGTAGTACTCCACTTGACCGTCTTTAATGAGAATGGTGACGATATGCCGACTTTCTATCGGGCCATTGTTGCCTAAGACAATAGGAATGCTGATCGGATCATTTGGAGCAGGATTCATAAAGCTTAAAGTACCATTGATCGACGCCATGATGGACTCTGCTGTCGTTCTTTCCGTTACTCTGCTCCTATCTGAAACATATAGGCTTTCAATAACCTTTGATCGCTCGTTAATCCCGATCGTCTCAAAGGCTGTTTGGGTTGCAGGTCCTGTCAATTGCCTGCCAGGGGTTCTCAATAATTTGACTTGTGCAGCGGTTAGGGGATTTTCGTGAGCTGAGGTAGGCCGGGAAAAAATACTCTTGAAGAGCTCTTTGATGCTGTGAAAAATGCTTCCTACCTTCCCTAAGAAAGTTGGTCCTCTTCCGGCACGAAACCAGATAGTATTCCCATCTATTGTTCCTGGTTGATTAGTCGGTGTAAAATTTACAGGTTCTAAATTCATGATATATTATTCTTCTTTTATTAACTTTCACTATTAATATAACAAATAATAGTAAAGAATATATAAAGATTATTTTAATATAAGATTTATATTTACAGCAGAGCGATCTTAAGACATTCTTAGATGTTTTTGATCGGAAAATATGAATATTTGATATAGCATTAATAATCAGTCAGATCTGATTTGTGAAAAGGAGAATACTATCCATGACAGCAAACATACGACTTGGTTATGTGATCATTTATGTGAACGATGTGGCGGCCACGATTGAGTTTTACGAAAATGCGTTCGGGATTAAGCGCCGTTTTGTTCACGAAAGCGGGCAATACGCTGAAATGGAGACGGGGACTACAGCCCTGGCATTTGTCAGTGAACAGATGATCGGAGAGTCTCATTCCTTCCGGAAAAATCGTAGGGGAGACCTTTCTCCAGGTGCCGAGATCGCATTTGTTGTCGAGGATGTCGAAAAGCAATATTCGATCGCATTTGAGGCTGGTGCAGAAGAAGTTGAAAAGCCGATTCAAAAATCGTGGGGGCAGACTGTCGCCTATGTTCGGGACAACAATGGGTTCTTCGTTGAACTCTGCACGCAAATTGAGACCGTTGCATAATTGAGCATCAATCGATTTTTAGAGCCATTTGTTGAGAGATGCTGTTTTATGCAAATTTGCATACTCCAGAGAGTAGGAGGTTTGCGTCAAGCAGCGTATCTCGGCAAATGGAATAAAAAGCGATCATGATGAATTATGCAACGGTCTCAAATAGGGACTTGATGATGAAAAAGCTGATTGATTTGAGAAATGTGGGAAAAGCCACTCTGAAGGATTTACAAGCTGTCGGCATCCGCTCGGTTTCTGAGTTGGCCTTATGTGAACCGACTGAACTTTTTCAACGTCTTGAAAAAGTGACGGGTAAAAGGCATGACCCTTGTATGTGGGATGTTTTTGCGGCAATTATCCATGAGGCGAAGACGGGCGAGGCAACTTCATGGTGGGAATGGACAGTTGAACGGAAAGAGCTGCAAAAAAAAATGGAGATCCATCATGAGCGTTAACCGCAAAACGTTTTTTGCTCTCTGGGTCATGTGCATCGTCGGTTCCCTATCTGTTCTTCCTTATGTGATGCATCTCGATCTTTTTCCTCCTGAGGTCTCGCGATTGAACATCGTCATCCTTACTGTCGTTCAGTCGTCGATCCTTTTTGGTGTCGTTTGCTGGCTCAGTTCTGTCATTGTGCCGAGAACAGATCTTGCCCCTTTTCCACCTGATAAAAAATGTAAAGGCCTCTTCTATCCCGGAATGGTATCAGGGGCATTAGCAGGAGTTTTGATCGTTTTATTAGACCGTACTGTTTTTCAAAGCTCCTCGCTTTCAGGTGAGCATCCGCCGTTTTGGGCTGGCGCACTCGCTTCTATCTATGGTGCGGTGAACGAGGAAGTGCTTTTGCGCTTGTTCCTTTTTTCCCTTGTCTATTTTCTTCTAAGGAAATTCTTTCGGTCGAAGAGTCGTCAGGTATTTCTTTGGATCACCAATGTCTTCGTTGCTTTCATCTTCGGTCTTGGACATCTCCCTGCGGCATTGAAACTAGCTGATCCGACAGCGTTTGAAATATCACGCGTATTGATTCTCAACGGTATTCCAGGTATTGTCTTTGGACGGCTTTATTGGACTAATGGCTTTTGGACCGCAATGGCGGCCCATTTCACGGCAGACTTAATCATTCATGTGTTGTTCGCGCTAGTATGAGGTATCCATTAAATGAAAGAACAAAAAATCTATCCCTTTCTCAATGCGCTCAAACGAAAAGAAGGCGCTCTTGATCTGTACTATGGAGAGTTAAAGTCCCTGGGAAATGAAGGGTTATATGAGATTTTAGATACTGGGAGGGAATTTTCAAAAGGAGTGGCCAATACTCTCTCCAATGGCGGTGGAGTCATTTTTCCTCATACTTTTGTAAGCAAATGCGGCGTTCAGATAGCAGCTGTTGTGCATGGGATTTTAGATTGTGGTGCTGATCGGGTTATTGTCTTGGGAACAACACATGGGTTTCCTGGTGAAAGGCTTGATGCCCGTATCAAAGAACTTAATGAAGAAGATATTTCAAATGAAGCGACGTGGGGGATGCTCGATCCTGACTCCAAGAAAGGAGTTTTATTGGAAAATGAGTTTTCTCTGCACTGGTTCAACATACTTTGGAAACTGGAAGTTGAAAGGCGGGGAATCACTGCTCCGAAAGTGATCGTACGTTATCCTTGTTTGACCAATGGCAGGCCGGATCTGCTCCCAGGCATTGAGGAGTTGGAAAATCTGCTCGCTGATTCTGTCATAGTGGGAACCGAAGATTACTGTCATCATGGAGTTGGTTATGGCGTCCCAGAAGTTGACGCTCTCCCTCTAAATGAGAAAGGGCTTGAATTTGCCCGCGATCAAATCCTCAAAGGGTTTTCATTACTGGAAAAAGGGGAGTATCGGAGCTATTACGACTATTGGATGAACCCTCTTGCTATTGGCGACCCTACCGATGTGACGGTCGTGATGCACCACCTCGTTGGCCAGTCACGAGCACCGTCAATCGATCAACTTAAACTTGTCGATGTTTCATCGCTCTTTGAAGATGAACCTTCTCCTAGCTGGGTTGCGACAGCATTAATTTCGGTATAAATGATGAATGAAAATCAGCTGCCAATGACGTTGCGGAAATTGCGGTTGGATGATGGGGCCGCATTTGAAGATGCCTATCGGGAATTCAAATCAGAAGATGATTTTGAATTTCTTTCTCACTACCAAGAAGGGATGAAATTTCAACATTTGTTGGAACGGCTTGATGAGCTTGAAAAAGGGATCAATATTCCCCAAGGTTATGTTCCGTCGACATTTTTATTTGGGTTTAAGGAGGAGAAGATCGTGGGAAGGGTCATGATCCGGCATGAGCTCAATGACTTCCTGCGAAATATTGGAGGGCATATCGGCTATGGGGTTGTTCCTTCGGAACGTCGAAAAGGATACGCGACACAAATACTATTTCAGTCGTTGCCATTTGCCCGTTCGATCGGACTTGAACAGGTGCTCGTTACCTGCGACGAGACCAATATTGCCTCACGTAAAGTGATCGAAAGAGCTGGCGGAGTGTTTGAAAGGACATTCAGTCAGGGAGATGGGCTTCCTGATAAGCTCTTGTATTGGATTAGGACGGAATCGTAAAATAAAAGGTGCTGCCGAATCCTGGTTCGCCTTCCACCCATATTTTTCCGCCGTGAAGCTCGACGATCTTTCGGCAGTTCGCCAGTCCGATGCCTGTCCCCTCGATCTTGTTGGTCAGCCGCTTATAGATGACAAATATATGATCTCGATGCTCTGGCGCTATTCCGATCCCGTTATCCTGGACTGAAAAAAGCCAGTGGTCTTTTTTCTTTTCCGCTCGGATCTTTATGGCAGGAGAAATTTCAAGCTTTTTAAACTTTAACGCGTTTGATAACAAATGCTGGAAAAGCATGCGGAAATCAGAGGGGTAGACTTTTAAGGCTGGCAGGCTTTCAACGTCGACTCTGGCACAGGTTTTTTCGATCACAGGTTCGAGTTCGGACAAAATTGTATAGACGACTTGATTGCAATCGATTTCTGTTAGGTCCCGATGGAGACCGATTCGTGTATAGGTTTGCAACCCTTCAATGAGCCTGCTCATGCGGTCAGTAGCATCTGTGATAAAACGCATGCTTTTCTGGCCAATGTCGTCAAAGTGGTGGCCATAGTTTTTGGCTAATAAATTAGTATAGCAGTTCACAGTTCGCAGAGGTTCTTGCAGATCATGAGAAGCAACGTAGGCGAGCTGTTCCAACTCTCTATTTTTGGCTTGCAGCATTCGGTTCGAGTCTGCCAGTTCCTTTTCATATTGTTTGCGGGAGGAGATATCGCGAATGGCTGCCGAGACAAACAATCCTTCATCTGTCTTTAACGGGCTCAAGCTGACTTCGACTGGGAATGTTTCCCCGCTTTTCTTTTTGCCCGAGAGGTTCATCCCCTCTCCCATTCCTCTTGTTTTGGGTTTTTCCATATAGCGATCGCGATGTGATTGATGGCTTTTCATAAATTCATCAGGGATCAGTATCTCAACAGCATTTCCGAGAAGTTCCTGCTTGTTGTATCCAAACATTTTTTCCGTTTGGGCGTTGATGAGAACAATCTGGCCTTGTTTGTTGACAATGACCATCGCATCGGGCGCTGTTTCAAGAAGGTCTTGAGCTTTGCTCACCGCTTTTTCAAAGATGGAGACTTTACGAAAAGTCGAAGAGATGCCGATCGTCTTTCCCTGGTCGTTGATCACAGGGGAGTACTGGACGATTACCTTGATCCTGTCGCCGTTTTTTGTGATCTGCTCTTCAGGACAGGGGTCCATCCATTCCTGATTTAATATGGCGGTCAATAATTGATGGAAACGGAGAGGGCTGCTTGGAGGTCGTATTGAGTCGTACGACTTGCCTGTCAGTTCTGGTGTTGTAAAGCCCAAAAAATTGCAGGCAGCCTGGTTGCAGTAAGCAATTCTTCCCTCAAGATCGATACCTAAAACAGCATCCCGAGCGTGTTCCGTAATATAATTTTTCAAAGAACCTCTAGTTGTTCAGCTTTGGAATGGAAAAGTAAAAGGTGGTGCCTTTTCCTTCTTCTGATTCCAGCCATATCTTTCCGCCATGGTTCTCGATATATTTTTTCGCTATGCCCAGCCCGAGTCCTGTACTGTCTTTATTGATCGAGTTTCCTCCCCGATAAAAGAGGTCGAAGACTTTCGTTTGCTCCGCCTTCCTGATTCCTTGACCGTTGTCTTTTACGTAAAAGACAAAATCTTCTCCGTTCTCATGACAGCCGATTTCAACGACCTTTTCATGGTGATCATTGTATTTGAATCCATTGCTGATCAAATTCCTCAACACCTCTTTCATAGTGGTAGAATTTGCAGTAATAATGGGCAGCTTGCCGTTGATCTTGATCGCTCTGTTGTTGTCGGCATCGTAAAATTCTTCCATAAGGTTTTTCACAACACCTTCAATTTCCAACGTATCTTTGACCAGCTGCTCATGATCATTCATGGAATATTTCAACATATTCTCGATCATATCGATCGATCGGGTACTCAAGGTTTTCAGTTTCGTTAATTTCTCCGTCCCTTCAGCGGAGAGATTTTCTTTTTCCAGCTCTAAAACGATCGTTGCGTATGCCCCCATACCTCGCAAAGGTTCCTTTAGATCATGGGCGACGTGATGGGCAAAATCCTCTAGCGCCGATTTGTTCTTCTTCAGTTCCTTATTGGTAGCTTTAAGGCGTTCGCTTTCGGCCTTTAATTGTTCCGATAACTTCTTGTTCACCAATTTAAGTTGAGGAAATTCAGCGAGTTTTTTTATGTAGGGGATCAGAGCAAAGACAGTCATCCATGAGACGATCGCTGTTAACGCTTTGACGAGGCCGGAAAAACGATACACGGGATAGTAGAAGATAATCGCTTCGATCAGATGTCCAAGACCGCAGCAAACGATGAACAGAGCAAACAAAATAAAAATTCTTTCCAGGGAGAAACCCTTGACCTTGCTAATAAAGTAGAGAAGAACGCAGGGAATGGCAAAGTAGGCAAGGAAGATGAGGGAATCGGAAACGATATGCGTGTATCCGAGAGCATCTGTCCAATGACCGCAGTACCATCGCGGAGGCCATTGGCTGGTATCGAATAGAAAAGACGTCAATGAACTCATTTATGCCTCACTCTTTATTAGGAAGGACAACGATGGAGAACCAAAACTGTTCAAGCTTTGCAATGATTTCCTGAAATGAATCCAAATCCAACGGTTTTTGAATGTAGCAGTTGGCGTGGTAGGTATAGGACTTGATCACATCCTCATCATGTTTTGAGCTGGTCAGAATCACAACGGGGATGGATCTTGTCTTTTCATTTTTTTTGATCTCTTGCAGGACTTCAATTCCCGAAATTCCAGGCAGGTTGATATCAAGCAGGATGAGGTCAGGCCTCGGCTTGTCTTCATAGCCATTTCGCTTGTTGACAAAATCAAGGGCGTCGTACCCATTCTCGACAATATGCAGGTTGGTCTGGAGCTTGTTTTTGCTTAAAGTGAATTTAACAAGTTCGGCGTCTGCCTCCCGATCTTCAATGAGAAGGATGTCTGCTGGCAATATTGGCTTTTGCATCATTGATTAGTCCGGTTAAAAATAAGTTTTTGAATTTTTAAGCTAATCTGTTGCGAATATAGAGTCAATAATTTCTAAGACTGAATGTAACCACTGTTTCTTCATTGAAAATGGATTCGCAGTGGACCTTTCCATGGTGGCGTTGGACCAGTTTTTTTACAAAGGCCATTCCTACTCCTCCTCCAGGCACTTGTTTGCCTCCAAAAAGGCGGGAGACTTGAAAAACCTTCGATAATGCGGACTCATGCACTCCACGTCCGTTGTCTCTTATCCGAAAGGTGGTTTCCTCACGATCTTTATTTCCAGAAATCCAGATTTTACCCGGCCGATCAGAGTGAAAGTTATTAACGGCATGAACAATGATATATTGAAAGACTTCCGTCAGCGCATTCCTGTCCGCCAGGGCATCGGGCAAATCCTCTACCTCACATGTGAATGCAGGGAGTTTAGTTCTAAGAGAAGCAATGACCTCATTGACGAGTTCGTTTGTGTTGATCCCCTTGAGTATTAACTCTCTTCTGTCAATTCGTGAGAGTTCTAAAAGAGAGGCATTCATCGTTTCCAAGTCTTTGACAGCCATGTTGATGAATCTTAAGAATTGAGGGATGTCCGATTCGATTGCCTTTTGGATCTCTGACTTTTTTTCCTGATCAATGGTGTCCATCGAGCTGGAGATAATCTCTACCATTTGTTTGCAGGAGGTATTAAGTTCAGATGTAAAACCTTTAAGGTTAACGATTGGTGAGCGAAGATCATGGGAGATCAGATAAATAAAATGATCGAGTTCTTCTTTCAGTTCTTTAGAGTTATCCATTTTCTCACTCTCAATATTCATTGGTATAACAATAACTATAGTTTTAGACAACTTGGAGAGGGGCGGTGATTGTTGTTTGCACCTTCCAATTAAATAAGGGTATGCGTAAGATTTCGGATAAAAAATTGTGGTTGAGAGTGTTATGAAAAAATTTTTCATATTCATGCTTATCTGTTTCTGTTCTTTCCAGGTAGAAGCTGTCGACGAACAACACAAAATCGTTTATTTGATTTCAGGCCCGCGCTCTCTTTCAACCGTTTTTCTGCGGATGATGGAAAGCAGGGGAGACTTCATCGTATTCAACGAACCGACAATTCCCGTCTACGACCGGATACACTACAAGGAGATCACTAAAGGGTGGTTTCGTGATGACGCCAATGTCACCTATGATGATGTGAAGCAAAGGATCTTTGATGCATCAAATCAAGGGAATGTTTTCGTAAAGGAGATGAGCTTCTCATCATACGACCTGATTGTTAATGATCAGGACTTTATCACTCATCCCTCAATGTATTTTATCATTCTCGTGCGAAACCCGCATCACACTTCAATTTCGTTTTATAGAAACGTAGAGGATATTGTTCCCGGAATGAGCGATCTGATCGGACTGCAAAAGCTGTGGAATGAATACCAGACGATCAAAAAAGTGAATCCCGACAGGGTTAGAATCATCTTCGCAGATCAACTCTATGCTAATCCGGAAAATGTGATGTCAGGGGTGTGCGAATATTTACAGATCCCATTTACCGCAAAAGCTTTCTGTTGGAAAAGCCATGATCATCAATTTAACGGGCATAACTCTTGGAATGAACAGAAGGTAGGAGACCATATTCATCACTGGCATGGGAGGGCAATCAGGAGTACGGGAATGGGCAAGCCTTCTCAGTATTTGACGGATGCAAAGGGGACTCCCACGTTCGAGGAAATTAAGAATATTGAGCATCGCGCCAAAATGAAAGAGGCCTACTTGGAGAACCTTTTATATTACAATAAATTTAAGAAAGAAGATCGAGACGAACCTGCGTCTATGCAACAACTCTCAAATATGTCATATAAGAGAGTGTCTACAATCTAAACTTCATTTACTTT
>CAZWOB010000065.1:0-9378 GCA_964635295.1 uncultured bacterium
AAATCTGCATGTCCGGTTTGATGAGGGGGAGGGGTAACGCCCTCCCTACTCTACCTTCTTTGTGTTTCATTATATCTTGAGTGGCTATTGGCTAAGGGAGATATACAAACACAAAGCCTCAAAGACACAAAGATTGTACATAAAGTCAAGTTACCAACAAATGTTGGATAACATCAATAAACGAGTTCGCTTGCCTCGTGGTTGATGGAAGAGACTTCTACAGGTTTGTTCTTGCGGGCGCCTTCGTAGTAGTAGGCAGAAAAAGCGACTGCCATCGACCCGATCGTTTGCACTCTGCCGCCAACTTCTGCAACTACCTGATACTCTCTCATCGCCCAGTCATCACGGATAAAATTAAAGAGCGTGGGCCACTGGTGCTTTTTCTTAAACGTAATAGTGACCTGCTCATCAGGCAGGATCGATGGAAGAGCGACGCGCTCTGTTTCAAAGATGACGCTGTGATGTTTCTTGTCCAACGGTGAAGGAAAGGCGTATTGAATGTAAATGGATCCAGCTTCGCTCGCAGCTGTTCCGATATTTTTAACTGTCGCCTCAAGCTCCATCCATGTGCCTGGTTGTACACGATCCTTAGTGCTGTGGGAATTGCGATAGGGGTGTGCGTTGATTTCTGTACGAAAAACGGCTTTATCAGCAAATGTATCAAATGGTGAGCACAATAGGAAAAATGTAGATAACAGAAATAAACACATGCGCTGCATCAAATACTCCTTAGTCTGTAATAATCTTCAATATTAATCTCATGACGACACCATCTAACCAAAAATCGACTGAATAAAATAGAAGAAACAGACAGAAAGGGCAGCCCCCGCGGGAACCGTGACAATCCAGGAGATGACGATATCACGGGTCATCCCAAGGTTGAGCGCTTCTATCCCCCTTGCAAGACCGACCCCCAACACCGCACCCACCAGCGTATGAGTGGTTGAAATGGGCATTCCTAAACGTGAGGCGACAAGTATCGTGGTTGCAGCGCCGAATTCAGCGACAAACCCGCGTGTCGGGGTGAGCTCGGTGATTTTCTTTCCAATAGTCTCGATCACGCGCCATCCCCATGTCGCCAGGCCGATAATGATCCCACCGCCTCCAAGAGCAAGTATCCATGTGGGAATGGCCAGCTGCATGGCGATCACTCCGGTCGTCAATGTGCCGACCGCCGCAGCAAGAGGGCCGATCGCGTTGGCGACGTCGTTCGCTCCGTGGGCGAAAGCCATCAAGGAGGCACTGATGATCTGTAAATAACTGAATATTTTCTCAACAGCGGCATACTCCGAATGGGAAACGGTCTGCTCGATGTTTTTTGACACACTGGAAGACATGCTCTCCACTTCTTCAAGGAGTTGGGCCACATCATTATGCAGCTTTCCTACAGAAGAAGTTCTGGCGCGCATCAGGTGCTTTTTAGCTTTATTGAGCGAATGAACAATCTCAGGTCCGTATTGCGGCCTCTTTTCTGAGCCTTCCCGATGAACAGTAATGCGGTGAACGCAGAAATAACTGACAACGGCTCCGATAAGCCCTAAAATCATGCTGATCCCAAACGCTTCTCTGGTTGAAAGAGTGATCACTGTTTTATCGATCAGGCTGAAGCCAACGACCTGCGACATGATCATGACGACTAAAAATACGAGGAACGGAGTGATCTTCTGGGTCGCTTCGACCGGATTGAACGTATAGAAGATCCGTTTGCGCAAGAAACAGAAAAAGTAGTAGGCGAGCACTCCTCCTGCAAGAGGGGAGATGAGCCAGCTTGCGACGATTTTAAAGACCGTATCCCATTTGATCGCATCAATACCGCCCACGACTGCTCCAAATCCGACAACAGCTCCGACGATGGAGTGCGTGGTTGAAACAGGGAGCCCCAGATAGGAGGCGAGTTGAAGCCAGGCCCCAGCAGATAGAAGAGCGGAAAGCATCCCATAGACCAGGATATGGGGCTGATAAAGGAATAGATCGGGATCGACAATCTCTTTTTGAATCGTCTCAGAAACGTGCGAACCGAAAAAAAAGGCCCCGGAAAATTCCAGGACGGCTGCAATAATGACGGCTTGTTTGAGCGTTAATGCGCCTGAACCTACCGATGTTCCCATGGCGTTGGCAACGTCATTTGCGCCGATATTCCATGCCATATAAAACCCGGCAATAACGATAATTCCGAGAAGCAAGTTGTTATCGATGATCATTATTTCAGCTCTAAAGTCAATCTTACTTGATACGCGAGATTTTCAGACAAGTCCGCAATGGAGCCCAACTCCTCAAAGATTCTCTGCCAAACGTAAAACGTTGTGTAGCTCATCTTATCTTCTGCGCTAAGAAGCGCTTTAAGCATCTTACGTTGAACAACGTCGGTCTCATGTTCTTTCAATGCGACCTGATGCACCATTTGACGTACTTTTTCCGCTTCAACTCCACCGAAGGTGGTTTCAAGCAGCTCGTGCAGTTCCTTTATAACTTTTCTGGCACCCTCAAACGTTTCGATGTTCTTCTCTAGAAACTCATTGAATTCCGTTTTAAAAGGTTCAATCACTTCCAACTCTTTTAACGTGGTCAGAACGGCCACATCTTCTGCCCGGTCGGCAATCGAATCTTGAATGGAAAGGATATGCAGAAGGTTTTCGCGTGCGATCGGCAGAAAGATCCGCTTTGGCAAATGATTGCGCAGATCGTTTTTCGTCAGGTCCGCTTGATGTTCCTGCTTGCTGATCTTATTCGCTATTTTCTCTACTTGATCATAATCTTTTTTTTCTAAAGCTTTGAAAAGGTCTTTTAGCATATAGACGCATCGGGAAACTTCTTCCATGTGCGTATCAAGTGGGGAGAAAGGCGATCTGCCAAACAAGTTGAGAAGAGTGTTCATGCTTTATACGATTCTCATCACAATAAATGGAGCTCCCAGTATAGGCATTTGCCAAGGACAATGCAACTCTTTTAGAGCCTCTTTTTTCCGATTCTGCTATCGTAGATCTTTATGAAAAAGCCAATACTAAGCGTAAAGAATTTAACGACTCCGATCCAGATTGGAGACCAGGTTTACTCCGTTGTCGATGGAGTGTCATTCGATCTTGAATTAGGCAAGACATTGGCAATCGTAGGGGAATCGGGCTCGGGGAAGTCTTTGACCGCCCTGTCGATCATGCGCATTCTTCCATCCCCTCCCTGCCTCTATCCAAAAGGAGAGGTGATCTATCGGGATGAGAACTTATTGGAAGTTCCGGAAGAGAGAATGCGTAAGATCAGAGGGGCGGATATTGCGATGATCTTTCAGGACCCTTCAACTTGTCTGAACCCTGTTTATACGATCGGCGATCAGTTGGTCGAAGCAGCTGAGCTGCATCTCGACCTTTGGGGAGAAGAGGCGGAAGAGAAAGCGGCGCAGGCCCTTCTAGAAGTGGGGATCACAGATGCCAGGCGTCGCCTGGACAACTATCCCCATCAGTTGTCCGGTGGTATGAAACAGCGGGTGATGATCGCAATGGCGTTGATGTGCGAACCGGATGTACTGATCGCTGACGAGCCGACGACCGCCCTCGATGTGACTATACAGGCCCAGGTCTTGGATCTGATGAGGAAGCTGCAGAAAGAAAAGGGGATGGCGATCTTATTGATCACGCATGACATGGGGATCGTGGCTGAAATGGCGGACGATGTGATCGTGATGTACACATCTCAGTCGATGGAAAGGGGGTCTGTCTACGAGATCTTTGATCAGATGTCGCATCCCTACACCATGGGGCTTTTCGGCTCCCGTCCCTCTATCCATGCGGGAAAAGGAAAACTGACGCCGATTGAAGGGACTGTGCCCCCTTTGACAAAATATCCGGGCGGGTGCCGTTTTCATCCCCGCTGCCCCTATGTGATGGAAAAGTGCCTTCGAGGAGAAGTTCCGGAATTTTCCGTTGGAAAATCAGGTTCCCATCTGAGCAAATGTTGGTTAGGAGAAGATGACAAAAACGCTTCTGGAAGTTAGACAGTTAAAAAAATATTTCCCAGTATACGCGGGGTTTTTGCGCCATGTAGTCGATCAGATCAGGGCTGTTGACGGCGTGGATTTTTCCGTTGAAGAGGGGCGGGTTCTTGGTCTGGTCGGTGAGTCCGGAAGCGGAAAAAGCACCGCTGCACGCGCTGCAATCAGGCTCATTGAACCCTCTTCAGGCCAGATTTTTTTTGACGGCGAGGATTTTCTCGCTTTTGACAGGGAAAGGCTGCTGCGGGCCAGGCGGGAGATACAGATCGTTTTTCAGGACCCCTACTCTTCCTTGAATCCCCGAAAAACCATCCGCCAAAGTATCGGTGAAGCGCTTATTTATCACGACTTGGCAAAATCTGAGGGAGAACTGACAGACCGCGTCGCTCATACTCTCGAGAAAGTGGGATTGTCTCCGGACGCGATGGGACAATATCCCCATCAGTTTTCAGGTGGGCAGCAGCAGAGGATCTGTATCGGGCGCGCGATTGCGATGAGCCCGAGGTTGATTATCTGCGATGAAGCGGTCTCTGCGCTTGATGTGTCTGTGCAGGCGCAAATTCTCAATCTGCTCATGGAATTGAAGGAAACCTTTCAACTCAGCTACCTTTTTATTTCTCATGACTTGTCGGTTGTCCGCCATATCAGCGACACCGTGGCGGTGATGAACAGAGGAAAAATCGTTGAAACAGGGGAGGTGGAAAAGATTTTTTTGGATCCTGAAAAGGATTACACAAAAAAACTTTTATCTGCTATTCCGATCTCCCATCCGCGAAAGAGACATTCTCTAAAAGAGTAAATTTGATATAATAGACCCCAATGAAAGCTGATCTGCATCATCAAAGAACCCGAGCGGCATTTATGTGGTCCCGCGTCTTGCGAACCCCTTTTTGGGCGATCTATACGATGCTGCCGTTTATCCTGTTCAAGGATCTCAATGCAACGCCGTTTCAGATTGCCGTTACTGTCGCATTGAAGCCGATGGTCTCGATCTTCTCGATGTATTGGAGCGCTGCCGTCAGCCAGAGAAGGGACCTTCTCGTTTCCAATATCATTTGGGCGGGCGTTCTTGGACTTCTTCCTTTTTTCTTTTTTCCTTTTGTCGATAGTCCCTGGTTCTTTATTGCTTCGTTTGGATTTTTCATGCTTTTGCATCGCGGGGTGATCCCTGCCTGGATGGAGATCATGAAGCTCAATATCCCGGGAGCATCACGAGAAAAGGTATTTGCCTGGGGGTCAGCTCTCGGGTATCTGGGGGACGGTGTCCTTCCGTTTCTTTTTGGCGCCTTGTTAGACGGTTATTTCCAAGCCTGGCGCTGGATCTTTCCCCTGACAGCTTTGATCGGTCTCTTGCCCATTCTCTTCCAGGCGAGGATCCTTGTACGGCTTGAGATGAACGAACTGCCAAAGAAGGTTCCGTTCAAGAAGTCTCTTGTACAGCCATGGATCAGCGCGTGGACATTGATGAAAGAAAGGGTGGACTTCCGTTCGTTCCAAGTGGGGTTCATGCTTGGGGGAGCGGGACTGATGATCATGCATGCAGTCCTTCCCGCATTTTTCATGGGTGTTCTTGATCTGTCATACAAAGAGCTTGCGATCGCTCTGACGCTATGCAAGGGGATCGGCTTTGCGGCGACCTCCCAGTTTTGGGCGAAGTGGATGCCTCGGGTCGATATTTATCGGTTCAGCAGCATTGTCACTTTGATGGCGTTCTTATTCCCTATTTGTCTGCTTGCCGCCCAGATGCACTTGTATTGGATATATACTGCTTATCTTGTCTATGGGGTGATGCAGGCAGGAAGCGAACTTAGCTGGAATTTATCCGGTCCGATCTTTTCGGGAGATGAGGACAGTTCTCTTTACAGCAGCGTCAATGTCGTCACTGTGGGGATTCGGGGATGCATCGCTCCCGGACTTGGATCATATCTTGTCACGTTTTTGAGCCCCGGCTCGGTTCTTCTTGTCGGTGGGTTTTTCTGCCTGTTGGCTTTTATCTCCATGTCCACATACAGCAGGACGCAAACGGTGATGGGGGCTGTGCGCTCGGGATAGGAGTTACGTGGAGAATTCCTGCGCCATTCTTTTCGCGTAGTAGTTTTCGAGCTTGCCGACCAAAAGGTGATACTGCCCTTGCTTTCCCAACAGTTCCGTTTCGTACGTCAGCGACCGTTGTATTTTTTCAAACGGCCTTGCAGGAAGGTCGGATTCAATTTCTGAAATGTAGTCTTGAAGCTGCGTAAAGGCCAGCGACTGCAAGGTCTTTTCGAAATCATTGAGGACCGGCGGTTCAAATTCGATCAGCTCAGAAAAATACTGCAAAAAGATGTTGCGGCACGGGATGCTGATCATTCCACGCATGCAGGAAAAAAAATGTTCCACTTCGGAGGGGAGTGGCTCAAGCTCAGTCGGGACGGCAGCATTTAAAATCTGTTTTGCCGTTGACAGTGCAACTGACTGGTCATTGCTGAACAGATCGGGGTCTGTCTGCTTGATCCAACTTTGGTACAGCGCTTTGTAAGGGAACCATAAATAGCGGTTATTGAACTCCCTCCAGTATCTTGACAATGATTCGTAAGGGCTGGGCTGCTGTTTGATCCACTCGAAAAAGTTAAGGATGACCGGAGTAGTATCCGTTTGTATCAGGTAAGGAGGAGCGGCGGAGACAAGGGCGCAACAGAGGTTGATATGGAGTTTGATGAACGGTTCCAGCTGGCTTTCGGCAGCCTCTTTTTTGAGATTGATCAATGTCAGTGCATGCTTTTTCAGCGGTTTTTGATCGTGGAGCGCTTCTTTGATCATCTTTTTTTTCGACAAAAGTTCTTCGAGAAGCGGGACCTCATCGGCTTTAAGCGCGATCGACGGGATCAATGGATCGGGAAGCGTCCATCCGTTGTGCTGGGATGGGAAGGGGTGTCCTGTGTGGTTGTTCGATGTCGCAAGCTCAAAACTATTCGAAATAGGGATCGTCGGCATCAATCCGCCAGGGCTTCTTCTAAAAGCTCCAGACAGGATGATCGTTTCTCCCGGAAAGGGGGTCAGTGTCTGGTTTAATGTAACGACTGAGGCTGTTTCCTGTTCCATCGCTCCGCTGATGTATATGGGGGTCTCCCTGATACTTTGGAGAGCGGATTCGATCGAAGGAAAGACAATCCCTCTTTTTTTGATCAATGAGATCGCTTTCATCCTGAACGCGTCCTCTTCCTGTTTCAGGAGAGCATTCTGGATGGCGCTTGCAGCTCGCAGCGCGGGTTCGCATTGTTCTGTTTCCTGGGAGATATAAATGGCTGATTTTTTATTTAGAGCAGATTCATCTTTTCTAGTGAAAAAGTAAAACAGCTTCTCATACCAGGTTTTTTTTCTCTCGTCAGCAGAGTCTAACAGTTGGTTGTAGCGATTGATCGATTCGAGGGCGCGTTGAGAAAGCTTTTGGTGTTCCTGACTTCCCGATTGATGAATGATGGGATGATAACGTTTGACATCATCGATTGCACGCTTGACTCCGTCGGAAGGCATTTTTTGCGATTTTTTCGTGAAGCTGTTTACAATCAGACCTTGAGCGAATTCGACTATTCGCCGGATTCCCAATCCTTTTAAGCGCAGTTCCACATGATTGGGCATTTGTCCGGGATTTTGTTCATTGGTGAATTGGTCTAAGATGTCCAAAGCTGCTTTCAGCTTTGCTTTCGGGTCTCTTATCGTCATAATGTGTCACTCGAAAATGAGTCGTCTTTCACGTTCTGTCAACGGACGCCATTGTCCGGCAGGGAGGGAGCCCAGGGAGAGGTTTCCAATCCGGGTGCGCTTAAGCTCTCGAACCTCCAGTCCCGCTGCTGCGATCAGAAGGCGGACTTCCCGTTTCTTTCCCTCTCCCACAACAACTTTGAGGGTTCCTTTACGAATCTTTTTTACCAAAAGAGGCTTGACGAAGGTCCCTTCCACTGTCGTGCCAGCTGATATGGTTTTTAGGTGATCATCGGATATTTCACAATCGGTTTTTGCGATATATTCCTTTTGAATATTCGAGGAGGGGTGAATCACTTGATTAGTGAATTCGCCGTCGTTTGTGACAAGCAGCAGTCCTGTCGTGTCCTTGTCCAGCCTGCCCACGGTAAAAAGGCGCTCTTCCACACCCTCAAAAAGATCGGTCACCAATTTGCTCCGTTTTCTTCCATTGGGAGAGCAAAGGGTGTTCAGCGGTTTATTCAGCATGAAATAGACTTTTTTCTCTTTCCGGCCCACTTTTTTACCGTTGACAGTGATCGTTTCACTGCCATCGACCAGTGTTTGGGGTAGAAGAACGGTCTCTCCGTTCAGTGAGACTTTTCCATCGAAAATCAGTTCTTCGCATTGACGGCGGGAAGCGATGCCGCAAGATGCCAAATATTTAGCGATACGCGTTTTTTTCATGTTTTTTAACTTTATTAATTGATCTGGTACAAAGATTTTACATCAAATATTCGATTAATTCAATTAAAAAATTAATAGAATATCGGGTATTTTTTGATGGAGACAATTTTGAAATTATACTATCCTTGATTGTAAGAATATCTAGGAGTAGCTCAATGGCCTTATTAATTTTGATGCGTCACGGCGAATCAGAATGGAACAAGCTTAACCAGTTTACCGGCTGGGTGGATGTCTCCCTTTCAGAAAAGGGGATACAGGAAGCCATTGACGGAGGAAGGGAGATCAAGGATATACCGATAGATGTGATCTTCATTTCAACGTTGATCCGCTCTCAGTTGACGGCGATGCTTGCGATGAGCCAGCACAGCGAGGGGAAAATCCCGGTCGTCATGCATCAAGGAGATGAAAAACTGGAACAATGGGGTAAGATCTACTCGGAAGAAGCGAAGGAAAATACGATCCCCTGCTATGTCAGTTGGGAGATCAATGAGCGGATGTACGGAGAGCTTCAGGGGTATAACAAGAAAAAGACTGCTGAAAAATACGGGGACGAACAAGTCAAGATCTGGAGAAGGAGCTACAGTACCCCCCCGCCAAGTGGTGAAAGCCTGCAAATGACTGCGGAAAGGACGATCCCTTACTTTGAAAATACGATCGTTCCCCATGTAAAAGAGGGAAAGAACGTATTGGTCTCAGCCCACGGCAATTCCCTCAGGTCGATCATCATGGATCTCGACGGTCTTTCCGAAGAGGAAGTTGTCTCCTTGGAAATTCCCACGGGAAAACCGATCATATACGCTTACGAAAACGGCAAATTTATTAAACAATAATGATTTATCTCGATAACAGCATGGCAGCGCGCCCCTCGGAGAGGGCGGTCAGCGCAATGATGCCTTTTTTTACCGACCATTGGGCCTCCCCAAGTTCTCCTCATGCGATGGGGCAGCAGACTTCTGGCGCGATCAAAGATGCATACAAATCTTTGTACG
>CAZWOB010000065.1:9478-11719 GCA_964635295.1 uncultured bacterium
TTAGGCGATGTCCTGTCGCCTCGGGCGGCCCTTGTCAGCCTTTCCTGGGGAGATGGTCTGACGGGGGTTGTTCAACCCGTCGAAGAGATCGCAGCCCTCTGTGAAGATCGAGGAATCCTCTTGCACTTGGATGCGACCCATGTGCTTGGAAAGTTATATTTCGCTCCTGAAGAGGTAAAGGCCGACCTGATCAGTTTTAACGGGCCTCAAATGCACGCGCCTCAAGGGACAGGAGCTCTTTATATCAGGCATGGTTTGAAGATCAGTCCCTTTATCGCTGGTGGGATGGAACAGGCAGGTTTGAGGGGCGGTGGGGTGAACGTGCCCGGGCTCACGGCCCTTGGCATTGCGGCAACCGAGGCTCTGGAAGCGCGAGACCTGATGTGTACGGAAACCGCGCGCCTGCGCGATCGTTTGGAAAAGAGCGTTGCTGACCGCATCGAAGATATGGTTGTCTTTTATCAGAACCAACACCGCCTTCCCCATATCTCGTGCATGGGTTTCCGCGGCGTCGCCAACGAGGCGCTTCTCTATCAGCTTAGCCGTAAAGGGGTGATGGCGAGTATCGGAGGGGGCTCGTTCCAGCAGATAGGGCTTGTTTTGATGGCCTCTGGTGTTGAGGAGACACTGGCCCACTCATCTCTGAGCTTCAGTTTATCTCGAGAAACGACAGAATCAGAAATCGACAAGGCTGTAGAGATCATTGTCGAGTCTGTTAAGCATCTACGTAAATTTTCAAACGCGTTCATTAATTGATATGACTTTCGACTTATTGACTACTCCATTTCCCTGGAACCGCTACAGCAGGAAGCTGGCGGCAAAGATTGAGAATCCCCATAATGCAGGCGTGTTTGATCCTGAGGAGTCTGAGGCCAGGGGAATGCGTCTTGTTGTCGGCATCGAGGGAGATGTCCGGGACGGCAATTGCGTTCAGATAGCCTGGCTTGTGGACAAGGAGGATGGAAAAATTGTCGACGCGAAGTTTCAGGTGTACGGCCAGTCAGCCCTGATCGGGGCCGCAGAGGTCGCGTGTGACATCATGGTAGGAAAAAATTACGACCAGGCGAAAAGGATTGGGGTCGACCTGATCGACAAGCAGGTGCGCGACCGTTCGGATGTGCCCGCTTTTCCTCAGGAGACCGCGCCCCATCTCAATCTTGTCCTCGACGCGATCGACCACGCGGCAGACCAATGTGGCGACATTCCCCTGCCGACAGCTTATGTTGCTCCCCCAGCTCCCATGCAGTCGGGAGAGGTGCTTGAAGGGGGATATCCCGGATGGGAACAGATGGCGCCCAACAAGAAGCTGGCAGTGATCGAACAGGTCCTCAATGATGAGATCCGTCCTTACATCGCATTGGACGGAGGAGGAGTGGAAATTAAGGAGTTGAAAGAAAACGAGCTTGTGATATCCTATCAGGGAAACTGCACCTCCTGTTTTTCCGCTGTTGGAGCGACGTTGTCCTATATTCAGCAAACCATTCAGGCCAGGGTGCATCCCGATTTGCGTGTTGTCCCTGACCTGGAGATGCCTTGATGAAAATTCCTTTTCTTATTTTTCTATTATCAGCTCAAATGTGTTTCGCCGGCTTTGTCGCTATTGAAAATGGCGAGATCCTCTCTGTCAAAGGGGATGTCAGCGAGCAGCATCCTCCCTGCTCCACATTTAAAATTGCCCTGAGTTTGATGGGATTTGATTCTGGAATTTTACATAATGCGCATGCCCCTGTTTGGGAATGGCGGGAAGAGTATCGCGAGCAGCTGCCAGACATCCTTGACCGGTGGAAACAGCCGCACGACCCTGAACTTTGGATGATCAACTCCTGCCTCTGGTATTCTCAAGTGTTGACGCAGAAACTAGGGGTGGAGCTTTTTGAAGACTATCTTTATCGCCTCGATTACGGAAATGGCGATGCATCGGGAGATCCGGGAAAAGGCAATGGACTGACGCATTGCTGGCTGATGAGCAGTTTAAAAATATCTCCAGTGGAGCAGGTGGAATTCCTTTATCGATTGACCAGAGGTGAGCTGCCCGTCAGTGCGCATGCTCACGAAAAGGCCAGGCAGATACTCTATCGTGGACGTTTGAAAGGGGAATGGGAACTCTATGGAAAGACGGGCAGCGGTTCCGTCGATGATTTATCGAACGGGTGGTTTGTCGGCTGGGTGCAAAATGGAGAACGCACGATTATCTTTGCTCAGCATATCCTCGAAAAGAAAGTCGAGGGTGTTTATGGAAGT
>CAZWOB010000066.1:0-11292 GCA_964635295.1 uncultured bacterium
CAAAATTTGAACGCAAAGATCACCAGGTCAATCAGATTAAATTGAAAAAAGCTGCCCTGTCTGAATGACAGGGCAGCTATTATGATTAGGCTGTCTGGAGAGCGTGATAGAAATCGGATTTCGGGAACAGGATCTTGCGGGTCGGATCCTCTTCGAGGATGTGATCTTCCACAAATCTTGTCATGAATGTTCCACCAACTCTCTGAGCACGGGCACCAAGAGCTAATTTCTCTTCATCCGTATAACGGATCTCTCTATTGACCGCTTTCGCCTGAGCAAGAAGCTCAATGAACTCGGAGTTTTGCTTGAGCTCCTTATCGGCAAAGGCGTTTTTACCCTGTACCGCAATCGTTCCGTTCGTGACGTCGTAGACTGCGATCTTACGCTTCCTTTTACCCGCTTCTTCAGGAGTTGTCGTTTCATAATCGTCCTGTAAACGGCGTCGGAAGTAGACACTGTCATTCTGGTCGATCAACATCATCTGAAGCTTCGCGTTGCCTTTCTTATCTTCATCCTGGATCACCAGAACGTTGAACACAGGCTTTTGCTCCTGAGTGAACGGCTTTTGTTCAGGCTGCCTCCAGGATGGCGTATGCTGGGCGTAGAAGTTGTTGCTGACCGTCAAGTTCGGCGAGAAGAAACGTGCTCCCCTCTTATACTTGCGGGGCAACTGAATACCCATCACATCGCGCATTTTGTAGGCGCAATTTGGAACATACTGAACGTTGCGTCCTGCAAACGCCTTATAAGCAACATAAGCAAGTCCTGCAACAAGGAGAGCGCTTCCTACTCCGACAACGATCGGCCAGGCAACACCCGCTACAGCTGCAGCTGTGGCGGCCAATCCCGTTCCAGCAACAACAAGCCCGACTCTGAATAACAGCTTGAGAGTCGGATTAGTCGGCTCAAGCTTGGACAGCTTGTTTGCAATGCGGTTGAAGAAGACCATCTTACGCTTGGGTTTTTCCCAGCCAGGATTAAAGAGATTGATCTTATCCGACCATCTGGACGGCGTCCTGGTGATAAGATCTTCCCATCTCATTTCCTCTTCATGGGCTTCAACCTGCATCTCAGCCTGCACCTGTACTTCAACTTGAGTACCGGTATCTACTTTAGAGGACTTCACCTTCGCAGGCAGCTTCACCCGCTCATCAGCTTCTCCAGCCTTAGGCGGCGTCCACTTTTTACTGTAGCGACGTAAGCGTTTCTTCAGAATGCTGCGTTGTGATCTAGAGAACCCGCCCATCTTGCTCGCGCGCGCTTTTGTGCGCTTCAAATGGACATCCAGGCAATCTTCTGGATCTTTATCTTTAGGCATTTCTGCATACAGGACCCATGGATCGGTACTGTCATCAGTCACCAACAGCGACTCGAATTTACCAAATAACCTGAGCGCTTTGTCCACATCCGGCTTTTCATCGCGGATCGTGTCTTTTTGATCCTTGTGCCTGTCTCCTGTCTTCACACCAAGCATGCGATGCATGGCCGGAGTGCGCAGTTCATTGTCCATCTGCTGGAGAAGGGCCTGATAGTTCTCCTTAGCTTCCTGCTTGGAGAGGCTTCCGATCCATTGAGTCAGAAGGTCGCCGATATTAGCTTCACGATCTCCAAAGACAGATGTATAGTCTTCCGGAGTCATCATCACTTCCATGCCCTGGTCAAGATGCCATTGACGCATACGTCCGGCTCCTTGTCCCGCATTGTTCTTGGTGGTATCGCTGGAACTGTCGCTGGACTTACTGTTTTTAGTCAGCAAGAGCGCCGAAGCCATTTCATCCTGAACGGTATCGGAACCAAAACATCTCGGCTGATCAAAAATAGTGATCATTTTCGCAGGATCGGTCTTCACGACACTAGGATCGGAAAGGGTTCCTGTTCCCACTTCCATGACAACGAACTTCTCTTCTTTAACATCGAAGTACTGGATCGCCTCAATCCCGGAACCTTCTTCCCTGATCTTATTGCGAAGCCTTTCTGCGACGTGCTCATTGGAGATTCCTCTAAGCAGGCCACCGGCATCGATGATACACTTCAGATGTCCGTTTTCCAGGACGGTGTCAATCGCGGATTCAAGGACCTCATGTGGATCAGATCCTGAAGATCGGTGGATCTTGCTTTCATGATCGACTTTTTTCAAGAACAAATGAGTCACCTGCCCCTGAGTTCCCTTCATCGGCACCATCACCGTATCCGGTCCGTGCGTCGCAGCATCCTGCGGCGTTGCAGACATCGACAATGAAGATGCGAACATGCTGCGCAAATTCTGCGGCGTGCTGACAAGAGTCTTTTCATACAGTCTCAGCTGAGGAACAACGACATTTCTCACATAGTAGAAAATCGCATCCTTGTTATGCTGGAATGTTGGGAACAGATCTCGCATATGATCTTCAGTAAGTTCCTGCAACGACATAGAGCCGCCGGCAATCTCTCTGAATGCCTCGTTAGCCTTCGTATTGGAAAGCGATCCTGTCGTCTGAGCTTCCAATTGCTGCTCTGCCTGCATCTTCTTGATCATCTTCACGACCTGCTCCTCTCTTAACCCTTTGTGCAGGTAAGTGAGGTAGGTCTTGATCATCGTTTCATGCGGGTTTTTAAATTGCGACGGGCTCGTCTCGTTCTCTTTAGGAGTATTCGAGCTTGCGTAAGCAATGGCGTATTCCTTCCCTTTATCGAAGTGGAGGATGGACAGGCCATAATTCTCATCGACATAGCCTTCCATGGCGCTCTTAAGAATCAACGACAGCATTCCTTTGACCAATGCGATCTGCTTCGCATGTTTATGCTTGGCGATCCACGAAGGAACGTCATCAAGCTGTCCAAGTACAAACTGCGTATACTCAGGCATTTGCTCATCGCTGATGCCATACTTTGGCGCAAAATGTTCAGCCATTCTTTGGGCAATCGTCTGATATTGATCAGCGGTTACTTTGGCCTGCTTGTTATCGGCAACTTTAGCCAGTCCGCTAATCACATAATCTTCAACCATCAGCTGCATCATTTCCTCAAGGATATCAACCTGGTACGTTTCCAGCGTCGACGATTCCCCGATCGTATAGATCAGCTTATTGGTGAACGGGTTCAAGTTGACATGCGATTCATCGATCGTCGCCCAGCCATAGACTGATATCGCGCGAAGAATCATGATAAAGTAGGCGATCTCTTCTCGCGCCTGGATTTTATCCGCATCTTTGAAGTGCCCGCCCTTAACTTTTTGCTTGTAATCATACAGCGTCATCAGGAAGTGGAGCTCAAGCGCTTGCAGGGTCTCGGCGCTGAAGTTAATCGGACGCCCTTCTTCAAAGTTCACCTGCAGCTCTTCATAGAGCATCTTCAACGTATGCACAGTGAACTCAGAGGAACGCTGGAAATGGAAGCGGTCGGCCTTTCCGCCAAAACTGTCCCGCATCTGCGAAAGGATATCTTCCGCGTTGATCCTCTCAATTGTCCTTGGGTGGACGTTGAGGACCAGGTGCTCACCTGCCATTTCATGGTCTCTTGTCGGGACATAGTTTTTAGACTTACCGAACCCGGTCGGCGCCTCCATCAATATCTCAGGATCATCCATCGCTGCAGTCTGATCAAGTGTTTCGATCTGCTGCTTGCGGTACATGTAGCCGTTCGCATGCTCGAACCAGAGCCTTCCCATATCCTTTTTCGAAAGGAATCCATCTTCTGACAAATAGTGCCTTTCCAATCGGAGGGCTTCCAGAATATTGGTGCAGTAGATACTTAGCTTTCTCTCGGATGTTTCCGATTGGGCTTTCTTCACTTTACCGATCACTGTGCGGACCTGGTTGAGCCTGGTCGCCTTGACCAAATAGTCAGCAACACCTCTCATCAGTTCCTTGGCATTCGTCTCATCAAGACCTGTTTTTTCCTGGAACGATTCCCAGCTTCCATCGAGAGTAAGCGCCCTAAGGTCATCCCAGGTCAGCTCTCCCTTTTGACCAGACCTGTTCAAGGACATGACGAGCGCTGCCTGTTCGTCCGCATTGATTGCGCGGTTCAATTGCCATAGGAGGACTTCTTTTTGTTGAACAAGAGAGACACTGAGCGTCTGCTCTTTTTCTTCAAGTTCCACAAGTAGGTCTTCCAGTTGTTGCCCACGCTTGAGTGCCGCATGTTCCCGAGGCTTGCGCACTTCTGAGCGATACTCCTCAAGCGCTGCCTTTTCAGAGGCAAGCTTAGCCCTCACCAGAGGATCGTCTCCATCTGCTGCATTCCAGTCGTGGTCTGCGTCATCATGGGAAACGTCAACTGTGAAATATGTTTCTTCCAACTGTTTGAAGTAGTTGTTGAAAGCGGTATCTGTCTGTTTGAGGAATCCTCTGTCGACATCCATGGCAGCCCTTGGCTTAGAGACTTGGCCTGAGGAAAAGATATCGCGCACTTTATAACTATGCTTATGGAGAAACTTATTTCCTTTCCAGAATAGCTTCCAGGCTTTTGGAATAAGGGCAAATATCGGTTTCACGACATTTTGAATGATCACCCAAAATTTACTTGGGAGAACGGAAGTCACTTCAGATTTCAGTTTATTTTCCATCTTTTCAATGTATGCTTCCGCCTTTGTATGTCTTTTAGCAGCTTTATTTGCCTCTTTCGACGCCTCTCTAAAGACTTTTTCAGCAGCTTTCAATTCCGCACGGGCAGCTTTCAATCTTGGCTGAAGGGAATCATATCGACCGATCTTTGCTTCGATCTCACGAATCTCTCTGACTGAATCGGCAACCCGTTGACGGTCCTGTTGACGCTCCTGGTCACCCCAATACCCGGATTCATAACGATCAGCGTCAATTCTTTTTTGCGCGCGGGCTTGCTCTTTTTCCGTACGCTTCCGTCGATCTTTCAAACCTTTCAATGAACCCCAGTCTAAGATTTGAAACTCTTCATTTTGAAGATCATCGACAGTTTGTTGTTTGACATCTCTATCTTCAGTAGCTGCATGAAGAGTATCCTGTTTAAGGCTAAGATCATCTTCTGCTTCTTGAAGTTCGCGCGGACCTTCAACCTTCCACTTTTCGACAATGCCGTTCATTTTTTCGATTGTCGGATAGCGGCCTGGTTTTGCCAGCACCCATCGGATGAGACGATGCTCAGATGAATTGAGATGCGTAGTCAGATCCAGTGCTCTTTTCAGGTTGTCTTTCTGTTCGGGCGTACCGGAACGCGCAACGTGGTAAAGAAGAAGATAATTTTCTTTCCAGAAATTCTTATCCTTGACCAGCGTTTCCAAACAATCTTTAATTTCACCTGCTGTTGGGATCGGCAGCCGTTTGCCATCCTCTTCCAGCATGGCTTTAACTGGATTCCAAAGTTCATCTTTACCTGAGACAGGCTTTGGAGGTTCATTTTGCATCTTTTCAATATTTGGAACCGAGATGAATGTCACTTTTTTCATCCCAAGCTTGCCTTTCTGTGTAGAAAGATACTCATAGCGGTCCCCGATTCGCTGTTCAAGGAACCCGACGACCAATGAAGGAAGTAGGGTGCCTTTGAACCAACGTTCGCCTTTTTTCAAAATCCTCTCGAAGAATCCATTCGCATGGACAGCATCGCGGTCCTGCTGTTTGACTTTTTTGACTTTGTCTTTGATCTTTGTATAGAGGATTTCGACAAACTTCCGCTCTTCTTCATCGGTCAGACGGAAACTCGACGTGTTTCCGGAACCTTCCCTATACCTTTCATAAGCGCCGATGTATAGAAGTTCATCCGCAAACTGTTCAAAGATATTATCTGGAGCAGCCTCGACATGGTCTTCTTCCATTGCTGCCACTTTTGGATATTTAAGAGCATTGACCTCTTTTATCAACAGCATTTTCAGAACAAGAGCATTAGCCTCCGGATGATTATATCCGGCAAGAACGCCAATCGCTGCCATCAACAGACGACTCTCTTTTTCTGTCATCGACCCTAATGGATTCAACTTATCAGCGATCCTTTTGACTTTGACAAAATCTTTTCTTCTTGCCCACATCATCATCTGGAAAAGCTGCTGCTCTACAGCTGAAGATGAAAGGTCGTAAGATGTTATCCCGTTTGATTTTACTTTTACGACGTCGTACTCATACCACTCTGTTGGTTCTTCTCCCAATCGGAATCTTTCCGATTCCACCTTCGGCACGAGGATTTTTCTCTCGCCGGAAGAATTCAGCAAAGTGATATAGGGGAGTTGTTCACTGATGCTTTGTACCAAGACAGGCATCGTCAATGAAAACCCTGGGAAGTTCTGACAATGGACGGGTAAATGGTCCCTCATTTCTAATGCCATTCTGGCACAAGCAATTTCGGCACGCCTTTTTTGCTCTTCATCACCGGCATCTTCCACTTGTTGTTGCATTTGGGCAAACTGCGCGATTATACCCCGGAACTCCCAATCGTCGGCCAGTTGTCTAAGCTCGTCATGCCTCACCTCAAAAGAGAGTCCTAAGCGCTTAAAGTTCACAGACAGTTTTCTTCCATCTTGAATGTTCCAACATTCGATGAATCTGGAATCTTTTTCAAAGACTGCTAAAGGTTGAAATAGTAACTCTGCTGTCAAATCAGGGCCGCCTTGCATCAATTGCTGCCCGGATTCTATCTCGTCGAAAGGCACAAACTCAGCATTATCTTCAAGCCGCACAATGCGACCGATCTCTCTCTGATATCCCCGTCCATCATTAAGGTGGATGCGAAACGCTTTTTCACCATCGTTGTAGACCAGGATTTCCCCTCGGCTATTCACCCAGAAGATCGATTCTTCGTTAAACAAGGTCGGCATATGATGGATAAGCCCTGCAGGTGTTGGCATATGACGATATTTTTGCCCATCGATCAAACGCTCTATCTCAATGGTGTCGCCCCTGTCGTAAGAGACCACACTGACCTCTTTGACCGGATCCCCTTTGTGAAGCGTGTATCTCCATTCTGCATCCTGTGTGCAAGTGCTGCTATCAAAAGAGTAAGGATAGACCCGTCTCAATTTCTCATTATCGGTTATCCAGTCGGGGGTATGAACGATCGGCTTACCGTCGATCGACACAAGCCCTGTATTGATATTGATGGAGTATCTGCCGCAAGCATACTGAATTTGATCATCGGAATCCCATAAAGAGTCATCATCAAGGTCCGCGTCAGAAACTGCCGTCTTCAATGCATAGGTCAAATCTATACTCGGGACTTCATCCTGAAGCAGTTGTTGATACCTCAGCAAGACCGCTTTTTCCATCGCCTCATCTTGTTGACCGATCGGAGCAGCTGAAGTCTGCAACTGCCTGCTGACGCGCATTGCCAGAATGTCCCGCTTAATCGCTGTCATTTGTGAAGGAGTGATCTCATCATGAGCTTTATCATAAGCATGAAGCTGCACAAGCGTACGGTAGGCTTTAAGTTTCGCAGATTCGTCATCCCTGCAGCTCGGAATCAACTCGTTTAGCACGATGCTCCTGTAATCCGAAAAACCGGCATCATCACCATTGATCTCAACTGCCGCGAGCCTGAACTGCTCACCCAACTTAATCATTGCCAGACATGTATCCACATCTTTCAGCTCCTGATAATGGGCAACAGCTTTTTTAATAAATTTGTCGATCTTTTTCGTGAGCTTAGGGTTGTCGCGAAGCTGCGAGTGAATCCTTTCAGGCCTGAAAAGTAAAACGCGGACATACTCTCGAATGGCCGGATTGGCAACCAGTACCATATTCCTTCCCAGGAACCCGATTGTTCGGCTCACAGTATCGTAAGGATCGAGCGCAAGCATTCTGAGCTCTCTGGTTTTACCGACATCCAAATTAAAGTGCTGGTCATGAGAGACAATCGCCTGGTTCTGTGTCAATGAACGACGGGTTTCTTCAGAAAGAAGATCGCGCAGACTATCTTCAGAACGCCAATCACCATCAAATGCAGGTACGGCTCTTAAATATTGAGCTCTGCTTTTTGGACAATCTGAACTCGTTAGCGTATCGATCCTTTCAGCTCCTGATCCATCAAGCTCAGTTTTTTCAATCCTCATTTGTATCGGTTCACGCTTATTCTGTGCATCCAATGGAAGGGGTTTCCAGGTTCCATTGAAACGGAATCTGATCCCCTGGTTATCCATATCAAAGTCTGGATTGCCGTGGCTAAGAAGGTACTGCCCTCTCAATACGGATTGAACGATCGCATTCATATCCTCCGGAATCAGACCACGCCCTTCCTCGTCAAAAAGCAAGCAGGCGACCTGGTCGACCACCGAGTCTAAAGGAAAATGCCCCGGATGCGTCGGCATATCAGGCTCCACCAGACCACTGAGGTTCACCCTTAAAGTAGCAAGTTCGCCTCTCGGCCCCCGGATCTCATCCTGTTTTGCCTGATTCGCTGCATACAAGCGATCTGCAATTTGGACGGCATTAGGGATGCTCTGTAAACGTTCTAAAATTTCATCCCGTTCTGTTCTTATATAATCGGTGAAATCCCAGGCCCGAGCGTTTGAAAGGCGATGATTCAATTCACCCAACCGCTCAAAATCTCCAATTGATCGAGCATCAAGCCCATCTTTTATTCGTTGAATCCTAGGGTCGTGCCGGTTTTCAATTCCTGATACTTCTTGAACTTTTTGTCGTATCCGCTGTTCATAATCCGCTTTTTCCCGCTGATACTGCTCCATGTCTTGTCGGTAACGGTCCATGGCGTCATCATGTTGCCTATCAAGTTCCGCGTTCTTATCCATCATGACCTGTCGGACGCCTGCCTTAACTCCGGGGACTTCCAACATGCGTTCGAAGAAGAGCTGGTCCGCTCCTTTCTCTTTTTGTTTGACTGATAATTTCACTTGCCAGCCTGTGACTTCTCTACCCTCTTCATTGCAAAAGGAAAACGGCCTGCGGGCATCGTTGATCAAATCGTTTTTCGACAGTTCTCTCGTCAATTCTTCGACATTCCAATCCTGATCAAAATAAAGCATCAGAGAGTGGATCTGCTTTCTCAAGGCTGCGTTTCCAACAACAAAATTAATTGAGCGCATCTCAAGGAGGTAGGGTAAATAACTAAACTCCCCTTCTTTCACGCCAAAATCGGGATGCTGAGCAGCAAGCTTTAACTGAATTGCCTGCAGGGTCAGCATCATGAGCGTTGACTCTGGAGAATGTCCACTGGAAGGTTCAGAAACGAAACGGGGTTTATTCGCCCTTTCAAGAGTACCAAATGACTGTACCAAGAGGGAATACTCTTCCATTAACGCATAACATTCTTTCTGCTGGTCGGCGGTCAATGTCCCCCAGAATCCGTGATCACCCTTTTCCGGAGCTGGAAGCAAGGCAACGGCGTTGCTCAACGTTTGAAGATATTGGTGATAAACTGCGCGTCTTTCCGCGAAAGAAGCATCCTGATCGAAGTAGCCCCCACGACTCCTGAAACTCAGACGAGGGTTTGCTTTAAGCTCTTGGTAAATTCCTTTCAGGTGTTCAAGGTTTGCTCGTAAATATTCAATTTGCTGAGCTTTATCAGCAGCATCTTCTGTTAATTCAACAGTGAAATCGAAGTTTGTCAAATCAGTAATAATTTTTTCTGCCGGCTTCGCTGCGACCGTTTGGTCTTCTGCATCTTCGTCAACCATTCCACCGTCAAAGACCATTGGGGCATCCAGGCCAGGAACCGCAATGGAACCCACCGCGCCGCTTCTAGCGAAATGAACATTCGGATCCATCGCCTCCGCTCTAGCAAGCACTTCGGCATCGTCTTCAGTCTCGATTCCTTCGACCAGAACCGGCTGCGACAAGACGCTTTTGATATGCAGGCAGGTCGCAAAAAATGGATCCAACTGCTCTTTAGTTACTGTATTTGACCGCATGAGCTTCTCTGCTGAACGCGTCAAATTGGTCAATAAGTCATTTAAAAAGATCCTCTCATCGGGAGAAACCTTGTTCCAGTCGCCCTTCTCATCAATTTTTCTCACGTAGGCGACAAAAAGCTGTGACTGAAGAAGGAATTTCATCTTCTTATAGCGTTGGACGGCTTTCTCACAGTCATTATCGCTACCGAAGAACGGGTCCAGCGACATGTAATAGAGAAGAGCTGAAACAGACTGAAAAGAGGAATCCTTATCATCCTTGTCGAAATAGCGGTACGTTTTTCTGTAAAAGGCGCTTTCTTTATCAGACGCTTTCAAACGCTTACCATCGACATATTTTGGCAAAGATTCATAGACAAGATCTTTCATGTCCCCAACGGGCATCACGGACCCTGTGACCAGGGCCTTAAAAAAACCTTTGTCTCCCAAACGGTCTTTATTCTTGGCTTCGTAAGAAATAAATTGTTGCGCCTTAATCGTTTCAACAGTTCTTCCGGTCAAGGGATCAATCGTCGTATGTTTGATAAGACTTTGTTCGACTTTGGAGCCTTGAAGGATTTCGGGCCTGGCATCAGAAAGATAGGGGCTTTGGGTTTCATCCACTTCAATCACGGAAAAACCGTGCTCTTGATCGACTCGGACAATGCGGGAATATCTACCCGCATCAGACATCACAGGAAAGTACACAACACCGTTGGCTTCAAGCCGCTCTTTCAACTCATTTGCAAAGGTATCGATCAATTGAGGCGCATCCGTCGCATCAGCTTCTCTAATGTAGTTTAACTCATCGGCAATCTCTTTTGCAGATGTTAAACCTTCAGACAACCGTCGCAGTTCTGCCTCATCAAATCCCCATTGAGCACGCAAGGCAGCATTGTCTGTAAGATCGGCCAGGAAGTCCGACATGAATGAGAGAGGGTCCTTTCCGGTAGGGTCAACATCGACGCTGTCTTTTAGGACGCCGCCAAATTGGCCGCCTCCGCCGAAACGGAGCAATCCTGACAGTCCCAGGTCGGCAAGAGCTTCTCCACCTACCTCATCGCCCATCGGATGTCCATGTTCCATCCACGAATTGTCATCCATCAATTCTTGCAGGTCTTGCTGTTCCTGGGCTTTTTTCTCGTGTAATACGTCAGCCGTTGGCCTTCCCATGTCTACAGAAGAATCCGTGAAGCCTAGAAGAGAATTAATGTCGAAATTAGGACTACTGCTCATTCCGGTCATAATATTTAATACCTCAAAAGTTATATTTGATAGTTTTTGCTATCTTATCTTTAATAAATAAGTGTAAAATATGGCAGAAAACCGTAAAGCTTATATAAGGAGAATGTTAAGAGCACGTAAAGAACCAAGGAAAAACCGTAAAACACAGGGAAAGTTTGACCCCCTAAAACTGGAAGTCATACCTTGTTTCAGTCCTATGTGTTTTTCAAAGATTATTCAGCTCCTAATCAGAGAATTGGGTTTCACATTGTCATTGGTCGAAA
>CAZWOB010000067.1:0-10917 GCA_964635295.1 uncultured bacterium
CGCTTGTTTGAATGCTTGATGTGCGGAGGTTTGTTGTCAGCAATCGTATCTTTGTCGATGATGATTTCCTGAACCGTATCGTCAGAGGGAACATCGAACATAAGGTCACGCATCGCATTTTCCAAAATCATCCGCAAAGCCCTTGCACCCGTTCCTGCTTCAATCGCTTTTTTCGCAACTTCCTGCAGAGCGTCATCAGTAAATGATAACTTTACGCCTTCCATTTCAAACATCGAAATGTATTGTTTAATGACGGCGTTCTTCGGCTCAGTCAGGATGAGGACAAGGTCTTCTACCGTGAGCTCATTGCAGTTTGCAATTGTGTGGAAACGGCCTACGAACTCTGGAATCATACCGGATTGGATCAGATCTTCGGGTTCAACCTGCGCTAGAAGCTCCGACTTCTTGTGTGGATCGACCGATTTTCCTTCCTGAGAGGAAAAGCCGATCGTTGATCGTCCCAAACGTTTTGCGACAATCTGATCGAGGTTGACAAAGGCTCCTCCGATAATGAACAGGATATTCTCGGTGTTCACTTTGATGTATTCCTGGTTAGGATGCTTTCTGCCACCCTTAGGAGGTACATTGGCAATGGTCCCCTCAACAATTTTCAAGAGGGACTGCTGCACTCCTTCACCTGAGACGTCGCGCGTAATCGAAACGTTGGAAGTCGTACGATTGATCTTGTCGATCTCATCGACATAAATGATGCCAAGCTCGGCCTTTGCAACATCGTAATCAGCTGCCTGAACAAGTCGGAGAATGATGTTCTCAACATCTTCCCCCACATAACCCGCTTCAGTCAATGTCGTCGCGTCAG
This sequence comes from uncultured bacterium, assembly GCA_964635295.1. GTDB lineage: Bacteria > Chlamydiota > Chlamydiia > Chlamydiales > Waddliaceae > Waddlia. Next base: position 821 of record CAZWOB010000067.1, read on the forward strand.
CGATTGTGAACGGTACGTCAAGAATATGCGCCAGGGTTTTTGCGATCAGAGTTTTACCGGAACCTGTGGGGCCGAACAAGAGCACGTTGGACTTGTGAAATTCGATGTCGGACTCTTTCCCTAGCGATTGGACTCTTTTGTAGTGGTTGTAAACAGCTACGGAGATCGCGCGCTTCGCTTTTTCCTGTCCAATGATATACTCGTCGAGACGTTCTTTGATCTCTTTCGGCTTGAGAACGGAGAGCTCGTAGTTTGTCGCTTTCTTCTTGTCCAGTATGCTGGAGCAGAGCCTAACGCACTTATCACAAATATAAGCGCTTGGTCCTGAGATGAGTTTTTCCACACCTTCCTCGGTACGGCCGCAGAAAGAGCAGGAAGCGATATCTTTTGTTGCAGGTGATCTACTTGTCATTTTGACCTGTTGTTTTTTCAATGATGCTGTCAATGAGACCATATTCCTTGGCCTCTTCAGGGCTCATGAAGAAATCCCTCTCAATATCTTTGGCAATTCTTTCCAGTGGCTGGCCCGTGCACTCGACTAAGATCTCATTCAGACGCTGTTTCAAAAAGAGGATCTCTTTCGCTTGAAGGGCAATATCGGAAGAGGTACCTCCGACACCGCCTGAGGGCTGGTGGATCATGACGCGGCTATTGGGAAGAGCATAGCGTTTACCCTTGTCGCCTGCTGTTAAAAGCAGAGCGCCCATCGAAGATGCCTGACCGATGCAGTAGGTGGAGACTGGGCAGGGCAGCCATTTCAATACGTCATAAATTGCCAGGCCTGCCGTGATATAGCCGCCTCTGGAATTGATATAGATATTAACATCTTTTTTGGGATCTTCCATTCTTAAGAACAGAAGCTGGGCGACGACGATGTTGGCAACGTGATCGTCAATGTCTTGGCCAATAAAGACAATCCGGTCCTTTAACAGGCGTGAAAATATATCCATTGACCGTTCGCCGCGGCCAGTGTCTTCGATCACATATGGTGTTAAAGAGGACATTTCAGGCAATCGAATGGAGGGATCGGTATTCTTTTTCTTAGACATGCGTTATTCCTTGAAATTAGACTCTATCTACAGTTCACACAACTGAAGCATTTCTAGCAACGAAAAAAGTTAGAGACACTCGATTTACTCCGCTGTCGCCTGCTCGATTAGGAAGTCTTTGACTTTCTGTGATAATAAATTGACGTAAACCTTACTGCGCACTTCCTCCGGATCCATAGAGGTATCGATCGGGGAAGCCTGACTGTACATCTGCATCATGAGTTCACGAACAAGCTCGTCTTGTGATACAGAGATTTTATTTGCATCTGCGACATGGCGTGAGATGAAGAATAGGCGGAAAGCTTGCTGCACTTCGCTTAGGATCTTCTCTTTCATTTCTTCGAGCTTTTCGGTGATCTCTTCTTCAGTTTCACCGGCGCTCTTCAATTTGTGCTTCATGTAATTTAAACGGTTGTTTAATTCCCGGTTGACCAATGTGTCCGGCACATCAAATGGGAAATTCTTAATTAGAAAGTCGTCCACTTGCATGCGGAGCTTATGTCTCACATCCTCTTCAGCTTGCGTGTTAAGGTTGGAGGTAAGCTTCTCTTTTAGATCTTCTACAGACTCAGCCCCAACTTTTTGTGCCAGCTCTTCATTGAGATCGGGCAGCTTGGGAACTTTGATCGATTTAATTGTGATCTTGCACTCTGTCGGGGTGAATTCCGTATCGGGATCGAGGTCTTCAGAGCGTTCGCTGACACCTTCGACAGTATCACCAATGTTTTTGCCAAGGACCAGCTTCAGCATCCAGTCGCCCATTTTTCCATCGACAGCTTCAAACCGGGTATCTTTGCAGATGAATGTCCCGGGGTTCGAAGCATCCTCGATATCCACATCAATATAATCACCTTTCTCAACGCCGCGGTCTTCGATGTCATCCCAGGAGGCATGATGGAGTTGGATGTTCTTGATTGACTCTTCGATATCTTCGTCAGAAATCTCTTTCTTTTCGATGGAGTTGATTTTTAATGATTTAGGGTCTATCTCAGGTATTTCGGGGGAGGATTCGAATTCGATTTGTATTTTTCCGCCGTCTTTACGGGACGCGTCGCGCAATTCCGGCTTTTCAATCGTATCCTGGCTTAATGGGAAGATGTTGACCAATTTCACGGCTTCCTGAAATGCTGTCTGGACCATAATGTCCTGCCATTCCTGGTTGATGAACTTGCCGTAGTTTTCTTCTACCATCTTCGCTGGCGCTTTTCCCTTGCGGAAGCCGGGAAGAGAGACTTCTTTATTGATTTTCTTGATCGCCTTTTGGTAGGCGGCCTCTGAAGCTAGAGGGGAAACCTGAATGTCCAAACGGACCTTGCAGCCTGGAAATCGGTTTACCGATACGCTAAGGTGTTCATTTTCAAAGGTTTCTTGGCTTTTTTTTGATTCTTGATTCTTGTCGCTCATGATTACCTTGATTGTTATGTACCGATGGCAAACGAAAACTCTGTTTGAGTCTTTATCCCTATTTAGCATTTGCCACAGCAAAAGGGAAGAAATAGCGGGTGATGAGATTCGAACTCACGACCCTCACGTTGGCAACGTGATGCTCTACCACTGAGCTACACCCGCATATGTTAACCGAACTTGCAATTCATTCGGTATCAGGAAAGTGAAAGAAAAAGACTAATTGATTTCTCCGTTTTCACGCAACATTTTTAATCACCAGAGCTAAAAATTTTCGAAATTATGACAATTTCAAAGGAATTTTTTGGATGTTGTACGGATTTTTATTCAGACAGGTTCATAAAGCAGAGAAAAGCGCCGGTTCTAAATCTAAGAATGGAGGAAACTTTGATCTAGAACCGACAGTAGATACTTTTAATTAGTTCGATCATTTTAATTGATTGTTTAAATAAAGTCAAATTATGTACTTTTATAAAACTATTTAATTAAAAACTGACATTATATTTTCCGGGGAAACTGTTGGAGGTGCGTGTATACTGATAAGTTTTTGAGAGGGTGTCTACAAAGTAAATGAAGTTTAGATTGTGACAGATTTTTCTCTGGGAGGATCGCTTGGAAGACGAGGTAAACTGGTATCAGTTGGTGAGTCTGAAAGTGATTCTACCGGGGAAAAAGATGTTGCAAGATGAGCTTCGTTTACTTTGTAGACACCCTCTGATTGGACAAAGTTAATGACATTATCTTCTCGCATAGATATGATGCGATATCTCGACATTCACATATTGGGAAGGAATGCGGTAATGATCAATTTTCGCACGCTTAAAAAAGATTTTTCTCCTTCTATTCTCAATGAAGGGAAGCAGTTTTTCGAACAAAAAATGGTGCTGTCCGCCAAAATTCTGAGTTTGACGGCAGATACTGTCAGGCTCAGCTGTCAAGTCTTAGGCAATTTCGAGAATTCTTATGAATGCGAAATTGAAATTGACCGCCTGGACTCATCGATTATCGATTCCGATTGCGATTGTTCCTACAAGTACGACTGCCAACATTTGGCTGCTGTCGTTTTCTATCTAGAGCAGTATCTGGACAAGCTGGTCGTTGCGTATTCGAAAGAAGCTTCGATCGAAGAGTCCGGTGATATTGACGACGAAGAAAAAGAAACGATCATGAAAACGATCGAAGAAGCGAAGTCCAAAGAGGTTGTCCGCAAGGGGAATAAATACAAAAAAGAGCTTCTGGAAGAGTATGTCAACGCGTCCAAGGTGTTGGGCCAGTCGCCCTTTTTTGTTCCTGAAGAGCATATTCCTGAAGATAAGGCCGAACTCCTCCTTCTTTATTCGATCGATAAAGTGACCGATAATAAAGTTGATGTTCAATTAGCTTTGAGGCTTCCTTCGAGGTCGAAGCCGATGAATGTTCCGAATATCTCGGAATTTTTGGACTCTATCCGCTATTCTGAAAAGCTTTTCATAGGAAATAAGAAATTTCATTTTTCGAGAAGTTCATTTGACAAGATGAGCCTCGGCACCCTCGAAATATTATTGGACCACCTGAAATGTTCATCGGGAACCGAAGACAAGGCGGCTCGCTTTGGCAGTATCGACCTGGAAGCTTTCGGAAATATTTTAGCCCATGCCCATCGGATAACGACTGAAAATCTCCAATCCCTCGTAGGAAATGATGAAGGTGAGGCAAGAAGGCAGATCGTTCAAGGCATTTACAATGAAACTCTGGAAGAGCCGTTGACAACTTCCAACGCCTTTGCGCAACTTAGGTTCGAGCTGGAGTATCTGGAAGTTTCCTCGCCGAAAATACTCCTCAACCCTACTCTTGTCGTCGAAGATAAGCTCATCAAGGTATTAGAAGACGCTCTTCTGTTCGAATGTTCAGATCCGGGAATGATCTATCAGGGAACATACTACCGTTTTGATCCGATGATCAAACGGTGCCACTTGAAAAACCTGTACCCCATTCGCGATATCGTCATCCCTGAACCGCTATTCGGCACTTTTGTCGAAAATTCGCTTCCTGAGCTGCTGCGGTTTGCCGAAGTTGCAAACCAGGAGATGATCGAGAATTTCGTCACGCTGCCGTTCGCCGGAAACCTGGAAGCGGAATGTGAGATCAGCTACCTTGACGGAGAGCTTGAAGCGACTTTGCACTTTTTATACGACACCATCAAAGTGCCGGCATCTCCGAGCCACTTGGAACTGTCCCACATTGATCCATTTGTGACCGAGGATGGCATTGTCGCTAGAAATCTAACTGAAGAAAGAAGGATCATCGACGCGCTTTTCCAGGATTTTATTTTTGATGCGAAACAGGGGAGCTTCTCTGTTAAATCAGAAAAAAAGATTGTCGAGTTCATGACTGAAGTGATTCCTCAAAATCAGGATATCGTTCAGTTTTTATGTCCGGAGAACCTTCTGGACCAGTTTTTATATGACGACACAACTTTTACCCTGAAGCTGAAAGAGACAGAGAGGATCGACCTCTACGAGATTGATTTAAAGGTTAACGGATATTTGAACGGTTTGTCTGTCGACCTTCTCTGGGAGTGTTTGGCATCCAGGCGTTCATTTATTGAATTGGGAAGGGCGAAGTCTAAAAAGCAGGAAGCGAAAAAGAATAAGATCCTCGTTCTGGACCTTGACCGCCTGGCGCCGGTCGTCCAGATCTTTGATGAGCTGGGGATCAACCAGCTGGATGATCATAAGGAGCAAAAACCGCTCTGGAGCCTGGCCAGTATCAATCCTGAACAATTTGAAGAGTTGCCGATCAAGTTTTCGATGAGCAGAAGGTTGATGGAAATCCAAAAACAGATGATCAGCACCGAAGTTCCTGAGTTGAAAGCTTTCCCGAAGGAGATCAAAGCCAGCTTGAGGGAATATCAGAAACAGGGGGTGGGCTGGCTTGAGCAATTAAGGGCGATGCATCTTAATGGAGTCCTGGCCGATGACATGGGGCTTGGAAAGACCTTGCAGGCGATTATCTCATTGACCCAGTATAAAAAGGATCACCCAGACTCATTGTCTATCGTCATTTGTCCGACGTCTCTCGTCTACAACTGGAAAGAGGAATTCACAAAATTCAATCCGAAGTTGAAGACCCTTCCAATCGATGGAACGCCTCAACAGCGCAAGAAATTGATCGGCGGGCTTAAAAAATACGATGTGGCGATCACTTCGTACAGTCTTTTGCAGAAAGATATTGAAGAATACAAGAAAATTGATTTTGGCTATGCAATTTTGGACGAGGCTCAGCACATCAAGAACAGAGCGACCCGCAATGCAAAATCGGTCAAAATGCTCAATTGCGCTCACAGGTTGATCCTGACAGGTACGCCAATTGAGAACTCGCTTGACGAGCTCTGGAGCTTATTTGATTTCTTAATGCCGGGGCTGCTCAGCTCCTACGATCGCTTTGTCGAAAAATATATCCGGTCCTCGACCCAGGGAGACCAGAACAAGCTGGAAAATCTTCGAAGAAAACTGTCTCCTTTTATTTTGCGCCGCATGAAGAAAGACGTGTTGTCCGAACTGCCGCCGGTTTCTGAAATTGTGTATCACTGCCATCTTTCTGACGAACAGAAAAAGCTATACAGCTCATACGCTAAATCCGCGCGCGAGGAACTTTCACAGCTGGTGAAAAAGGAAGGGTTCGACAAGGTGCAGATCCATGTTTTGGCGACTTTGACCAGACTAAAACAGATCTGCTGCCATCCCGCCATTTTCGCAAAAGAGAAGGCTGAGGACGGCGATTCGTCAAAATACGATATGCTGGTTGAACTTCTTCAAACACTGATCGAGGGAGGGCACAAGACAGTTATCTTCAGCCAGTATACAAAAATGCTTCAGATCATGCGGAAGGATTTGCAAAATCAGGGGATCCGTTTCGAGTATCTAGATGGTGCAACAAAAAACCGCATGAGCATCGTGAAAAAATTCAATGAAGATCAAAATATTCCTGTTTTCCTTGTCTCCTTAAAAGCGGGCGGATCGGGACTGAACCTTGTTGGTGCGGACACGGTTGTCCACTATGATATGTGGTGGAACCCGGCGGTTGAAAACCAGGCGACCGACCGCGTGCATCGCATAGGGCAGACCCAGTCCGTCTCTTCTTATAAATTAGTGACAATGGGAACAATTGAAGAAAAAATTCTGGAACTTCAAGAACGCAAGAAAGGGTTGGTCAAGAAAGTGATCAATACCGATGAAGAAGCCATTTCCAAACTGACATGGGAAGAGGTGCTGGAATTATTGCAAACATAATAAAAGGTGAATCATGACTAAGAAATCGGAAACCGGTTTGAAAGAATCTATGAACAAGATGTACTCATCGATTGGGAATTTTAAAAATTTCCGTGGAGTTTTCTCCAATGATATAGGGATTGACCTTGGGACGGCCAACACTCTGGTTTACGTCCGTGGAAAGGGGATCGTTCTAGCCGAACCTTCCGTTGTTGCTGTCGACTCTAATACAAACGAAGTGCTTGCTGTGGGACACAAAGCCAAGGCGATGCTGGGACGTACTCCGAGAAAAATCCACGCTGTCAGACCGATGAAAGATGGTGTCATCGCCGATTTCGAAGTCGCTGAAGGAATGCTCAAGGCCTTGATCAAGCGTGTCACCCCTTCCAGAAGCTTGTTCCGTCCAAAAATTTTAATCGCAGTCCCTTCCGGGATTACAGGCGTGGAAAAAAGGGCAGTTGAAGATTCAGCCCTTCACGCAGGTGCTCAAGAGGTGATCTTGATCGAAGAACCGATGGCAGCGGCGATCGGTGTCGATCTTCCCGTTCATGAACCTTCGGCGAATATGATCATCGACATCGGCGGAGGTACTACCGAGATCGCCATCATTTCGCTTGGCGGGATTGTAGAGTCCAGGTCCTTGCGTATTGCCGGTGATGAGTTCGATGAGTGCATCATCAACTACATGCGCCGTACATACAACCTGATGATCGGTCCAAGGACAGCTGAAGAGATCAAAATGACGATCGGCTCTGCCTATCCTTTAGGCGGAAATGAGCTGGAGATGGAAGTGCGCGGCCGCGACCAGGTTGCCGGCTTGCCGGTGACAAAGAGGATCAACTCTGTGGAAATCCGGGAGTGCCTGTCCGAGCCGATCCAACAAATCATTGAAAGTGTTAAGTTGACCCTTGAAAAATGTCCTCCAGAACTCGCTGCGGACCTGGTGGAAAGAGGGATGGTCATCGCAGGCGGCGGCGCCTTGATCAAGGGTCTCGACAAATACCTGATCAAAGAGACAGGGCTTCCTGTGATCGCAGCGCCAAATCCATTGCTTGCTGTTTGTTTGGGAACGGGCAAAGCTTTGGAATATCTCGAAAAATTTAAAAAGAGGAAGGCAACAGCGTAATGACAGTAAAGAACCGTTTGGAAGAGTGGACAACAAATGAAAGCCTGGTGCATTGGATTCACGAAATGCGCGAGCTGTGTCAACCTCAGGATATCCATCTTTGTGATGGATCGGAAGAGGAGTATCAGATGCTCTGCCAGCAGATGGTGGACTCCGGTACTTTTGTCAAATTGAACGATTCCCTTCGTCCAAACAGTTTTTACTGTAGATCAACCAAAGATGATGTGGCGCGCGTTGAGGGCCGTACCTTCATCTGTTCAGAAAAAAAAGAAGATGCCGGACCGACGAACAACTGGAAAGATCCAAAAGAAATGATGGATCTTCTCCTCAAACTCTTTAAAGGATCGATGAGGGGAAGGACGATGTATGTCATCCCTTACAGTATGGGCCCCTTGGGCTCAGACATCGCCCATATTGGAGTTGAGATTACCGACTCTCCCTATGTCGTTTGTAACATGCGGATTATGACTCGGATTGGGAAAAAGGTGTTGGATGCTTTAGGAAACGGAGAGTTTGTACCCTGTCTCCATTCGGTTGGCGCACCTTTGGAGCCCGGACAACAAGACGCTGTCTGGCCCTGCAATCCTGAGAACAAATATATCGTCCATTTTCCGGAAAAGCGTTCCATTTGGTCATATGGAAGTGGTTATGGAGGCAACGCTCTTTTAGGCAAAAAATGTTTCGCGCTTCGCATCGCTTCCGCGATGGCTCGTGATGAGGGCTGGCTGGCCGAGCATATGTTGATCTTGGGGATCACTAACCCAGAGGGTGTAAAAAAATATATCGCTGCCGCGTTTCCGAGCGCTTGCGGGAAAACAAACCTGGCGATGCTCAATCCAACCATTCCTGGATGGAAGGTGGAAACGGTCGGAGATGATATTGCGTGGATGAAATTCGGGGATGATGGCAGGCTCTACGCGATCAATCCTGAGGCTGGTTTCTTTGGGGTTGCCCCGGGAACATCCATGAAGTCGAATCCCAATGCGATGCATTCATTTAGAGAGAACAGCATTTTTACCAATGTTGCATTGACAGATGAGGGCGACGTCTGGTGGGAAGGGATGACCGATGAGCCGCCAGCTCATTTGACAGACTGGCTAGGAAGGGACTGGACGCCGAAAACCGGCGTGAAAGCTTCTCATCCGAATGCTCGATTTACCGCTCCTGCTTCTCAGTGCCCGACAATCGATCCCACATGGGAGGACCCCAAAGGTGTTCCTATCTCCGCTATTCTCTTCGGTGGAAGGCGCGCTAAAGTCGTTCCTCTCATCTTTGAGGCGTTCAATTGGCAGCATGGAACATTTTTAGGGGCGAGCGTTTCTTCTCAAACGACAGCAGCAGCAGCTGGAGATGTCGGAAAATTGCGTCATGACCCCTTTGCGATGCTTCCATTTTGCGGCTATAATATGGGCGACTATTTTGGTCATTGGCTTGAAATGGGAAAAAAAGCTGATCCCGCTAAGCTTCCTCGCGTTTACTATGTCAATTGGTTTAGACGAGACGAGGAAGAAAATTTCCTTTGGCCCGGATTTGGTGAGAACAGCCGTGTTCTCAAGTGGATCTTCGAGCGCACGGAAGGGCGTGGGGATGCTCAAGAGAGTCCGATCGGGCATTTGCCTACCCCGGAAGCTCTTGACCTTGAAGGGATCGACATACCTCAGGATAGCTTGAATAAACTGCTATCAGTTAACAAGGAAGAGTGGAAACAGGAGGCCGCCAAGCTGAAAGAGTATTTCAGCATGTTTGGCGACCATCTACCTGCTGGTATCAGGGAAGAGCTTGAAGGGTTGGAAAACAGGCTGGGATAGGTTCTTCTACTAAAATCCCGGTTGCTACTCCAATTCTTCAGCGTTGTTCTGTTTTTGCGCTTGCTGTTTCGTTTTCAATTCAGAATAATACTCTTTGAGTTGGAACTTAGGTTGGTTTTCATTCATCTGGAACAGCACGTCGGGAACGATGAATAGGAAACCCAACCCGATCGTAGAAATTGCTCCTCTGATCGCCTCGAATTTTAACCATTTTCGAAATGCTTTCATGTCGTCTGTTTTTTGATAAAGCCCGAAAAACTGTTTACGTCCGATCAAGGCGAGAGACCCTGTAATGATACTCCTTGCAATTCCGGAGATGATACCCACTAATGGAATCCAGTCGAGTTTGTTCAAGATGTTATGAGTGACTGCCAAAGGCTTGATACGTTTATAGCTTGAATGAGATTTGCTATAATGTCCAAATGTTAGTTCGATTGGAGTATAGCCTTGTGATACAACC
>CAZWOB010000068.1:0-10729 GCA_964635295.1 uncultured bacterium
TTAACTCTTTCGCTCTGTTGAAGATGGCACCATTATGCAGAATGGTTCGATATTTCCACAACCCTTTTTCTTACGAAACCTAAAAAAAATACATTTTGCTGTGATAATTCAAAAATGTTATATAATAAGTATAGGCAAGAGCTAGCATGGAGGGTACTATGAGTTATTGCAAATTAACAACTTATGCATTTACTGCGCTTATTAGCGCTTTCATCTTCACAAATTCAGCAAATGCAGCCATTACAGATAAATCAACCGGACAGTCGTTTCCGGATACAGAAACGATCAAATTCGAAGGCAACGACCATTCGCTTGAGGCTACGGGAGTGGCGACCCGGAAGAAGTTTTTCGCTAAAATCTACAGCGTCGCCCATTATATGGAAGACCCGCAGAGAGGAAGAGGCAACGCGGTCTTTGATGAAATCTTAAATTCCGATAAACCCAAACAGCTTTTTTTGAAATGGGTAAGAACTGTTAATGGAAAAAAAGTCATGGATGGGTATAAGGAGTCATTTGATAAGGCTGCGGGCCGTAATGGAAGCATTCGGTCTGATATCGACAAATATGTCGGTTTTTTCAGCCGCGGCGTCAACGATGGCGACACTCATGTAATGAATTGGCTGCCTGATGGAACCGTTGAGGTTTATATCAACGGAAGCCAAGTGGGCACAATAAAAAACAAGGAATTCGCGAAGGCGTTGTGGAGTATTTGGTTTGGCCGTAACAGCGTGGTCAACAGAAATGATTTGATCTCCCGCATTCGTTAAAACGTAGACTCTATGAGCGCGTCTGCTATTACAGTAGGATTGGTTACAGACCCAATCTATAGCAAACATCTTACTGGGGCCGGACATCCCGAATGTCCGGCCCGTATCGAAGTGATTGCAGAAGCGATCCAAAATTTACCTTTAAAACATATCAGTGCTTACGAAGCGAAAGAAGAAGATATCCTTCGGTGTCATTCGAAAAAATATATTCAAACAGCTATCCAGGATGTGGCTAAATGCATGCAGTCCCGTATTCATGATGGCACCTATCAGATGAGCACAGGAGACACACAGATCAGCCCTCTCTCTCTGCTCGCCGCGACCCAAGCTGCGGGTGGTGTCATCGCAGCAGTCGATGCTGTTATGAAAAATGTGGTCAATCGTGTTTTTTGCCTCGTCCGCCCCCCTGGACACCACGCCGAAAGCAGAAGAGGAATGGGATTTTGCATGTTCAATAATGCAGCGGTCGCAGCCCGCTATGCGCAAAATACCTATGATGAGATTAACAAGGTGGCCATCATCGACTGGGACGTCCACCACGGGAACGGCACTCAGGAGATCTTTTATAACGATCCCACCGTTCATTACTCAAGCACGCATCAATCAAACCTCTACCCTGAAGGTTCTGGGAGTGCAGATGATACTGGAATAGGTCCTGGAATTGGGGCGACCCTCAACTGCCCTATCAAAGCGGGAAGACGATCAAGAGACGAAGTGATCAAGGCGTTCAGGACCAAGATCAAACCGGCTCTGGATAAATTCAAGCCTGATCTAGTTATTATTTCCGCGGGTTTTGATCTCATGAAGGGAGATCCCTTGGGTGGATTCAATATTACCGCAGATGATATTGTCGTCCTTACTGATATAGTTAAAGAGATCGCAAATACACATGCAAAAGGACGGATCATATCTGTTCTGGAAGGCGGTTACAATTTAGAGGCAATCGCCGCTGCTGCTAAAGCACATGTCACAGCGCTCCTGAGTTAAAGGAAATTTATGTCTGCTCAAACCGTCTCACCAGGTGTCAAACCTGTTCAACTGATCGTGGCTATATTGATCGGTTCCCTTTTCTGGATCATTCCGGCACCTTCCGAACTTAATATAGAAGCATGGCACTTATTGGGCATTTTTTTAGGGACAATCTTTGCCATCGTCTCAAAAACGCTCCCGATGGGAGGATGTGCCCTTGTCGCTCTTTCAGCATTGACTTTAACAGAAACCCTATCGATTAAAGAAGCTCTCAGCGGTTTCTCTTATCCTGTCATCTGGTTGATCGTTTTAGCCTTTTTCGTTGCGAAAAGCTTTATCAAAACGGGCCTTGGAATACGCCTTGCCTATCATTTTGTATCACTGATCGGTAAAAAAAGCCTGGGGCTGAGCTACGGTATGGCTCTCACGGATTTAGCGCTTTCACCAGCGATTCCAAGCAATACCGCAAGAGCGGGAGGAATTCTTTTCCCAATCGTCAAGTCTTTGGCAGTTGCTTTTGACAGCCACCCTAAAGATCAGGCGTCCCGACGAAAAATCGGTGCCTACCTCATTCAGTCACTCTACCAATGCAACATTATTACTAGCGCGATGTTTATTACAGCGATGGCAGCCAATCCGATGATTGTGGAAATTGCCGGTGATATGGGAATTCAAATCACTTGGGGCATGTGGGCCTTGGCCGCTCTTGTTCCCGGATTGATCAGCCTGCTGCTGATTCCCTATCTCCTATTCAAAATCTACCCCCCCTCTATCAAGGAAACGCCTGAGGCCCCTCAAATAGCCAAAGAGCACCTGCAAGAATTGGGCAAAATCAAATGGCAGGAACTTGTCACCCTTGCAGTTTTTCTCTTGATGATGGTCTTTTGGATTGCAGGCCCCCATCTCGGGATCGACAGTACGACTGTTGCGCTGGCCGGTATTTCTATCCTTGTCATCACGGGAGTTTTGACCTGGAACGACCTGATTACAGAAAAAAGCGCATGGGATACGCTTTTTTGGTTTGCGACATTGATTATGATGGCCTCATATCTGAACAAGCTAGGAATGATCGGGTGGGTCAGCGAATCTGTGCAAGACCAGATGCAAGCGGTCGACTGGCATATCGCATATCCGGTCCTTATTCTGGTCTTCTATTATATTCACTACTTTTTCGCTAGCAATGCCGCGCATGTCAGCTCCCTCTTTGCCGCATTTTGCGTCGTCGGTATTGTCTCCGGAGTCCCGCCGTTATTAATGACTTTTTCTTTGGCTTTCTGCAGCACGTTATCGGCAACTTTAACCCACTATGGAACAGCGCCGGCTCCCATCCTGTTCGGATCTGGCTATGTCGACCTGGTGACCTGGTGGCGATTAGGAGCGATCGTCAGCTTCGTCCATATGCCCATTTGGTTCATCATTGGGCCTATCTGGTGGAAAGTTATCGGTATTTGGTGAGTATACCGATCGTGATTCAAAATTTGATTTCATGCTTTGTCAGCTTGTCACGGAATTTAAACCCGGGGGAATCCCCGGGTTTATAAGAAAGAATGTTTATTTCATTGATGAAGATAAGATCGCCAGCAATAGAAGCGCGACGATATTGGTGATTTTGATCAAAGGATTGATCGCAGGTCCAGCTGTATCCTTGTAGGGATCGCCGACAGTATCACCAGTTACGGCAGCATGGTGGGCTTCAGAGCCTTTGCCGCCGCAATATCCATCTTCAATGTATTTTTTTGCATTGTCCCAAGCGCCTCCGCCAGAAGTCATAGACAATCCAACGAAAATTCCCGTTACCACAACACCTAAAAGCATGGAGCCAAGGGCGACAAAAGCTTCATCTTGGCCGATAAAAATCTTTATCAGGTAGCACAAGATAAATGGGGCGCCTACTGGAAGAAGAGAAGGAACAACCATCTCTTTAATTGCCGACTTGGTCAACAGGTCAACCGCCCGGCTGTAATCTGGCTTTCCGGTTCCATCCATAATCCCAGGAATTTCGCGGAATTGACGACGCACTTCTTCGACAACCGATCCAGCAGCCCTTCCCACAGCCATCATTCCTAATGCGCCGAAAAGATATGGCAGCAGTCCGCCGATGAACAGTCCAACGACAACATAAGCGTCAGACAGGATAAAGGCGCATTCATTATTTGGGAAATAATGCGCAAGGTCCTCGATAAACGCTGCAAAAAGAACGAGCGAAGCGAACCCGGCGGATCCGATTGCGTACCCTTTTGTCACAGCTTTTGTTGTGTTCCCTACGGCATCCAAGGCATCTGTCGTTTTTCTGACATCTTCAGGAAGTTCAGCCATTTCTGCGATTCCCCCTGCGTTATCCGTCACTGGGCCATAAGCATCGAGAGAGACGATCATACCGGCTAGAGCCAGCATACTTGTAGCTGCAATTCCAATCCCGAAAAGGTCTGCATTGATATATGAGATAATAATCCCGATGCAGATGGTGATCACAGGAAGCGCTGTCGCTTCCATTGAGATTGCGATCCCTTGAATGATATTCGTTCCATGCCCGGACTCAGAAGCCTTTGCGATACTTTTCACAGGTCTGTACTTGGTCAACGTATAGTATTCGGTTATCCACATGATCGCGCCTGTGACCACAAGGCCTGTCAATGCACACCAAAAGAGGTTCATCCCTGTAAACGTTGTGTTGCCGACCTGATATGTCTGATCGAAACCAAGGAACTGTTGCGTGAGGATAAAAATAGCCGCAATCGATAACACGGCAGAACTGATAAAGCCTTTATATAAGGCTCCCATGATGTTATTTGATTTGCCCAACTTGACAAAGAAAGTACCGGCAATCGATGTTAAGATGCAGACCGCTCCGATCAATAGAGGGTACAGCATAAGAGATTCGCGCACCATATCCGTGAAGTAGATACCGGCAAGCAGCATCGTTCCCACAATAGTGACCACATAAGTTTCAAACAGGTCGGCCGCCATTCCAGCGCAGTCGCCGACGTTATCGCCGACATTATCTGCGATGACGGCAGGATTTCGCGGATCATCTTCAGGAATTCCCGCTTCCACTTTACCGACGAGGTCTGCGCCAACGTCCGCACCTTTCGTGAAGATTCCTCCACCAAGACGGGCAAACAGGGAGATCAACGAGGCTCCGAACCCTAAGGCGACAAGTGATTCAAGAATATCTCTGAACTCTGTTCCAGATTTCAAAAGATAAAGGTAGTAGAATACAATTCCCAGCAAAGCCAGTCCAACGACCAGCATTCCTGTCACAGCGCCAGAGCGGAAAGAAACGTCCAGCGCCGGCTGAAGCCCTTTCCTGGCAGCTTCGGCTGTGCGCACATTAGCGCGCACGGACACGTTCATGCCCACATAACCAGCGATGCCCGACAAGACAGCTCCGATAACAAAACCAACACCGGTATGTAAGCCCAACAGGTAAGTTAAAATCACCAGGATAACGATTCCGACAATCGAAATCACCTGATATTGACGGTTTAGATAAGCACGGGCTCCTTCCTGGATCGCACCCGCGATTTTTTGCATCTGCTCGTTTCCCGCATCTGCTTTTAAAACGGAGCGGATAGTTACAGCCCCGTATAGCAATGCCAAGATTCCACAGACGATCACAAATCCATAAGAAAATGTCATTGAAAACCTCAAATTTGTATAGATATAGGTAATTCTCGTGAACTCTTCTAAATAAAAGAAATTATATGGAGAGCCACGCCAAATTTAGGGTAGTATGGCAATAAATGCCTTAAAAATAAAGCGATAGTTTATTCAACGACAGCTTCAATAATTGAAAGCATCGACCCTGTCTTGGAAATCCGGTCGATTTTAAGCCCGGCGGATTGAAATAATTCCTTAAACTCGTTTTCCGTCCGCTCTCTGCCCGAAAAAAGCGCCATCATGTACACATCAACATCCTTGATGAAATGGGAGCCTTTCTCTTCAGGAACGATAGCTTCAACGACCATCAGCCGCCCATCATTCCCCAACGATTTACGGCAGTTCTTCAAAATTTCCCGACTTGAATGGTCGTCCCAATCATGAAGAACTCTTTTGAGGGTATAGATATCCCCTCCTTTTGGAACCGATTCAAAGAAACTGCCGGAGACAACATCGCAACGGTCGGTAAAACCGTTCAGCAGAAGCTCATTTGAAGGAAAAACGACATGGGGCAGCTCGAACAAAACCCCTTTGACATTGGGATGTTTTCTGAGAATTTTCGAGATAAACCCACCTCTGCCGCCTCCAATGTCGACAACAGTCCCGGCATCTCCGATTTCAAGGACTTCCGCGATCAGATCATCTTCTTCAGCCGTGAGATTGCTCATCCCTGCTTCGAAACGGAAATTCATTTTTGGATCGCTGGCTAAAAACTCAAAATAACTTTTTCCGTAGATCTGTTCGAACGAAGGAGTGCCGTTGACGACCGCGTCTTTAAGCCTGCCGATCGACCGCCATCTCGCTTCATCTTCTTTTAAAATGAAATCCCTGAGAGAACGGGTCCCGCCTGAAGCGAGGCATTCTCCGAGCGCCGTCAGGGAAAAACGCTCGTTGTTCTGATCAAACAGCCCGTGACCGGTCAACATCCGCATCAGCCGGTACAGCGAGTTCCTGTCGACATTAAGCTCATTGCTTAATGCATCGATGTCTTTTTCGCCGTCCATCAGCTTATCGGCAATTCCCAAATCCGCCGCAACATGAATCGCCCTGGCAATCACCGGCCCCATCAGCAGGCGTGTGATCGTCATTTTTTCGTCAGAGTGCTGTGTCATGGCAACCTCGCTATTTACAGAATACAGGCCATCTTACTTCTGGTTTAAATTTCGTACAATGAGTAATAATCAGGCTCTAGTACTCAAATCATGAAATAAAGATGACGAATTCCTCCCGCAAATCGGCCGCGCCAGTTCTTGGAGTGTTCACGCTGACCATGATCAACGTGGCAGCAATTCAAAGCCTTCGCAACCTGCCGGTCATGGCCGATGTCGGTTGGGCGTCCGTTTTCTTTTATATCGCTGCCGCTTGCGGATTTTTCATCCCCTGCTCGTTGGTGTCGGCAGAACTGGCGACAGGCTGGCCTTCCACGGGCGGCATCTATACGTGGGTTAAGGAGGCGTTCGGCGCCAGATGGGGATTTGTCGCCATTTGGCTCCAATGGATCGAAAACGTGATTTGGTACCCTACTGTCCTATCATTCACATCGGCGACGATCGCCTATATTTTCTACCCCCCGCTTGCTGAGAACAAATACTACATCCTGACAATGGTTCTCATCACCTATTGGTCCTGCAATATTATCGACTCGCTTGGTATGAAAACCTCCGGTTTTATCAGCAGTCTTGGCGTGATCATTGGAACTATAGCGCCTGCCATTCTTATTGTGTTCCTTGGTCTTGTCTGGTACTTATCCGATAATCCCACTCAAATCCCCTTTTCGACCAACGCGCTTTTTCCCGACCTCTCGTCGATCAACAACATCGTCTTCCTCGTTGGAGTCATGCTCGGTTTCGCAGGTATGGAAATGTCAGCTGTGCACGCGCGAGAGGTGGACAACCCACAAAAGAACTACCCGAAGGCGATCTTTTTCTCGACAGTGATCATCCTAACGGTCTCCATCTTAGGCTCGCTCTCGATCGCCATTGTAGTTCCTGCCTCTGAAATCAGCCTGGTGTCCGGCATCATGCAAGCGTTCTCCGCTTTTTTCGATGCTTATCATATTCCCTGGATGACCCCCATTTTGGCAGGTTTGATCTCGGCAGGGGCCATTTCTATGGTCAGCACATGGATCATCGGTCCCAGCAAAGGGCTGTACCAAACGGCTCATGAAGGACATCTACCTCCGATTTTCCATCGTAAGAATCGGAACGGAATGCCGATCGCCATTATGTTCTTCCAAGGAATAGTCGTCTCACTTTTATGTCTTGCGTTCCTTTTCATGCCAACGATCAGCAGTTCCTACTGGATGCTGAACGACCTGACCGCTCTGCTTTACCTGCTGATGTACATGCTCATGTTCCTTACAGCCATTCGACTCAGATATATTCAAAGGGACGTCCCCCGTACCTATCGGGTCCCCGGAGGCAAAACATGGGGAATGTGGCTGGTCGCCGGCATCGGGTTTTTCTCGTCTGCTTTCGGCTTTTGCATCGGTTTTTTCCCCCCTTCTCAATTAGACGCGATCCACGCCTTCGAATTTCAACTCTTTTTAGCGTTGGGTGTCGGCATCATGTTTGCAGTTCCGTTAGTGGTCTATGCCTTCCAAAAAGATCACTGGAACTCTTCGTTAAAAAAATAAATTGAAAAATATTACTCTCATTGTCAAGTTGTGGAGACATGAGGTGATTGATGGCGACAGCGATTGGAACAGAAGACAGGGTCCACATAAGAAATGAGGAGGTCAACTCAGAATCTCCCCGAACGAACACAACGCAAAATGTCGCTGAGCAATTTCTGCTTATCGAGAACAGCAGTACTTTTCCTAAAGCTGCAATTCATGCCTCAAGATACTCCGAACTCTTCGGAGCGCCAAAAGATAAATTGTTATCCAGGAAAGTTAAATCGATCAGTCATTTTCTCGGCGGTGCAACGATTGGGGGCGCGATCGCGTTATTGTCCAAGTCAACGGGAATCAATACCGTTCTATATGGATGTGTCGGTTCACTTCCATCCCTGGCAGTCAACAGCCTAAGTGTTGCAGGCGGTATGGCTGTGAAAGACAGAGCGCCGATTGCCGGCTGGTCCATGATCTCATACGGCGTTCTGCAGCATTTGATGAACAGCAGCTATTCATGGTCTGCGGCAACAATGTCTTCTGAAACGTTAATTGAAAAGGCAGGCTCCGGACATGATTTCGCCAATCTCGCAGTTAATCTCAGTGAAATGACCGGCCTTCCTGCCCAAGCCATTGCCATTGGCACTTCCATTGCGTGGACCTCCCTGGTTCCTGTATTGGCGATTGGCCTGTATTTTCATCAAAAATCGAAACAGCTTGATGTCGTTCCCGATCACGTGGCAGTACAAAATCTGCTGTTCAAAGCGATGTCTGATAAAAGTTCTGCAGAACTGATCACCCGCTCCCTTGAAACATACCCGCGCAGAAAAAAACTCGATTCATTGTGGAAAAATGGCCTTGGCAAAAACGATGAGTCATTTTCAATGTCGTACGACCTCCACCTTGAACTCCGCAGATATACCGAACACTTGATCAATTCACTTCCCCAAAAAAAGATGAACGCATCGAAAAAAGAAGTTCTCATGCGCTACGCGAAGCTCCAAAAACCTGATCGTATCGGACAGGCGTTATCAATCGTCTCGGTAGCAGGAACAATCGCCGCTCTCGCCTCCCAAATCTTGAAGGTTTTTGGAGCGACGATCGCTCCTTTTCTTGCCACCGCTTCGACAGCTTTAAGCTTCTCGACTCCTTTACTGACAGGGGTATCTGTCATATCCGGTGGATATGAAACGTACAAAGACCTCGCGACATCTTCAAGAAAGGTGCCCAAACGCGCAAAAGTTGTCAGCATAGCGAAACTTGTCGTTACCGCTGTCAGCGCGATTGGACTTGCTGCAGGAGCAATAGTCCCCGCTCTCTATCTGGTTGGGGTCGCATCGGTCCTGGCGAACATCATCGGAGGATTGGCTCTTGGATATGCAAGACAAAAAATGATCAGGCACCGCTTCCGGCTTCTTAACTCGATAGAACAGGGCAACTGGAATATGATGGTCAAGCTGCTGGAAATTTACAATAAAGACAAGGGCAACATCGACGTTAAAAAAAGCGATGCCGCCTACCGCGGCCTCTACAGATGGATGCAGTTTCAAAAATCAGCAGACAAAAAAGGATTCTTAAAAGATAATCAGCGACAGAAACTTATTGAGATCGGACTTTTGCCTAAGGAAAACCCATGATCGTACACTATCATTCATCCGGACTGTTCAGCCAATCACGATGCTCTTTGGAAAATTGGGACCAATTTTCATACGACCACACAAATGACCGCAATCCGAAAACGAACAAAAACGGGATCAGGTGCTATAGTTTTTTCGCCTCCCTGTTTCTCCGTCTTTTTGGAAAGGTCCACATCGAAAAAACAAAAGATGGCAAAAGCGTCTATCTCAACCGCAAAAGTTTCAAAAAATGGATCAAATGGAGAGGTTTTACCGACAACGCTTCAACTCAATCGAAATCCACCCCTCAATCCACAGCAGTCAAAACCGAAACAGTGCGTCAAGGGACGGTTAGAACCTTATCTGAAGGAAATCACCCACTTGGCCTTGCGGCAACAGGTTTTAAAGAGACGGTCTCTCAGGAATGCAGCGAAGATCTTGGTAAGATCTGGGGGCTTTTACTTGCCAGAATCCCTACAAAAGAGATAGTCGCATTCGAACAAACAGAAGACAACCATTATACGTTGCAACTTTCCAGACCAATTACCCTCTGGCTTAATTCCAGAAGCCGCGATGGTACCCGCTCAAGCCCAAAAGGCGGAACAGTTGTCCTGCTTGGCCACAACAAGTCGCATACTCTTGAGATAAAGACCTGCCCAGGGGAGAATCGGATCGAGTATAAAAGAGGCATGCAGTTCTGGTGTGATACTGGGCAAACGGGTGTGGGTGTTAAAGAGCTTGATGTCGTTTTTATGCAGGATCTTGATGCAGATACAATTTCTTTAAAAGCTGGCTGTAAAGTCTTTTTTGTCTTCCAAAGTCGTGAAAAAAAACAGACGAAAGAGTCTTTTTATCAGGTATGGAGCCAGGCAACTCTTTTAGATCCTGCAGAAAGTTATAAAAGATACCTCGAAAGAAAAGCTCTGCTAAATTAACAGCTCTCTTCTTTTCAATGGACGATTTCCATCACTTCATTGCATGCCAAAATAAATGAGGTTCAGGTTTCCATCCCAACTCGAATAATTCCTGCTTATTTTGTTCGATAAAATCAGCGGCATTTTGTGACATTGCATGTGCTTCTGCGATACGGCTATCATCTTTGCTCT
>CAZWOB010000069.1:0-10712 GCA_964635295.1 uncultured bacterium
TTCTTCTTGTTAAAAGAGCCGCACTGTGGACAAGCGGTCACCCCCTTGCCAATCTGCTCTAAATAAGCAAAATGACAATACTCACAGACCAGCAGCTCCTGCTTGACCACAATCACCTTCTGCTTGCGCGACTTCAAATGATGCCAGCCCCAAATCCCGAATAACGTCACCAATGTGACGCAAAGGTAAAGCATCAAAGCCGTGATCGGTGTCAGCTCAATCACTTGACACCTCCGGAAATGACAAACTCGATCTGCCCCTCAGTGACAAACCCCCCAGCCAAGGGCTCAAAACGGAGGTTGTTCAAAATCGTTTCAGCCTGTTCATTGAGTTTTCCTCCAACATCAGGAATAGACCAGAAAACTTTACCCGTATGGTCATCGACTTTAACTGCGTAGACCAGCCGTTCGGTCGTCTCCTTCTTGGAAGGAAATGCAGGCGGCGGCAGCGTGCCCGGCAGCAATGTTCGCCCTGCAAGAGGTCCGTAAAGGTTCACGCGTGGTGTTTTCGGAATAGAAGGTACTGTGGGCTCCAAAGAGACCCATTCGCTGATCAACTCTTCCTGACTGTCGATCGTGATCGGCGTTTTTGGGAAAGGACGCTCGATTGCAAACACGTCATTGTGATCGGGTGAATTAAGTGATAGGCGCGGGATCAAGGGTTCAGGCCAGGCAGGTTCAGGGACAATAGCTTGCCGCAAGTTTTCCATCTCCAGATCGGCAAAGATGGCGCTGTCAGGCAATGCGATCTCAATATTGACCTGTACAGGAGGGAACAGCGTATTGGTCTGGTTGATCCGGAAAGGCTGCACATGGAACAAAAGAAAACCAAACAGGTGCAGGCAGAAGGCCAGCGCCAAGGCCTGCAAAAATGTCGGCGTCAGCAACCGGGCATGTTCGCGTGCCGTGACATGGGCAGGGCCGGAAGCTGTGGTCTTCTCAAGGCGCAGCATCAGAAATATTCCGCCTGTTGCGATTCCGCCGGTTTGTATACGAGCCTGAGACGCGATGTGCATTCCTGACAGATAGAAAACAGGTGCAGGAAGGACCCATAGTCCACATTCTGATCAACGCTCAATACGACAGTCGGCTCCATCCCGAAGTTTTGTCTTTTCAGCTTTTTTAACTCTTCCTGGAGATGCCCTTTAAGCGAAACCAGGTCGACGATCGATTTGCGCGATCCGACATAAATGACATTTTGCGCGTCCATGACAATGATCAACTGAGTTGTCAGCGGAGCGGAATCTTTTTCAAGGGTAGGGTTTTCAATATTGAGCGATTTCAACGGCAGAATATCGGAGGTGATGATGAAAAAGATCAGCATCAAAAAGACAACGTCGACCAAAGGCGTCAGATCGATCAACGAACTGGAGGGCTTTAAAGAGGATTTGAATCGCATTGCCACAGCTTAATATTCCTTTTGATAGACAAGCAGGTCCACAATTTCCGATGAGGTGGTCTGTATCTCCAACAAGAACCCTTCCACACGGCTGACGACATAGTTATAGGCCAGGACAGAGGGGATCGCGACCACAAGGCCGGCGGCGGTTGTGACCAGCGCATACTCCATCGCCTCGCCGATTCTGTTTGCTGAAATGTCGACAAGGCCGCTCATCCGCATTTCCGCAAAGGCCTGAATAAATCCAAGTACGGTCCCTAACAACCCCACCAATGGGGCGATATGAGCGATGATGGAAAGGATCTTTGCGTTTTTCTCCAGTTGGGCAATCTCGATCATGCCTGCGATCTCCATCGCATTTTCGATCTCCTCTTTTCCCCGATTGTGCTTGGCCAGTCCCGCTTTGACAATATTGGAGATCGTTCCTTTTGTTTTTTCACATGTATGGATCGCCTCTGTGACATCTCCATCATTGATGTGCTTTCTCAACTGCAAAATGAAGCTGTTGGTATCGATCTCAGAGCGTTTCAAATGCATCAGCCGCTCGATGAAAATGGTAAAACTGACAATGGAGCAAAACCCGATCAGGATCAGGATGATGTTCCAGTTGGAGTTGTAATGGAAAATGCTTGCCAGACACTCATTGATAGCCATAATATTTGTCCAATTTTTCTTTTGCTTTTAAGGACCAGGGACCTCCTTTGGATGCTGTCGCCTGCAGCTGTCGCCGGGCCAGGTCTGTCCGTCCTTGAGATTCATAAATTTCTGCCCGCAGGAACATGGCGCGCAATCTCTCAGAGGAGACTGCATCGTAGTTGATCACTTTCGACAGGACCAGCATAGCCTCGTCCATTTTTCCCTGCTCCTGGCAGCTGATGCTTTGCAAAATCCATAGATCAAGCAGCTCATCGGTGCTGAGAACTTTTCCTTTCGCCGCATCTTCAGCGTGTTTGAAACACTGGCCGGCATACAGGGGGTCGCCCTGCCTCATTGCCAGGATGCCTCTCTGATACCACGCCCGTGATAAATAATAGCCGCGCGTCGTTTTTGTCAGGTGGAATTTTTCCAAAACTTCGGAAAGCACTGAAGCTGCCTGGTTGTTTTGATTTTGGTCCAGGTACCCTTTGACAAGAAGATATGCGGCCTCTTCATCGATTCTAACTTTGTTTTCCCCGTTATTTTTCAGCTCGACGTAGATTTCCCGGAGGACACCGATCGATTCCTGGTCTTTGCCTTGCGCCAAGTATGCCTTCGACTGTTCAATAAGCGAGCGGTACCTCACCATGGAAAAATAGGACCTTTTTGATTCAGGGATCGGCAGGCGGTCGTATAGGCGGGCGGCATTCTCGAAATATTGGGCAGCGCGTTCCGGGTCGGAATTTTTCTTCGTTTTACCATTTGGAGATTTTCTCTCTTTCATTGCCTCTAACCCAAGCAGGTAGCTGGCATTCATGAGATAGGGGGAATTTGGATAGCGGGCGGAGAGGCTCTCCAGGTGTTTGACCGCGTCAGGATGGCCGCTGAGGTAATCGTTGTAGGAAAAGTACCGGAAATAGGCGGTGTCCGCAAAGGGGGAGCGGGGGTAATGTTCAAAGACCCGTTTTCTTCTCTCTTGGACCACTTTTTGATCCATTAACAATTTTTCTGCGGATTCTGCAGCCCAGTACCACGCTTCCCCTGTAAAAGAAGTGGGAGGGGTGAGTTGGGCGAGTTCTAAAAACGTGCGTTCGGCCTTTTCTTCATGATTGTTTTGCAGGTACAATGTTCCCAAGAGATGAAGCGCTTTTGGCTGGTAGCCCCCTTTTGGATAGCTTTCAATACAATGGGTGAGGGAATTTTCTGCGATCGTGAAAAAGGTTTCTCTCTCCTCGCAGTCCAGGAGCTGCGAAGCGACCAGCCCTTGTAAAAAATAGATCTCATCAGGAGCTGCCAGCTGAGGGAAAAGATCGTTGCGGTATTGGTTCAACAGTCGGCTAATGATCGAGAGAGAATTGAGAAGCCCCTCTCTGTTCTGCAAATAGTAGTTGGCATAGATCTGCTGCTTCAGCGCATGTGCTGCGGTTTTGGGCTGTTCAGGGTAAAGCAGGTCGAATGCTTTATTCAATGATGCGATCGCCTGTTCGAACAACTTTCCCGCTTCTTTTCTCGTCCGAGGGTCCTCATTGAGTTTTTCACCCTCTTCTAACTCGCCTAATCCCCTGATATACCATGCTTTAGAATACAGGGGAGAAGTTGAGAAGGTTTCATGGACAATTTGGCGATAGAGTTGTTTCTTTTCCGTGAATTCGGGAGCGGATTCAGCTAATATTAACAGGGCCTCATGTTTATTGTTCCTGCTTTTCCACTGGATTTTGGGTCCCAGTCGCTGGTTTAACTCATGGACGATCGCTTCGTCTGGTGAGATAAGATGGGTAGCAAGAAGGGCCTGCCCCAGCGATAGACGGGTTTTTTCCGAAGGGTTTCTCTCTTCCAGATCATGGAACAATGCCGCCGCCTGCTGCACCAGGTGCAGTTTTCCAGTGTCTTTTCCTAAATAGAGGTAACATAAGCCCAGGTAATAAAGGGCGTCCGAATGCCATTGGAGAGTTTCATGCGCTTGAGGAGGGGCTGCGTCTTCAAAGGCGGTCGCCGCATTTTCCCAATCATTTTCCCGAAAATGGAGTTCTCCATTGATATATTGGGCTGCGTAGGGAGCAAAATCTATAGGAAGTTCTTGAAGTTCCTGCATGATTTGACGTGATGTTCCGGTATCGTCTTCAATCATCGCGATCCGAGCGAGGTACAGCTGCCCGAGCGCGTAGTGCTTTGTCGGTTTTCTACCGACCTTGATCTTTTCAAAAGCCTCTTTGGATTTTTTGAACTGATTTTGCTGAAAATGTGCAAGGCCGAGTTCAAACCACGCCTCGTCAGCATATATTTCCTGAGGCCTCCGTTTCATTTTCAAGAAATACTCGAGCGGATAAGTGGAGCGTTCGTACATTTGGAGCCTGTTGAAACTCACTCCCACGAGAAACAGACTTTCCAGGCAAGGGTCGCTGGCCTCGTCGATCGTCAATTCCTGGTCAGGTCCGGAGAATAGCGAAATGATGTTCTGATATTGTTTTTTGATGTAATAACTTCTGGCCAATTGACGTTTGATATGCGCCCTGTTAGGACTGGAATCGGGCTGACTTCGCAATGCTTCAAGATAAAGCTCCTCCGCCTGGTCAAAAAGAGTCGCTTCAAAATACTTGTCGGCCTTTTCCAAATCGCCCGTGTCCATCCCAGAAAGAGGTAGAGACAGGGTAATGAGTAATGTTGTCAAGATCGGTCTGTTCATTGTAAAAACAATATCACGTTCTCTGTTCAAATTCCAATTTCGAAACCCGAATCCATTTTTTTTTTATCTATATCAAAAAATATGTTGCATAATAATACCAAAAATAAATATTCAAATAATTGTCATGAAAAACTCTATGAATCAAAAAGGAGGGGCATTTAGATGGCACTCAGTAAAACTATGGATGAAATAAAAAGCCTTTTATCGGGTCTGATTGAAGATCTCGAAAAGGCTGCGGCAGGTAACAAAGCTGCTTCTCAGCGAGTAAGAACAGGTACGATCCGTTTAGAAAAAGTTGCTAAACTTTATCGTAAGGAATCTATCAAGTCTGAGAAGTCTTCTAAAGGCAAGAAAAAAGCGGTAAAGAAAACTGCTAAGAAAAAAGTTGCCAAGAAGCCTGCAGCTAAAAAGGCAGCGGCGAAGAAAAAGCCAGCTGCTAAGAAAAAAGCTGTAGCGAAGAAAAAGCCAGCTGCTAAGAAAACAACGGCTAAGAAAACAGTTGCCAAGAAGCCTGCTGCTAAAAAGACAGCGGCTAAGAAAAAGCCTGCAGCAAAGAAAGCTGTAGCTAAGAAAAAGCCGGCAGCTAAAAAAGCCGCAAAAAAGCCTGCTAAGAAAAAAGCGGCTAAAAAAACTACAGCAAGAGCTAGAGCTTTAACTGTAAAGAGAAAGCAAACAGCTAAGCTTCCAAGAAGAAGAGCTAGATAGTTTTTTAGTTTTTGGAGAATACGATCTCAATTTAAGAGGGAGGCATCCGCCTCCCTTTTCTTATTTCCCCCTTTAATTTATAATGTCTTACCAATAGCTCAATTGAAAAAGCGGGAATCTATAATTCATGTCCATTCGCGATAAACAGCGGCAAGTCGAAGTCGATATTGTCAATTTTTCAAAAAAAGGGAACGGCATCGGATATTTTGTCCGACAGGATGAGCAGACCTGGCCGGTTGAAGTCTCGTTTACGGTGCCAGGAGACAGGGTGAAAACAACATTGCTTCGAAAACGATCGGGTGTGTACCGCAGCTGGTTGGACGAGGTTGTGACGCCATCTTCTGATCGTATCGAACCAAAATGCCGCCACTTCGGCGTTTGCGGAGGGTGTCGTTGGCAGCAGATTCCTTATTCCAAGCAGTTAGAGGAAAAAGAGTTAATGATCAGACATCATTTCGGAGACCTGATCACCGACGCTGTCGACTTCTATGGCATCGTCCCGAACAACGATCCGTGGAAATATCGCAACAAAATGGAATTTTCCTTTTCCACCGATCGCGAGGGAAACCGTTATCTTGGGCTGATGATGGACCAGGGAAGAGGAAAAGTGGTGGACCTGCAAGAGTGCCATTTGACCAATCCATGGTTTATCGATGCGGTCTCGACAGTCAGAGACTGGTGGAAAGAGTCGAACCTGGAAGCCTACCACTCCTACAAGGATGTCGGCAGTTTGCGGACTCTGACACTGCGGGAGGGGATCCGCACCGGAGACCGCATGGTCAACCTGACAGTATCGGGCAATCCCGATTTTGCCCTCAAAAAACACCATCTTGAGGGATTTGTCGCTTTTATTCGGGATGCTGTAGAGCCGGTTGATCCCGATCAAAGGTTGAGTGTGTTCCTCACGATCCATCAAATTCAAAAAGGGCACCCCACCCAGTTTTATGAAATGCACCTTTACGGGGCCGATACGATCCGCGAAGAGCTGCGCATCCATCGGGAAGAGCAAACTTCTCGGGAATCTTTGACTTTCCACATCAGTCCAGCCGCATTCTTTCAGCCGAACACTCTTCAGGCGGAAAAACTCTATTCGTTGGCCCTTGAGATGGCGCAAATATCCAGTGATCAGGTTGTGTACGACCTGTACTGCGGGACCGGAACCCTTGGGATCTGCGCGGCAAAACGGGCAAAGCAGGTGGTTGGCGTCGAGTTGTCGCCGGAATCCGCACATGATGCCCGCCACAACGCTAAAGAGAACGGCATTGAGAATATCTCGATTCTGACAGGCGCTGTGAAACGCATCCTTGGCGAGATAAGGGAAAAGGAGCTTTACCCTGAACCTGATGTGGTCATGGTCGATCCGCCCCGCGCCGGCCTTGACCCAGAAGCTGTGAAACATTTAATCGAGCTCAGCCCTCCAAAATTATTATACATTTCCTGTAACCCGGCCACTCAAGTGGACAATATTAGAGAATTTATTAAAAACGGGTATGAGTTGAAAGCGGTCCAGCCTGTCGATCAATTTCCCCATACCGTCCATATTGAAAACATCGCCCTTCTTACTAAAACCTCATGAAATTTCAATTATTAAAATCTGACTCAGCAAGTAAAGCACGTCTTGGAGAACTGGAAACGGCCCACGGAAAAATCCCTACCCCTATTTTTATGCCTGTAGGAACCCGAGCTGCTGTCAAAACGGTCACGAATCAGCATCTTCTCGATATGGATGCAAAAGTCATTCTTGGGAATACCTACCATCTGATGCTAAAGCCCGGAATGGAAATCATGAAAAAAGCCAGAGGGCTGCACCGGTTCATGAACTGGGACAGGCCGATCTTGACCGATTCCGGTGGATTTCAGGTATTTTCATTGTCCAGTTTGAACAAGATCACTGAAGAAGGCGTGCATTTTCAGTCCCATATCGACGGATCGCGCCATTTTCTTGGACCGGAAGAGAGTATGGAAATACAAAAGACGATCGGTTCAGACATTGTGATGGCATTTGACGAGTGCTCCCCTTATCCCGCTGATCGCAGCACGATCGAAAAAGCCCTGGAGCGCACATTGCGCTGGGAAAAGAGATGCCGCGATTACGATTTGGGTGAACACCAGGCCCTTTTTGCGATCACGCAGGGGGGGATGTTTGAGGACCTGCGGGTCCATTCGACAAAAGAATTGGCGAAAATGGATTTTGATGGTTTTGCGATCGGCGGACTTTCTGTCGGTGAACCAGCAGAAATCATGTATGACATGCTTGATGTTTCAGAGCCGCATCTTCCCAAAGACAAGCCCCGCTACCTCATGGGGGTCGGCACGCCGCGCAATATCATTGAAGCGGTTATGCGGGGAGTGGACATGTTCGACTGCGTCCTTCCGACGCGGAATGCCCGCAATGGAACAGCGTTTACGTGGGCGGGAAAAATCCCGATCAAGTCCGGCAGGTACGCCGAAGACTTCACTCCGCTCGACCCCGAGCTTGATTGCTACACCTCTCAGTTCAGCAAAGCTTATGTTCGGCATTTATTGAATGTAAACGAGATTACCGGCCTTTCGCTTGTCACTATCCAAAGCCTCTCTTTTTACCTTGATTTCATGGAAAAAATTCGGCAAGCTATCCAAAACGAAACTTTATCTGAACTCTACGATAGGATATGTACAATCTATCCTAATTAAACGATGGTTTATCTATGAAAAAATTCACGACATTTTTAGCTTTATTATCTACCACAGCGTTGTTCGCGCAAGATGGCGCCCGCCCGGAGCCAGGAATGATACAGCCGATCATCATGATCGCGATCGCGATGGTATTTTTCTATTTCATCTTATGGCGTCCTGAGCAAAAAAGGCGAAAAGCGTTGGAAGAGCAGCGTTCCAGCTTGAAAAAAGGGGACAAAGTCACGGCAATGGGAATTATCGGGCATGTCGCGAAAGATGATGGCGAAACTGTGATTCTTAAAATGGTCGATGGAAATAAGATTGAAGTACTGAAAGGGGCGATCACCGATGTCGCTTCCGGATCAGAATCCGATACTCAGAATGACTGATTTCTCAGCAGAAAGGCAGCGGATGGTCGATCAGCAGTTGCTGACACGCGCCATCCGCGACCAGGCAACTCTGGACAGCATGTCCAACGTTCCCCGCCATCTTTTTATCCCCTCAGAAATGATCCCGTTCGCTTATGAAGACTCCCCTCTGTCTATTGGGCAGGGGCAGACGATCAGCCAACCCTACATTGTCGCTTTGATGACCCAGTCAGCAAAAGTCGGCCCTCAATCTACAGTTCTCGAGATCGGCACGGGCAGCGGGTATGGAGCTGCAGTCCTCTCAGGGATATGCAAAGAAGTGTATACCATCGAAAGGATCCCTGAATTGGCTGAAGAAAGCCGTTTGCGTTTGGCAAACCTTGGGTATGCAAATGTCCACGTCAAAACTGAAGACGGGACTCTTGGATGGCCTGAAAATTCTCCATATGATGCGATTTTAGTTACTGCATCGGCGCCAGCGGTGCCGGAAGCTTTGGTCGAACAGCTGAAAGAAGGGGGGCGGTTGATCGTTCCTGTCGGCGACCGCTATTCTCAAGAGCTGGTCCGGTTGACAAAGATGGGCGAAAAAGAGTATCAACAGGAGAGTTTAGGCTCTGTACGTTTCGTTCCATTGATCGGCGAACAGGGATGGCATTAATCCGAACAGGGATCAGTATGTGTCTGCAGGGGTGGGGACCTCCAGTTTAGATAAATCTGCGATCGTGAAGGAAATCGACCTGCATGTTCCTGGTGATTTCGGTCAAACTATTGCGCTTTACAAGCAGATTGTCGTCATAGTCACGGTTATCTTTGAAAAACGTCTGTATGAATTAAGAACGGCAGAGGCTTCCTTTTCCGCAACAACAGTGCCATTGTGGGGAAGACATTTGGAACCGTTGAATCTCCAAAGGAAAATATTGGAGGAATGGAGAGATAAGTACACTGGCTGTTTCAAGGAATTTGAAAAGATGGTCGCCTATTCAAAAAAAGCTGTTGGGAGATCGTTGAGCAAAGATGACTGGAATTCCTTCAATCAGATCATAGATCGATGGATTGAGGTGAAACGCAGAGATCCATTTTCAAAGAAGTTCAAGTCTGTGATATTAATAAGATTGAAACGGATCCAACGATCGGGCCTTTTTTTAAGACAGCATACAAAGGAGATCCAATGCATGAGGTAATCGAATCTCAGGAACATCGCATGTTATTGTCGGAGTACGAAGCCTTGTGGGTTGTCGCTCAAGTGCATTTCGAAATGCTGAATTTATACGGCCTGGCTATTAGCATGTTCAAAAGAATATCCCTTCTGATGTATTGAACAAAATGATGATATTTTTTAAAGATCCCCTTTTTCAAGCGCAATTTGTCCGTGCTCTCGGTCACACTCCTTCAGGAGGTGCGGACATCGGAGAGTGTTTGCAGATTACAAGCGCTATCCGCGATGGGGACCGTGAAAGTTGGTATGCCACTTGGGAGAAAAAAGCAGACGAACTTCAGCAAATGGCCGATCAGAGTGCGGCTGCCGGTGTCGCCGCCAATGCCAGAAATCAGTATTTACGCGCGTCCAATTATTACCGTTCTGCTGCGATCATGATCGAAGACGATCCCGAGGACCCGAGGATTTTATCTGCTTGGAAACTTCAAGCAGGTGCATTCCGGTCTGCGACACGATATTTTAGTCATCCGGTCGAAAGGGTTGGGATTGTTTTTGAAGGAGAGGAGCTTCCGGGCTATTTGTATTTATGCTCCAAAGAAAAAGGATCTTGTCCCTTGCTGCTTCTCCTTGGCGGTGGAGATGGAACCCTTGAAGAGAGCTATTTCACAGCCGCCGAAGCGGTGAACAGGGGGTATCATTGTTTGACGTTCGACGGCCCGGGTCAAGGGGAGTTGCTGCGCGAGAGGCGCATTCCTTTCAGGCCGGATTGGGAAACGATCGTTTCTGCCGCTGTGGACTTCGCATCTAGTCGTTCAGAGATCGATGCAGATCAAATTGTGTTGATGGGGAGAAGTTTGGGTGGATACTTTGCGGCAAGGGGAGCATCGGGCGATCAGCGGATTGCCGCTTGCATCACCGATCCCGGGATTTATGACAGTTATGAGACATTCCTCAAAGGGTTTCCCCCTGAAGGGTGTCAGATCGTTGAAAATGGAGATCCGGAAAAGATAGACAGCTATTTTGATACGCTGCTCGCTCAAAATTCAGCTGTTCGATTCAAATTCAACCTGCGGATGTGGCGCTATGGTGTCCAATCTGTCAGGGAGTTGTT
>CAZWOB010000070.1:0-10281 GCA_964635295.1 uncultured bacterium
ATCGTCTACTTCTTTTTTTTGCCTAGATCCAGGTACTCATTTTCCGGATGAACCAATTTCTCTTTCCAAACAGACACTTGGTTGAGTTGTTCTTTTTTTACTTTATTTTCGTGTAAAGTTAATTGCCTAGATAATCTTTGTTTAGCTAATAAATCGTCGTTATTCATTGAAATTATCCATTCTAGAGAATTTCCCTTATGTAATTATAACAAATATTTTAATGTCATGTCAAAAAAAACGTAAAAAATAGATTTTTATACCGATCATTTTAAATTATTTGGTGCATTGCATGAACTTATCCGAAAAATGAGCACATTTTTTTAACACTTACAACAGGAATTCAATTCCCGGATATTTCAAATAGGGTATTTATAAGGCATATTATACGGTAAATATCATATATAAAAATAATTATAATGTTTTTGTATTAAATAATTAAAAAGGAATTAAAAATGGATATTATAAATTTTTCAAAAAACTATTTTAATGGATTCAATGAATTATTTGCTCAACATAGCAGCGTCTCGCAACGTGCAGTTGGATTTCTAAAGACTGTCTCCTATGCTACCGTTGTTTTTCCCTTATTTTTTGGGATGATGTATGGAGCGGCAATTGGGATTGAAAAACTGAAAGGAAGAGTGACGCATAATTCTACGAACGGGGATCAAAATGATAAAATCGAGCGCGTTTCTAATCGTTCGCTTTCAGGTAAGTCATCAGGATCTAAACCTGCTGTGGATCCGTCAAATACGGAAAGTATGTGGAGCAACCCTGAACAAGTTTTTCAACAATATGCAAAACTGGTATCGGAAAATTCTTCAGAAGCTTCAAACTTCATTAAGAGAGTGGACGGGAACGGCAATACGGTTTTTCATGCGCTGGCTGCGGGCAGACAAAATATCCAAAAGAATACTTTGCAACTGATTAAGCAAAATCCCTCACTCTATAGAGAGTGCGTTGTAGAAATTAAAAATAATGAGGGTAAGTCTGCTCTTGATATTGCTATTGAAAGAGGTCAAATGGGGATTGTTACGGATGTGTTCCCTATATCCGGAGAATCTGAATTCAAGATAGAGAGCGAGGAAGAGCGGGAGCATTTAAAAGAAACAATCTCGGAATTGATCAAAATACTAGCAAGTCCTGAGGATAGAGCAAGACTATACGAGAGTTGTCCTGGAGAACTTGAATATGACAAATTGAATCATATTCTTTCAGCCATTCATGCAGTTATTTGTTCTGGGTTTGAAGAAGCTTTCCTTACAGCTTTGACTCAGCTGAATGATGAGCAGAAAGCTGAGTTGCCCCATGAGCTTTTGTTATTCACAAATTTATCCCAGGAGCAGATGCGTGAAGAATATAAGACGCTTCGCGATGAATGTACAACATTGACGAGTTCGCAAGCTGTTAGTGATAAAATGGACGAGTGGGAATTAGAGCCTAGAGAGTTGACACCTTCAGGATATCTATCGTTTGTACAGTTTAAGAGAAAACACGGACAGCAGACGTTGAAGGCATTGGTCTTATCTTCATTGACAGGGGATTCTGAAAACAGTCGCAATACCCATATGAATGCACTCCTGGACCTATTTAACCCATACAGGTCGTATGATCAATGGCTCGATTTTAATGATGAGAATTTTACCTTTTCAGAGAATGGCGAGCCCATCTTGCATTCGATATTGAAAGGGGAGGCTTTCTCTTCAGAAAATTTAAAGAGAATTATTCAAATATTCATCCTCAAGAACCCTGATTTTCTTAAAGCCCGAGATCGCGATGGAAACGATTTTTTAGCATATCTTGAAATGGAACACACAGAATTGAAAGAGGATGTCGATGCAATAATGAAGCGTCTACCTCTTGAATTGTTCAAGATTAGAGTAAAAAAATCTTTGAAGTACTTTCTGGAAGAAAAAGGAAGAGAAATGGCAATGGGACAGTAGAGTTCCATAGAAATCCAGTTCATCCGGAAAATGCGTATCATGATATTTATTTTCCGGATGATCCAAAAAAAACATCTAAATCCAGATAAATTTTTTTAATGAGATAGTTTCTGGGGTCTAAAAATCGATTGGTGCTTAATTCTGCAACAGTCTCAAATTGGTAAAAGTCATTTTCTATGCTCAATTGGCAGGGTAGAAAAAAACCTGTTTATACGGTAAATTTTTGAGTTTGTATTCTTTATAATAATTTTTACAAAAAAGTAATCGAGGTTTTATATGGACATCAAAAATGCCTGCATTAGTTATTTTAATGGTTTTAACGAATTGTTTTCTAATAAGAGTGTAGCTCAGGAGCGTGCGATTGGTTTGCTAAAAGTCATTTCATTGGCCACTGTGATCATTCCTCTAGTTTTTGGGATTGCTTACGGTGTAGAGGTATTAAAGGGAAGGGTAAGCTCTACACCTGCTGCAAATGGAAATTCAGATAAAGTCAGCAATGTAGGACACCGTTCGCTTAGGCTTAAATCGAGTAAAAATGTCAAAAAAATGACAGCTGAGGCTTTTATTGAATTACTCAAGAGCGGCTCAGAACTCCCCAAAAAAGTTCGTATCACTGGTGATTTGGATTTGGATGGCGAGGATTTACCGGATTTAGAATCGTTACCTATTGAAAGTCTTCTAGTAGACGGTGATTTAGATCTTACTCAATTAGATCTAACCTCCTTGCCGAACGAGCTGATTGTCAAAGGTAGCTTGTCTATTAACGCATGTGGAAGTCTTACTTCACTGCCAAAAGGTCTAAAGGTAGAAAAAGATTTCTGGATTTCGGATTCAGCCATTGAATCGTTACCTGAGAATCTCTATGTCGGTGGCGATGTAAACGCATGGGAAGGATCCTTGGTTAGTGTATCGACAGGCATCCATATCAGAGGAGATCTTGATCTTAGAAAAAATGGACAGTTAAATGCTTTTCACGGAGATATCACCATCGGTGGGAAGTTGAACTTAGGAGGATGTCAAATGCTAACGCAAATGGGCTCTAAAGTAAAAGTCGGTGGTGACTTTTGTGCCAATGGATCCGGGCTGATCTCATTGCCGGAAGGATTTCATGTAGGTGGAGATCTTTATCTCGTTGGCTGCACTGATTTCACTACTTTACCGAACTCATTTTTTTTGGGTGGAGACCTGAGTATCAGAGATTGCAATCAAGTAACTTCTCTCCCTGATTGTGTCGTTCAATTAGGGATAAGAGAAGATGGTTTATTTAGAAAAATTATCATCGCTGGGACGGGAATTTCTCGGCAAGACGCTGAGTTAATTGAAAGTCAGGTTCCAGAGGAAGTTAGTGTTTTTTATGACTAAGACATTAGGTAATCACCCGCGGCGAGCTAGCCCTTAGGCAGCTCGGCGAGACGCGTGCGATTACCTGATGTCTAAGATACCCTCTAAACCTCTTGAATTTTACTGAAGTCCAGTAACTGACCAAACAACGAGAATACGCGTTGCAACAAAGCAATGCGGTTCTCTTTGATCTTTTCATCTTCATCCAGAATGCGCACTTCGTCAAACAATCTTGCCAATGGCGGCTGCATCTGTGCGATCAGCTGGTACGCCTGATCGTAGTTTTGATGGCCGATCGCCCTTTCAAACTGCTGCTGCGTGCTGTTCAGCGTCTGATCGAGCTCTTTTTCGGCATCTTCCATAAGCAATGACTGATCAAAGGAGACGGCTTTGTGGTTCGTAAGCTGACCCTTAGCCCGTTTGTACACTTCAAAGAGCTGGGGAAACTGTTCTCCCGATTCCCTGAACTGGTGCAGGGCTTTCACGCGGCAGAACGTATCATAAATATCGTCAAATCCATGGGAGATGCTCGCTTCCACTTCATCTTTAGTGAATCCATAGTCCTGAAAGACAGACTTAATGCGATTGGTGAAAAACTCCATCACTTCTTCAATGACGCGTTCCTTGGAAGACAGGTGAAGCGGGTCGAAATTGCAGGCGCATTTGTCCAGTATCTTGCGAAGCGGCAGGCGGAACTGACCGGCAATTACCAGCTTGATCAAACCTAAGGCCTGTCGTCTGAGAGCATAGGGGTCTTTGGAAGAGGAGGGCTTCAGTCCTGCTGAAAAACAACTGAGGAGGTTGTCGATCTTTTCCGCCAAACATAAAATGGCGCCTGTCTCAGACTCCGGGAGCGCTGCCCCTTCGCCGCGAGGCATCCAGTGTTCCTCGATCGCTTGGGCAACTTCCGGCTTTTCGCCATGGGCCAACGCATAGTAGCGGCCGATCGTTCCCTGCAGCTCAGGAAATTCGAACACCATGTCGGAAACGAGGTCGCATTTACAGAGTCGCGCGGCTCTGTGAGCTGTGCTAAGCGAACCGATTCCCAGTTGTTTCTGGATGCAGTCCACATGTCCTTCAAGGCGGAGGACCTTATCGTAGATCGTTCCCAAACCGGAGAGGTAGGTGACCTGCTTGAGCTTTTCATTGAATGATTCAAAAGGGATGTCGAGGTCTTTCTCATAGAGGAAGACGCCGTCTGCCAAACGGGCGGAAAGAACTTTCTGGTTTCCTTTGATGATATTGTCTGTCGGATTTGTGTTGCAGGTGATCACAAAACGGTTCTGCAGCTTCCCGTTCTCATCAGCAATAGGAAAATACTTCTGATGCTCGACCATTTCGGAGATCAGCACTTCCTGAGGGACTTTAAGGAAGTTCTCATCGAAGGGAGCATCGACAACTTTTGGCCATTCGACCAAGTTGAGCACTTGAGGGATGACAGCCTCCCGTTCGATCACTTTCATCCCCAGTTTTGTTTCCAGTTCATCCAGCTGTCGTATAATCGCATCTCTTCTCTCTGCAGGGTCGGCAAGGACAAAATGCTCTTTAAGTACCTTTAAGTAATCTGTAGGGGAGTGGACTGTTACCGTCTTGGGCGAAAGCTGATTATGCCCTTTGGACGTATTGCCGCTGACAAGGTCGCCAACGCAAAAGGGGACAGTCTCGTTTCCGATGATCGCCACAATCCACTGGAGGGGGCGGGCATAGGTGATCTCGAGGTCGGACCACTTCATTTTTTTCGGGAATTCGAGGTTCAGGATGATCGACGGGAGCGAGTCGGCAAGGATCTTTGCTGCGCTTTTTCCGGGAACTGTGACGTTGGCGAACAGGTATTCATTTCCTTTCACTTCTCTGATCTCGATATCGGAATCCTGTTGGATCGCTTCTTTGTTCAGCGATTCTTTGCCGATCGATTTAAGAAACCCGAGACCTGCCGGGCTTGGCGACCCATCGTCGTTGAATGCGCGGTTCAGGGGAGGGCCGCGCCTCTCTTCCTGGGTTTCAGGAATTGTCAGATCCAGATCCTCGATGTGGACAGTCAAACGCCTTGGCGTGCCATAAGTATTGATCTTTCCATGCGCCAATCCCTCTTTCTCGAGCAGTTCTTTGACCGCCTGTTCGAGGTTGCGCATCCCGATGGGAACAAAGGTCGCGGGAAGCTCTTCTGAACCCACTTCGAGAAGGAAATCCTGTTTCGAGCCCGGGGCGGCATTGAGAAGGGAGTCGCTGATCGGGGGAGCAGAGGTCTTCTCGCGTCCAGGAGTTGGAAACTTTTCCAGCAGGGGAAATTTTTGTTCCTCTCGATTTTCCACGTAGCTTTCGGCGATCATTTTTGCAAGGTCCCGAATCCTTCCGATGTACTTTGTTCTCTCTGTGACAGAGATGGCTCCGCGCGCATCGAGAATGTTAAAGGAGTGGGAGGCTTTCATGACAAAATCGTATGCAGGAATAGGGAGCTTTTTCCCGATCAGTTTCTTCGCTTCTTTTTCATATGCGTTGAAGCTCGAGAGCCACATGTCGACTGACGCCTCTTCAAAGTTATAGCGGCTAAACTCGACCTCGTTGCGATGATAGATATCGCCATAGGTCAGATGCTCGTTCCATTTGAGGTCAAATATGCTGTCGACGTTCTGCAGGTACATGGCGATCCGCTCGAGCCCGTAGGTCAGCTCTCCCGTTACCGGCTTTAGAGGGAGACCTCCAACGCTCTGGAAGTAGGTGTACTGCGTGATCTCCATTCCGTCCATCCACACTTCCCATCCAAGGCCCCACGCGCCGATCGTCGGATTTTCCCAGTCATCGTGGACAAAGCGGATATCGTGCTGGGACAGGTCGACGCCGATGGCGGTCAACGAGTCGAGATAGAGCTGCTGCATGTCAATCGGAGAGGGCTTCAAGATCACCTGATATTGAAAATAGTGTTGCACACGGTTGGGGTTTTTTCCGTAGCGTCCATCCGTCGGCCGTCGGCAGGGCTCGACGTAGGCTGCGTTGTAGGGCTCAGGTCCCAGGCATCGCAAAAATGTGGCGGGGTTCATTGTCCCAGCTCCCATTTCTAAATCGTAGCCTTGATGGATGATGCATCCTTTTTCTTCCCAGTATGCTGATAGTCGGCGGATGATTTCTTGAAACGTAATCATGATCTCTCTTAAGTGTAATCTCCAGAATGAGCATGGATTTTAACAAATCTTAGGTCCATATCCAAGCAAAAACAAAGTTTTCTTGACTTTGCGGGGGGTAACGATGATCATGAAGGCAATGGACTCAGATTGGAACCGCATAGAGCAGGACAGGTATAAATACCAGGATTACCAATATCCGACCGTTTCGGTCGTCATTCCCTGCTATAATCACT
The DNA here is from genome assembly GCA_964635295.1 of uncultured bacterium. Taxonomy (GTDB): domain Bacteria; phylum Chlamydiota; class Chlamydiia; order Chlamydiales; family Waddliaceae; genus Waddlia. Next base: position 6,637 of record CAZWOB010000070.1, read on the forward strand.
CTGCCAAGATCGCGTTGACGCTCGACAGCATTCTTGGGCAGAACTACCCGAAGTTCGAGATATTGGTGATCGACGCGGGCTCTTCCGACCGCACTTTGGAAGTGGTGAAAAACTATCGGGACGAGAGGGTCCATGTCTACTCTGTATCAGGGTATAAGCGGTATGAGATGTTGAACAAAGGTGTTTCACAGGCATCCGGCAGCTATGTCAACTGCCTCTTTCCCGGGGACTTCTATATTTACCCAGACGCCCTTCTCTATATCATGGAAACGGCGCTCGACAATGATCTTCCAGATCTTGTGTATTGCGGGACTTTGCTCAGAGATGGTCGCACAGACCCGAAGATTCTTTATCGGGAGATGAGCTTGAAGTTGCTGCGGATCGGGCAGCAGCCGACCAGTTTACAGTCATGCTGGTTTAAGACTGAAACGATCCGCCAAATAGGCAAGTTCGACGTGCATTACAAGTTGCGGGGTGGATTTGAGCTGATGTGCCGCTTTTTAGCCCGTTCCAATTTACGCGTGATTTCCACTAGACGCGTATTGACAGATTATGATCTGCGTCATGTGACCCGTCCAATGGTGATGAACCACTTTATCGAAACTTTAACGACGATCAAGCAATATTTTGGCTTTAGGGCCATGGTACGCTGGTTGTTTATCCAAAAAGACTTTAAGCGTCTTCTCAAAATCTGGTGGCGTCAGGTTAAAATAGCCTTTATCGGCCCATAAATTTTCAAATTTGATCATTATTTTAAAATAATTTATAATAATTATACGTGAGTATAAAAATTTTAGCCTTTGGAGGGAATAATGGTTGAGAGAGGAAATTCTCCGGCTTCTGAAGCGGATTCCGAAGTTGCGCAGCGATTTGAGGAGCTTGCAGAGGCCATGGTCAGCGAGATCAAGGAAGGGGATCAAAGCGAGATGGAGTCTTTTGAGTCTTACGTTCAACGCGTAAGGCAGGAGATGATATCGGAAATGGAAGAATTCAAGGATAACTTTCTTCAAGGTTACGAGATCATATTATCGGAGCTGGCGGAAAAGTATCCATCTGCAAAGAGTGGGGACAAGTCTCCTCCTCCCGGATCGGTAAGGGGGTAAGGATATGGCATTGACGATTGAAGATTTTGTGATTGATGCGGAGGCGGTCGACCGTCTATCGGACGAGAAAAGGTTAGCGGAATACTTTGAGGAAGGGAAGCCTCTGCAGGAGCTGTTTGGATTTTCCAATGAGGCAACTGCGGAGTTTTACGAAGTGGCGAAAGGGTTGATCGAGGAAAGGCGTTATGAAGAGGCAGTCAAAGCGTTTGTGTTCTTAACGACGCTCAATCCTTATATTTCAGAGTTTTGGTCTGGGCTGGGACTGTCGAAACAGCATCTGGATCTCAATGATGACGCTCTTTTTGCGTTCAGCGTTGCCTTCAGGCTAGACGGCAGGAGCATTTTTCCCTATGTATTGGCGGCCCAGTGCTGCATCAAGGCGAATGATTTCGACCGGGCTTTTGAAATTATCGGGGAGGCTGAGACGTTTGCGAAAGAGCATGCCGATGATCCCGATGCGGATCAGTTTAGAAAGGATGTCGCTGCAGCGAAGGAATTTGTGGTCCAGGAAAGAATGAGGAGGAGATAAACGATGGCGTTAACACCAACAGATGGAACAGGTGGTACCCAGGGAGTTGGCCCTACAGGACCAGCGGGTCGGACTTCACTTGATGTCAGCGGCTTGAAATTGCCTACTAAGGCAGAAGTGGGTGAGAAACTGAGCGCATTTGGTTCTAGTGCAGGAGATGCGTTAAAGGGGATGGGAAAAGGTTTGAAACTTGGCGGTGCCCATACATTTTTGTTTTTTGCGACCATGTTCGGCTCAGACAAGGGGGTTCGTCAAGGTGTCAAATGGACAGGAAAAACCAGAGAGACCGGTGAAGGGGTAGCTAAGCACCGAAGGGGGCAGATTGGCCTCGGGATCCAAAAAAGCTGGGGAAAAGCAATGGAGGGGCTTGGGAAATGGATGGCTGAGAAAGCGCGCGCGGCTTCAATGTCCAGGCGTGTGGGATTAGGATCAAAGACGTATAATATGTTGGACTCCATGGAGCGAAAAGCTCAGTCGTTACAAAGAGATGGTGGAATCTACAAAGACAACAAAAGTGAAGCACAAGAAACGCGGGCCTTTAGCAGGTTGCCGGCAGATACCCAAGCTGCATTAAGGAATGTCAATGTAATCAACAGTAAGATCAGCCGAATTGCACCTGATCTCGAGAACAGTGATATTACGAGGGTTTCGCGTTTAACTTCAAATATTCATGAAATCGCAAAAAACCAGCCTACACTTGCAAAGACTTTGTCTGCTGAACTGTTTGAGATTGTTTCGAGGATTAGCGACCATGCAGGATTTGAAGTTCAAAAAAATGAATTGAATGAACTGGAAGCCAGACAAGATGCAATATTGGAAAGGTCTCCAAGAACAGACGATAGTGGAGCTACTTCTGACACAACATTTGATGAACTGGAAGCAATGCTGGATGAGGATTTTCTGGACAGCTTTATTGATGAAGGCTCTGGTTCTGGAGGAAGCACGAGTGGAGTATCTGATGGGCAGGCGACAACCACATCAAGTGATGATGAAATTGATAAAGATTTTGATGTCGCAAAACAACATGTTAGGGATCTCGATGGTATGAGCGGAAGTGACCGTTCGCGCGTATTGAGGGTGATCGATGGGATCCAGGAGGCGATCCATCGACTTGATGATGATAAAAAAGAGAATGGGCCTATCGATTCTGCCATGCTGAGTTTGCTTGTGTTACGAACAGGTAGTGGTGATGAATTAATAGAACTTATTTCTCCGCCTGATGGACAGCTTCATCAAATGGCGAAAGAATACGGTGTGGAATAGTTGAACCTATCTCATAAAATTTTTTGCCGTTTTAATGACAGAGGTTCTTGCGATAATTTGACATTGTCAATATAAGAACGGTATGAAATATCGGATTTTATTGTTTTATTCTGTTCTTTTTTTTGCTTATCCAGGAAGCTCCGAGGGTGCAACGCCGGGAAAAGAAAACCGCCGCAATCGAGGAGGAGTTCAACTGCAGGTTGTCACCCGAGAAAAGAAAAGTCAAACGGTAACCCCCCCGTCAACGTCTGCTCCCGAACAATTTCACGAAAAAGTGTTCTTGCCTACAGGGTTTGAGGAAACCGCCAAAACTACTGAAAAACGTCAATTAAAATCCCATCAAATCTCCAAGAAAACAAACAAGCGGCCAGGGCTCTATGCCAACGACCCCATACAAGCGGGTGCGAAAGACCGCTTTTTTTACGAACAGTTGTCTGAGCAGTCTCGCGACAGATACAATGAAATGGGACCCGATGGGAAACAGCTAGCCCTTCGATTGTCCATCCCTTGCAAGGACTGTGATAAAGCTGTCGATGATGCCTATTTCGAAATGCTCAGGCGGCAGCAGTCTGTCAACGGCAGACAGAAACGGGTCCGCACTTCAATTAGATAAGATTTATGAACACCCGTTCGCTTTGCTCACTCAAGACACGAAGTCACAAAGGATAAACCCTGTTGTTGATCTTTGCGGCTTCGTGTCCATACTTTTACGCATAAGTTTTTTTGACAAAAAATCATTCTGATGCTCCA
>CAZWOB010000071.1:0-10218 GCA_964635295.1 uncultured bacterium
TCGAATGACTGCGACCTGCAAGCGGTCGGCGAACTGCAGATCGGTATCGATTGGAGACGCTGTTTCTGCGGCGACAAAATTGCATTTATCCGATTTGCCGGAGAAGCTCAGTATTGGGCAAATGGCGGCGCTGCGGGGCCTGGATGCAATGCGGTCTATGATGAAGGCAACTACCAGAATTCCCATCCACAAGATTCAGGACTGGGATTTATTGGATTCAACATCGCGATCGGCGTAATTTTCTAGAAAAACAACCCAGTGGGTGTCTCTACAGACACCCACTTCATATCATTCGATCAGCATTTTTTGAAATTCGGGAGTGTATTTGATCGGCTCAAGCCAATGGTTCGAAACGAGGTCTTCAACCGGAGGAAGAACTCCCGCATTCTTCGCCTGCTGCAAAAAATACAACGCCCCTTCCGTATTGTTTCTCAAGCTATGCAAACAGGCTAAATGATAGAAAGAAGACTGGCTGCCTAAAGACCTGGCATAATGAAATTTACCCTCAGCTTCACGCAACAGTTCTTGAGCTTCGACATTGCGAACAGGATCATCGATCAATTGCGACAGATCGATCAATGTCAGCCCCCATTCGTTCCATGCGTGTTCATCTTCAGATTCAAGGCACGTGTACGCTTCAAGATATGTTAACGATTCGATGAATGCATCAGGCTCTGATGAAAGATCGCCTAAATGGGCCAAAGCGATCGCTAAATTATAATAGGCATGATGAAAACCAGGATCGATCTCCACAACTTTTTTCAATACATGGACCGCTTTTTCAAGCATCGACAAGTCGTCTTCAAAATCACCTAGAAAGTCAAGAGCGCAGCCATAATTGTACAACCATTCGGGATCCATTTCCTTTTGACGTTGGAATTGGGAACGGATTCTTATTGCATGCTCAAAACGGTTCAGTGCCGAACTGACTAATTCCTTGTCATCCGCCCATGTCCCCAACTTCATCAGAACAACGCCCCAATCATTCCAATACTGCGCCTGCCCATGCCCCCCTTGCTCGATCGATTGCCTGCAGCATTGGTTTGCCTTTTCCAACCATTTTGTATCCTGTGTCACCTGACTGAGCGATAGATAGGCCATCGCCATCCCATGCCAGATCACAGGATCGTTCCTGGAAAGCCTCAACCCGTATTGATAATGCTCGATTGCCTGCAAAAAATACTCTTCATCGTCGAAATATCGACCAATTTCCGAGAGGCAATGCCCATATAAACACCAGATCCTCGGCTGATCTTTTTGCAAAGCAAGGCTTTGGGTGATCTTTTCCTCTGCCTGCCTCAAATATTGGAGGTTTTCTGTCCATTCGCCGAGGCAAAGGAGGCTTTCGGCCCATGAGCAAAGAACGACAGGGTGATTCGGCTCGCAGATATTTGCCGCTTCAAATTTTCCAATGCTGTCGTAAAGGAAATCGATCTCTTTCAAGGTCTTTGCGTGGAAAATCTGCAGTTGCCCCCATTTCACCCATAAACTGGTGTTTTCCGGATCGAGCAGGGACGCTTTCTCGAATCCCTCGTTCGCAAGCTTATAATACTCTTCTATGGGCTGGATTTCATAAATGACCTTCAATGCAGCCGCAAGGTTCATCCAGCCCTCAAAAAAATCATCCTTCAAACGGACAGCCTGCCAATAGAAATTAACGGAAGTCAGGATCAGCTCAGGCTTTTTCAAAAGCGCGGCAAGCTCAGTTAAACAATTCCCGTAGTCATTCCAAAAATCATAGGTTTTCATTCCCTGAGAAAGAGCTTTTCGATAGCATTTAGCAGCGTTCCTAAAATCGACAGCCTCTCCGGAGTGTTTTCCATAATGAAACCACAAAACTCCCCAATCCCGGTAAAGTGAAGCCTGGCTCTCCTTTGAAGAAACCGTCCGAAAGGTTTCCGCATGCGAAAATGCATCTTGCGCTTCTAAAAAATCCTTCTCGCTATTGGAATGAAGGGCGAGAACGATGCAAACGTTGGCCAGTCCATGCCACGCATCAAAATAATCAGCCTTCAGTTCGATGATGCGATGAAAAATTTTCTTTGAAGCTTTCAAACAATAAATATTGTGTGTCTCGCGGGCAAAAGCGATCGCCTGCCGGTAGAGAACTTGCGGAGAATCAGGAGCAGCCAAATTGGCAAGCTTAAAGCTTTTCAGGACCTGATTATCGCCCTTCTTGAGCTGTTTTTCCCCCTGCATGACGTAAAGCATGCCCAACAACTCCCGTTCATCATGCGGCATCTCTTCCCATCGAGCGGGGTCTTCAAAGGTTGCGAGATCTTCGAAATTTTCAGACTCCAGCATCGCTTGAAGGATTTTTTTTCGTTGACTTAAGTCTTTCATTTATGAGTATCAACACCTTATAAATTATATGATCAAGGATAATCGATGTTGGAATAATTGTCACAATAGTTTGTCAATAACATCTTTAATCTCGGTCAACGGTTTCTCACAAACACGATTGCTGCAAATATAGACGGTCGTTCTCCCCTGTTGCGGGGGCTGCCCTTTGATCCCGGGAATAAGCTCAAACAGGCGATTATCGCTCTGGTCTACCCAGACAAGAGCCCGATGGGGCATGAACCGTGTAAAGAAAATCTTTTCAAGCTCTGATCGGTTTTCCTGTTGCTGATTCAATGCGATGATGATTGTAGGCGCGTTCGTTTGATAATACCTGAGAAGATTGCGGTAATGGTAGCTGTATCCGGGGGGATATCTATCCAAAGACTCTTTTACAGCTTTGAAAACATCCTCTGCCTGTCTGAGATAAATGGGATCGTAGGTCATCAGATACAATCTTAGAAGATTTTCGCAATGCACAGCATTTCCGGAAGGTTCCGCGCCATCGGCAAATTGGCATTGCCGGATGAGGAGGTGGGGATCTTTTCCATCCGTCTGATAGAAAGCTCCGCCCTCACCTTTGAATTGATTTCTCAGGACCTGCTCCATGGTTAGCGCCCATTCAAACCATTTTGTCCCGCAGCCAGCTTCGAACAACGTTAATGCTGCACGGATCATGTAAGCATACTCATTCAAACCTGCTGGAAAGTCCGCCCTTCCCTCTCGATATCTTCTGAGTAGACAATCTTCATTCCACAGTTTATCTTGAATCAATTGCGCAGCTTTTACCCCAGCCTTAACATACCTCGGTTCGTTGAACGCTTTTCCCGCTTCTACGGTCGCGTGGATCATGAGCCCGTTCCAGGAGCTTAGGACCTTATCGTCCTTGAAAGGGTGTTCCCTTTTCTCCCTCGCTGAAAACAACTTTTTTTTCAGCTGTTCGAGAGTGGTTTCCAACTCTTGGAGATCCAGGTTATTTTGATTTGCATACTGTTCAATGACTTCAGGCAGGTAGAGAACATTTTTACCTTCAAAATTCCCTGCGGAAGTCACACCATAAACATTGCAGAACAGCTCGGCATCATCATCGCCTAATACCTGATGGATCTCTTCGATATCCCAAACATAGAATTTTCCTTCCACACCCTCGGAATCTGCGTCTTCGGCGGATAGAAAGCCCCCTTCTTGCCCGACCAGATTCAACAACACATAGTCGATCACTTCCCGACAGACACGCTCATAGAGAGGACGCTTCGCCGCCTTCCAGGTTTCGCAATAGCAGTCCGCCAACAGAGCGTTGTCGTACAACATTTTCTCAAAGTGAGGGACCATCCACTCTTCATCGACACTATAGCGGGAAAAACCTCCTCCAAGGTGATCGTAAATTCCGCCCCGGTACATCATTTCCAGGGTTTTTTCGACCATAAACATTGGGCGGCTGTCCTTTTCCTGAGAAGAGTAGTGTAAGAGGAAGAGGTGTTGATATCCGATAGGGAACTTAGGCGCCCCTTTCATCCCGCCCCAAATAGGATCAGACAGTTGAAGCAGAGCGGCCACCGCAAGAGGGATACAACTTTTCTCTGGGATTTCGGAACCTAAGATATTGATGTTTTGCTGAAAAATCTCAACAATCTGTTCAGCCTGAGATTCGATTTGAAGTTTTCCCTCCCCTTCCCACAACTCATGAATATGCCGGATAAGGTCAACCAGCCCCGGCATCCCCGACTCTGCACGTGGTGGAAGGTATGTGGTTGCGAAAAAAGGGCGCAGATCGGGAGTGATGAAAACATTCAAAGGCCATCCGGCAGAACTTGACATGATCGCCTGCGCAAAATCCATATAGAGCTGGTCGACTTCCGGCATTTCCTCGCGGTCGACCTTGATATTGACAAACGCCTGATTAAGCAGTTCGGCAACTTCAAGGTTTTCAAACGACTCCTCTTCCATGACGTGGCACCAGTGGCACGTGGCATAACCAATGGAGAGAAAAATCGGCTTGTTTTCCCGCCTGGCTTTGTCAAACGCCTCACTCCCCCATGGATGCCAGTCCACAGGGTTATGTGCGTGCTGCAACAAGTAAGGCGATTTTTCTGAGATTAGTTTGTTTGTGTAGGGATGCTGTTCTGTCATTTACGAAGTACCCATAACTCTATCATGGTTTTTATGCCATGTGTTTTTTTCTTGTTCTTTTTTTCTTCCCACTATATGAGTTATTTGATAAGTTACAAATCTTTAGATCAAACCCAGTAGATAAAAGGGAAAAAAGATATTATGGACAGTTACGGTAAAAATTCTCATCAAAATCCTGACCATCAGGCCGACAACCATAAGAAAGATACTGAAAATACTTCCCGTATCAGAAGATTGCAGCAGAGAACGACAACGATCGCGCTTACGATTCTCGTCGCTGTATCGTTCGGGGTTATCGGACTAGAGGTCCTGTCAGCAAATGGCAAACATGCTGACACACAGACAAGTGCCAAAGGATCAAAAGCCTTAACGATCCTTGCTCAAGAACGGGAAAAGGAGCAGGCCGGGGTCGCCACCAACTTATCGGAAAAGTGGGACACTCAGCGAAGCAGCGCCGAAGCCGTCAAAGAGATCAATAAAATCCAGGCCCAGAAAATCAAAGAGCTTAAACGTCAGCTAAATATGGCAAATATCAAGCTCCACGAGATAAAGGCCCAACTGTTCACCAAGGGTGACCCGACAGACCGCGCCCGATTGGCGGAAGTTTGCCAGGAACTCGTGGAAAAAGATCGCTACAACGAAGAGTTTCAGAGAAAAGTTGCTGAACTTGAGACTGAAAAAGATCTGCGAAATCAAAAGATCACCCGGATGGAACAGACGATTGACGCACTTGCTTCGATGACTGACACTCAGAGGGAATCTAAAGAAAGGGCGGTGTTCAATCTGCAAAGCCAGATCGAAAGGCTGGAAGAGGACGCAAAAAGAGAAAGAGATGAACTTAGAAGAACATTAGCGGAGCTGGAAGAGGCAAATTACGATTTACAGGAAGCGCTCGCATCCAAAGTCTCGACGATCAAAACTCTTGAAGAGGAGATTTCATGGCAATATGGCCTGCTGCAGGAAAAAGATGAGGACATGCATTCGCAAAGCAAGCTCTACACACAATCCGAAGGCCATCTGCAGGAGAAGCTGAACAATCTAAGTGAAGCCTTGGAATTGGAAATGCTGAAAAACCAAAACCTCTCGACGGAGTTAGAGGTTGCCATGACGCGAGAAAAAGCTCAGGAGCAGTATACGCGTTCTCTGCAAAGTCAATTGGAAATGAATCAGAACCTTACAGATAAGGACAAAGATCATTGGAATGGTGAAATGGTCAAACTTGCACAGGAGTATTTGGAGCTGCAGGGAATCCTTGACGTCTACGCTCATTCTCATGACCACTTTACCAATCGGCAGACAAAACTGTCCGCTCTGGTAAGAGAAGAAAAATCTCGGGCGGAAATGCTGAAAGACGAGCTGGATATCGCATTGGCTGCTGCCGATGCGGAGCAGCAAAAAGGCTTGTGTATCGAAGAAGAACTGCATGCAACCGCGCATAAAGTCCTTAAAATGGAAGACGAATTGAAGCAGAAGCAGGCGGAGATCGAGGGCAAGCAGCAGGAGCTGGACACGATCACATATTCCAATGCATCTCTCAGGGACCAACTTCATGCCCGTATTGAACAGTTGACAGCGCTTCTGGATGATGCAAAAAAGGATGTCAGAAGAAAAGAAGCCTCTGTACGCGAGCTGACCATTAACCTGGAGCTCGAACGTACGCGTATGCAAGAGGTCGAGCATAACCTCCAGGAAGCATTAACACGGAATGTCGAAGAGTCCGACACGATACGTCAGCTTCAAGAACAGATGCACCGCCAGTCTGAGCGTATGAGCGCAATGGAAGAGCGTCTCAAAGACAGAAGAGATGAGATCGATCAGCTTCAAGATAAAATCGTGACGCTGAACACTGAATATGAACAGGAAAAACGGCGTTCGAACGAACTGCACACGGCTCTATCCAACTCATTGAATGAGAGCGAGTCTGTCTTCGACAACTATACCCGTCTTCAAAGCACGGTAGAAGAAAATTCAGACATGTTGACACTTCTGCATGACAGAATTGAAAGTAAGAAAAAAACCATTGATGATCTCCAAGCTAAGCTTGATGAAGTTTCAACTCGCCTGAACTACGAGCAGAAACGCAATCGTGAGATGGAGATCGCCCTCGAGGATTCGAAAAGCCAGCGGCAGGCAGAAATACTGCGCGCAAGAGCTTTCCAGAATGAGAATCAGGAAGTTGCCGATTCGATCAGCTCGTTGGAGCGGGAACTTGCTCAAAAGGACGGCAGAATCGGCGAGTTGCAGCGTCAACTGGAAACTCAGGAAAGCCAGGTCGCTGTTCTCATCGCTCAGTTGGATGAGGAAAGAGACCACGCAAACAATCTTGAAGATCAGTTACATGAAACCCAATTGACACAAGGGTACCATGATACAGGCGCCGGTGATGGAAACAACAAGCAGATCCAAAAAATGCAAGAGACGATTGCCAGACTCAATCAAAAAGTTGAGTTAGAACAGCATCGTGCGCTGGCTTATGAAAAAGCAAATCGCAACGAACTTTCCCATGCAAGGGAAATGGAGCAAAAGCTTGAACAGTTTTCCTCAAGAATTGTCGAATTGCAAAATGTGATCAATCAGCAACAGGAGCAGATTGCAGAAATGCAGTCCGGAGAACGCCCTCATCAATCCGAGAGCAAAAAAGAGATGGCCTACAATTCAGACACCTCAACCCCCTACATTCATGAATTGAAAACACGTAACGAGGAACAAGCGCCTCAGAATGGAATTGCTGACGCCGCTGACCGGCACACGGTTAGAGAGGGAGAAAATTTAGGGATTATTTCTACCTACTACTATGGAACCCCCAATCGCTGGATTGATATCTACAATGCCAACAGAAAAGCTATTCCCGACAAAAACAGATTAGAACCTGGAACTGTCATCATCATCCCAAGATAATTCAACATCAACAAAAAGAGAGATGTACGCATCTCTCTTTTTTTTTAACAAAAGGGTAAGGCTATGGCTGTCATTCCAGTTGCCCCTGACTACAGTACAATGTCTGTAGCTGAGGTTGTCGGACGTCGAGAAAGGGTGCTGAACGATATTAATGCCGAGGTAAGCAACCTCAACCGTCAATTCCGAGAAAACCCGATGAAGCTCGACACAGAGACTATCGGCAGACTATTTTCGGACTTGAAAGATATTAATGCGGACCTTGAGGAAAAAAAACGGGAAGCTGTAGCAGGAAGACCGCGTCGCTGCTGCCCTAATGTAACGAAAACGACCTGGATCACTATTGGTTTGGAAGGAGTTGTAGCCGTTCTGGCTGGAGGTGCTGAAGTTGCCAATTTTGTTGTCACCAAAAAATTAGAAGATCAAATTTCTGATTTGGAAGATGCGTGCAATACAACTCTACCAGGCGGAGAACTCGCTGCGATTACAGGACTGGGGATCTTTCGTATTGTTTGTGTGGTGACTGCCGCTGCGATTCTACTCCCCTTGATTTCTGCGATCAGAGAGATCGATAACGACCGGGACAAGGCGCTGCTTCTGATGAGAATTTCCGAACTCAAAGAGCAAGGAGAAGATATTCGGAATTTTCTCATGACCTTTCAACAGTTTAAATCCAACGTCCAGCCCGATAGCGGAGCGGAACAACGAGAACAGAAAGATGCATTTGCTCAATGTGTCCATTCACTTGACAAACTGCCTGAAAAGGGATTTCGAGAACAGATCCCTTCCAGGGATCACTGGATCTCATTGATGGTAGGGCTGCTGCCAGAAGATCATCCGATCAAGGTTCAACTAAAACAAATGCGCGATGCCGCTCTGGCGGCTGCCTCTCCATCCAGAGCACGCCGCTCAACTCTTGCCAGCACTTCATCAACTGATGATGATGACGATAGCTCATCATCAGGGAGCGACAGCCCTACACCCAGGAGAAAATTCAGAGGCGAGAAAATGCCGGCGCACCTTGCCATTGAACCACTTGGCGGAAGCGGCAGTTCTGCTCTTCGACGACGACATCAAGGATATCGTACACAATGGGCGTTGCTGGAAGATGAACTAGGCTTTCGAATGAATTGCGTACAATTGGGCGATAAGGCGATTAGCAGAGATGGTGAAACAGCTCCGCATATTTCTCATTTTGGAGCGACCCTTCCAGACTTTTTAGATGATGATGCAGCTGCAAGTTCCTCAGACAGTCGAGTTGATAGACGTTCCGCAGAAGATATGGTTTGATGAGCGATCAGGGTTGTTGGGAAATGATCGTATAGTTGTCCATCGAGATAACGCTCGCCATGTTTTTATTAGCTTCTTTCAAGCTCCAATAGGGACCATTGGCGAAATCTTTGCTGAGCTTGCTTAGGTCCCATTCCCAAACAATAAAGTTGGCGATCTGGGTCAGCCAGTAGAGGTTTTCCAATTGGGCAAGATTATCACTGCTTTCAATACATTTCTTGACTTTGTTCATCTCCTCCTGGGAGAAACCTTCAATCTGCATCCGTTTAAGCTCCAACAATATCGACTGGCCGGTGGAACTGACCTGCTTAGCGTCTGAAATATACTGGATAGTTACCCAAGAGCTGTGGAAGGATGGATAATAGGGAAAATCAAGGGAAACCCTGACTTCCGGTATTGGATGGATCTGTTGAACAACTTTTTTCACGAGCCGTTCTTTAATAAGACAACTAAGAACTTCCAGCTCGCGGACATTGTCCTGCTTGACTGCGACCTGTAGAGGAAAAGTCATTCTGGTGATCGCTTGTTCCCGATGAGGGTTTTTCACCACTTTTGATCGAATCCCCTTCGTAAAATCGGGCAGTCGTGGAATTTTAGGGCTGTTGACATCTCCGTTAATCGGAATCTTTCCAAGATACTGCTGGATATGTCTCTTCGCCTCAACTATATCGAAATCGCCGACGATGACAAAAACAAAATCAGCAGGATTAACAAAACAGCGTTTAAAAAATCGTTCACTCTGATCAAATGAGGCATTTTCAATGTCACTTACCTTCATCAATTGAAATGCGTGAAATTGCTGTGTATTGAATTCCATGAATTCGTCATCCAATTGTTTGAATGAATCGGCTTCGCGGTCTTTTATCACTTCTGCAAGCTGCTTTTTATGAGCATCGTACGCTTTATGTGAAAATCTACTTTTTGTAAAAAACAAATTTACAACATTAAAAAGTTGTTCCAACTCGTCCGAGTCAGCGGAAAGTTCCATCGACCTGCTGAACGGCTGCATTCTGGTCTCAAATTCGATCGAATGCTGATAAAGCATCGCATGCATTTTATCAAAACCAAAATCGGAGAGTCCGGAACGGACAGCGGCTTCAGATGAGATCTTTCCAGCCGTCTGCTGACCGACCGGAAGTTCGGCGAATCCCCCTTCAGCCATCAGTCTGACTAAAACTTCTCCCGGTTCATTATCTGTCTGTTTCAGTGCAACCTTCATCCCATTTTCAAGGATAAAGGTTTCAACCCCGGATTCTGGATAGACATTTTCAACAGATTGGATATAGAACGGTGAAAGGACTAAAATGGCTGCGCAAACGATCCGCTTAAACAACATAATTAAAATACTATTCTTAAAATTTATTAAAATCTCGATTATACATATAACGGATTAAGATTTCTTAAAGATTTTTGACTTTACAAACAGCTTTATGGGTGGTCGATAGCTGGATTTGAACAGAGTCGTGAAATAAATTAAGCAAGTTCGTTGACTCGAAAGAGATAAATAGGATAGACTATTGTCAAAATTTGCCTAGGTGGTGGAATTGGTAGACACGCCAGATT
>CAZWOB010000072.1:0-9825 GCA_964635295.1 uncultured bacterium
TCTTCGATTCTTTCGCGGTTCTTAACTAAGAAATACCCTATAATACCCTTCTCCTTAGGCCCTGATTTTTTTAAAATTAGGGCCTTTTTTCGTATTTTCTACCCTAATTTTAAATTCAAATGTTTGTTAAAATGATACTTATTAAAGATTATTTTTCCTTTTGTTTTTACCCCCAAAGAGAAATCCTTGGGGGTTTTTTTTGTGTACATAGGGTAGAGATTGCGGTGTTTCAGTATTCAAAATTATCGTATCATATTCTTTTTCAATATATTAGACTTAGGTTTTTCAATGGCAAATAGCGTAGATTCCGTATCAGGAAGGCAATGTATTTACAATTTAATCAAAGCTGATCCGCGCAAGGTAAAAGGTTCGTCCAGTATACTTTTCGCTTCGTTGCTCAACTTTGGATGTTCAGAGGTTTCTACCCACGATCCTCTGTCAAATGTGAGGGTTATTGAAAAAAACGATCGGAGTCGTTTAATCGAATGGGTTGAAGCGTTTGTCACTGGCCTTTTTCAACAGGACGCGAATAAGCGGGCAGCTGCTCACGCATACATGATCAGGAAGTTGCGTTCAGATGGAAATATCGATCTCTATATTGAAACAGGCACTGATAAAGGAAAATGTGAAATCGAGTCGCTGTTGAAATTTTTAGGCAAGCTCAAGAAAGGAATTTTTTCAAATAAAAAGTGTCAATTGAAACCGTCCGGTGAAAGTTAACAGTTTATGCGGAATTTGAAGGATTCTTTTTGCGTTTTGAGTGAGCAAAGCGAGCGGGCGTTTATTTTTCTTTTGGATCCCAGGCACTTATTTTTTCGCATAAACCTACTACGTTGCTATTTTAGTATTTCAGGGTATTTAATACGGTGTTTTTATTTATAAAAATATTTTATAATTAGGCTTAAAAATTTAATAAAAAGGTGCTCAAATGACGCTTGATTTAAACTCCTCTTATCGAACTCCTGGAACGCTGACTCATTCTCTGGATCTTACTGTAGATTATGGAGTTGAAGAAAGCAAGAAATTAACGTTTGTATCATTCTTTAACAGTGTTGAGCCATTTTCAGCTACGGTGGATTCGAAAAGTCATCTTGAACAGACTCCCTCTTTAGGGACAGATGGTGTCAGGGTTATAAAAGATCAGAAAGTAACGTTAGTATCATTCTTTAACCGTGTTGAGCCATTTTCAGCTACGGTGGTTTCACAAGACTAATCTTCTTGTCCTGAACTAACTCCAGCTCCAGTCAACTGACTATGGTCTGGTTTCAGCGACGCTCTGAAATTTATCTGGCATTGGTTTAAACAGCTTTTCAATATTTGAAGGATTCTCTTTGCGTTTTGACTGAGCAAAGCGAACGGGTGTTTATTTTTCTTTTGGATCCCAGGCACTTATTTTTCGGATAGCCAAAACTCCGAGTTTTGAAGTATACCGATCGTGATTCAGATGTGAATTTACGTTCCGAAGAGTAAGCTCATAGAGCTTACCGAGGGAGGTAAATTTCTCAGATGGATTGCTAAAATTCGCTTGATGAACGAGATTAGGACACAATCACAGGTTTAAGTTGGATAACTTTGATAGGGTAGAGAACACGGTATTTCACTTTATCATGAAACTGTAAAATGTTTATTCTTAATAATAATACAGTTCGGGCACTTCGATGTTTAATCCAATAGATTATTTTTCTGGGAGACAGCTTTTAATTGATTTGACGAAAACAAATCCGGGTATTGTTAAAGATGCAGTAGATCTTTTTCTTGGCTCCCTTCCAGGTTCTTCACAGTTTCAAGATGATTCGATCTCAGATGAACAGCGCCTTCAAGATGTCACAATACAGCCTGTTTCAGATTCCGATCGCAGTCGTTTAATACAACTGATCGAAACATTTGTTATCAGTCTTTTTGGAGCTGAGAATGAAAAGCAAAAAGCCTTTCACGAGTTCATGGAACATAAAGTGCGATCTGATGGAATGCTTTATCTTTATCTCAATAAAGGTTCTGATAAAGATAAGAACGAGATGGAGTCTATACGAAAATTCCTCGTCAAACTTCAGACTGGTGCATTCCTTAGTAATCAACAAAAATTGAGAAATTTAAGTGAACAGGATTTGATCAATCTTGGGAAATTAGAATTGTATCGATACCTCAAACAGATCATGAACTATCCTGCCTCAATTCGGTGTCTTCAGCAGACGATTCATATGGTCATTGGTTTTCCGGATAAACCTATTGATGGGCGCTTGTCAATATTTCTCGATGATTCATTCGGCCCCAAGTTCTCGGCCGATCTTCTTGAGGAAATTTGCGAAGATGAAAGCGATGAAGAGGATGCTGGCGATGAGGATTTCTTCTGGGGTGATAACCCTCGACGTACAGCTGTAAAAGTGTATCTCACAGATCAGTTTTGCCTAAAGAGATCTGATGGAACAATGGAATCTCCTGAAGACGAAGAGAGGATGGCCGCATTCTTTCGTTCCCTTTATGATGGAACATTTGTTGCTCAGTATGAGTCAGAACATCCCGAGTGCTGCTGTCAAATTTTACGGGCGCATGAAGCAGGACCTTGCGATGATGATGCCGGAGAAGGGGTGATGCCTGCAGCCGCTTCCGGAGAGATCGTCGAATCAGATGTAATTCCCTTGCCAGTTGGTGAAGCGAGTAGCGCAACTATTCTGACCGGCCCTCCTGAAAGGAATCTTGAAGATGATGAAATGCTGATCCATACGATTGTTGACGATGTAGAGTCTACTTCAGTTGAGGAAATTACTGAAGAAACAGATGAAGCCCATGTGCCTGATCCAGCTCTGGCTTCCACTTCTCAGTCAGCTCGAGTGAACCGTCCATGGTACAAGCGACTATTTTCTGGTTTCACTGGCGCTCTGAAATTTCTCTGGAATTGGTTTAAACGGCTTCACCTATTCTGGTGATGGAAAGCTCACTCAAAAGGACGGAAGCGAAGTTACCGGGAAAGTTGAAAATGGTCATATCGTCGAGGAAGCTTAATCCCCAATGATCATTTATCAAGCTTCCTGAGACTGCGGATTGGCTAAATTCTCCACATAATTCCGATTTTTGAAGTAGATACGGTATATTTCACTGTATTTATACGGTAATTCCTTTAATTTTAATCATTAATAATTATTTACTACAATTAATAGGTTTATTGTGACTAATTCAATTAGTTCTTTTAATTTAGCAGAGAATCTCCCTCAATCACATGAGCCGCTCTCAATGAGCGCATTCAAAAGAAAACTTAGGCTGTTTGATACTTTTCAAAAAGAGACGCAAAATATAGCTGAAGAATTATTTGAAATCGTTCCTGAAACGCTGGAGTTAGAAGAGCTGGTTCATCTGATATTCGAACAGTGCGATAAAGATGACATCCCTTTACTCATAGATGCCATTTCAATTGCGCATCCCTCATTTACATTATCTCCGTTGAATAAAATACTTAAATCAATTGCTGAAGATAAAGAACATTCGATTAATAATAAATCTCTGATAGCATTATTCGAAAAACATGAATTGGAACCGGATGAAGAAAAGCTAACGGCTTGTTATGATCTAGCTTATCGCTTAAATCATCCGTATATTTATCGTTTATCCCGATCAGCTGTTGTATCAAGTGACTATCATTTGAACTTTCTGTGGGTAAATCTTAACCCTCAAGACCGCGTCAAAGACATCGCTCAAAACATTTTTGGGAACGGCTTAGACCTCTCTGAAAATGCGGAATGTATCAAAGATCCACAAAAATTACGCGCCTGCGAAGAAAATGAAGCATCATTGGATGAAGAAAGTTTAGAAGAGTGGGAAAAAATTAAAAAAAGCTTCACTTATCGGATTTCTAAATGGGCAGATGCCAACCCAGGTACCCAAATAAACTTATGGTACGATAGCGCTCTTGTCTCTCTGAAAGCTCAAAAAAAGACTTTTGAGATGATGGCAATGATTTCTGAATCAAGAGGAGTTGATCTTAAATTAAAAGATATCCGTCAACTTCCTAATATTAGTGGTGAAATCGAACTTTCTCTCCATCCGGGTACACAGGTGTACTATAGGGTTGATTTACTTAAAGCTCTTATTGCCGATCATATGATGAGTTCAGACGATAGCGGTAAATACTGCGTTTTCTCTGATATCGATGTACAGCCAATGACCCCTCGGCAAATGTTTGACCAACGCACTGTAGATTACCTGAATTCTGTTGGATATGTTTTTAATCGAGTTGGCTTTAATGGTAATTTTGAAAATAGTTTTTTTATTTTCGATAGGAGTAATGAATTTCTTAAAAAAGTCCACCATAAGGCCATTATACAAAAGGCTGCAGCTCACATTACATCCATGCGTCGATATCAGGTGAATGCAACGTTTCGATCTGAGTATATTCTAGGGGCTTATTTTATCTTTGGATTATACACTAATTTCAGGAGGAAAATGAAAGAACCGTATGATGACAATGCAACCCCAAGAAAAGTGGTGAAGTGTCCGCAAAGTCAATTTATCTTCGGTGGATCATTTTCGAAATCTAATTATAGAGCAGAAGAATTTCGTTTTATAGGTGATAGCAATATTCCTTATACTTTATATGGAAGAAACTCAGGGAGTTATGGTGAAGGGCAAATTGAAGAGCTAATTGAATGGAAACCTGATCCTTTACCAACCGAGTAAGTGGGTGTCTACAAATGAAGCTATCCAACTAAAATTTTTTGCCCGTCTTTGGCGTCTTCTCCCCCAGGGAAAATCTATGCAAATCCGAACAAAACCTTTTAGTTGGATAGCTTCATAGGGTATTAAATCCCCCATTTATACGGTAATTTATTTTTTTAAATAATGTTATGATAAATCAATTAAATTAACAATTATTTAAGGAGTTTATTATGGAGCAGTCAATTAACCCGTATAAAGGAAGACAGCTACTCTATAATTTATCACAAAGCCATCCTGACGTGGTCAAGCGGTCAGCTCAACCTGTGTTAGATCACTCATCTTCTTCTGGAGGGTGGGTGAAACGTTCCGAGTTGATTTCAGTGATAAACCTCATGACGGAATCACTATTTAATAACGTTTTTGATCAGCTTTCAGTCCAAAAGTATCTCTGCCAAAAACTGAGAGCAGATGGTGATCGCTATCTCTATACAGTAAAAGGAAGTGACGAAGGTAAAAGCGAAGAGTCAATCATCAAATTTTTTAACAAGTTGTTGAATGGAAAGCTTTCACCTATCGGGAAGCATGAGCTCGAGGACAGCGGTAGAGAGTATCTTTATGAATTGACACAAACATCTCCCAAGAGAGTCTCAGACGCTGCAAAGAAATTACTGAATCAAATTTCTCGCATGCTTGATGAAGCTCCCCGGACAGGTAGCGTTTTAAATGATCTAACAATCGAACAAGTACTTCGTACGTTAAATGGAAGCTCCACTCAACTCTCCGATCACTATCCAAGAGCTGAAAAACTATCAGAAGGTCAATGTGCACGTCTAAGATTTGAGATCGAAGATTTTGTCAGCTCAATTTTTTCAGATCGTCCTGAGCAGCAGGAAGAGGTGAAACAGTACATTCATAAAAAACTGCGTTCTGACGGAAAAGTGAGAGCGATTCAAAAATTCCTGGAGAAGCTTGTCGATGGTAGTTTTGTATCCATTAATCAGAAACGGGAGAACTATACAGAAAAAGTGACCTCTTCATCTTCAACATCAGAAAGGAAAGCCCATGCTGTCATTTCAATTGACGCGATGAAAGAAGCGATCAAAAGCCGTTATCCTATAGCGGGATTCGCTCTACGTCGTTTAAGTGAAAAGATCTTGGAGGAACGCGCCTCGATGAATCGGGAAATCAAGGGAAAACCCAAAGACTTTACGGCAATCGTGCGAGGGAGTTTTCGGAATAGTTTGGTTTCTGCCGTTCAAAACTTTTCTTGTGAAATATGTCAAGGGGATGAAGTAAAATGTACGGAAATGGAGTCATATTTTTGGGACTTGCTGCGTTCTGATCGAAATCCAGAGGAATATATCCGAAGGGGGACTGATTATGGTGATGAAAACGGCAAAAAAGAGAACGTAGTCAATCAACTTTTAAAAATAATTGATGAGCTTATGAAGGTTGCAAGAGATGATGATGAGGTAGAGTTAATTCCTCTTTATAACACACGTCAATCTCCACCTGTTCATCGTGAAGCGGCTTCTTCTTCGGCAGCTGCTGCATATGACCCAAATGATGACGACCCACGCGATCATTATCATTTACACAGTTACTCTGATCCAGAGGCTGAATTAGTAGATTCAGATCCTGAACTGGATTTCGCTTAAACATTAGGAAATTGCGCGCGGCGAGCTAGCCCCAAGGCAGCTCGGCGAGACCTTAGGCTGTTTGGGCCCTTATCAAGAGCCCAAACTTTAATAGGTTGCTGTCGCTTTGACCGCCGTCCTTGGCGATGGAATCTTGACCGGTTGGCCTGTTTTCAGCGACTCGTTCGCCGCTTCCGCAATCACAACTGCCTGCCTTCCATCAACTCCCGAAATTTCGGGCGGCTTGCCGTCGATCATCACATCCTTGAAGAAATGCTCAAGTTCCAGGCGGTAGGCGTCCACATAACGCTCAGGAAAGCTCGGAAGGTACGCTTCTGTGCGGACCCCATCGTTAAAAGAGAACTCAACAGATGTGGGGGCGATGTTGTTCGCTCGCAGCATTCCGCTGGGGCCGAAGGCTTCGATCCGCTGGTCATAGCCGTAGGCGGCACGGCGGCTGTTGTTGATCTGGCAGATCGCACCGCTGGCCGTTTTCAACGTGATCCCAGCTGTGTCAATATCGCCAAATTCAGCAATGCGGGGATCGATCAGGCAGCTGCCGACGGCGTACACTTCAGTTGGCTCTTCCCCTAACATCCAACGCGCCATGTCGAAATCGTGGATCGTCATATCCTTGAACATTCCGCCCGATGTGCGGAGATAGGCAATGTCAGGCACAGGGGCATCTCTGCTGGAGATGTTCAAGAACTCCACAGGGCCAACGATGCCTGATCTCAATTGATTGTGCAATTGGCGGAAACTGGGGTCGAACCGGCGGTTGAAAGCGACAAATAAAGGGGTGCGGTTTTCTTCGACCACCTCGAGGCACTGGTCAATTTTATCCAGATCGAGATCGATCGGCTTTTCGCAAAAAATGGGCTTGCCGGCGCGCGAGGCCTGCATGATCAGGTCTTTATGGGTGTCGGTCGTTGTGACGATCACGACGGCATCGACATTGGAGTCGCTCAGAGCTTCTTCGATGGTCTGAAAATGCACGGCATTGTACTGTTCGGCCAACTGCCTGGCATTATCCGGCCGTGCATCGACAACTCCATAGAGATTGCTGTAGGGGCTGCGGTGGATATGCTCTGCGTGGGAACGGCCCATACGGCCGCAACCGATCAAACAAGCGTTAATCATCTGTACCTCCAATCGTTGTATAGATTTTTTCCGTGCCGTGGCTGTCCTTGCCAAACCACTTGGCCGTGATGGTTTTTGTCTGGGTGTAAAAGCGGACAGCATGCTTGCCGTAGGCATGCAGGTCTCCTCTGATCGATCCTCTGGAACCGGTAAAACTGAAAAACGGCAGAGGAACGGGGATCGGGATGTTGATGCCGACTTGTCCTGTGTCGACAAAGTGCTGGAAATGGCGGGCGTGGTGGCCGGACTCGGTGAAGATGGCGCTGCCGTTCCCGTAGGGGTTGCTGTTGATAATCGAGATCGCATGGTCAAGAGAGGTCGACTCAAAAAGGAGAAGGGCAGGGCCGAATATCTCCTCTTCATAGATTTTCATCTCGCGGGTCACCTTGTTGAATATCGTCGGACCGACAAAATTTCCGTTTTCATGACCTGGAACTTTGACCTGGCGGCCGTCCAGAAGCATCTCGGCCCCTTCGTACAATGCATGGTCAAAAAGGGAAAGCACGCGTTGCTTCGCTTCCTTAGAGATCAGGGGGCCAAGGTCGCTGGCAGGGTCCAACCCGGGACCTACCTTGAGTTTTTTTGTCTTTTCAATCAGATCGGGGATCCACTCTTTGGACTCGCCGACAAAAATGGCGACGGGGAGCGCCATGCACCTTTGTCCTGAGGCGCCGAAGGCGGCCCCCGCAATGGCGTTGAGGGTTTTTTCCTTGTTGGCATCTGGCATCACGATCGCGTGGTTTTTGGCTCCAAGTAGTGCCTGGACCCGTTTCCCCTGGGCGGTTCCTTTGGAAAAGACTTCCTGTCCAACCCCGGGGGAGCCGACAAAAGAGACAGCGCGTACCATCGGATGCTCAAGCAGGTTGTCAACCACCTCTTTTCCACCGTGGATCACATTGAGAACCCCGTTGGGAATGCCCGCCTGCTGTGCGAGTTCGGCGAGCATATTCGCTGTCGTTGCCGCCTGCTCGGAAGGTTTGAGGACGAAGGTGTTCCCTGCGGCGATCGCGATCGGGAACATCCAGAGAGGGATCATCGCGGGAAAGTTGAAGGGGGTGATCCCAACGCAGACGCCAAGCGGCTGCTGCAGGCTGTAGGTGTCGATGCCGATGGAGACGTTTTCAACAGTTTCTCCCATCAGCATTGAGGGGATGCCTGCCGCATATTCGACAACTTCCAGGCCGCGTGTCACATCCCCTTTGGCGTCAGCCAGTGTTTTTCCCTGTTCCAATGAGATGTTGCGGGAAAGCTCTTCCATGTTTTCACGGATCAATTGCTGGTAATTGAACATGATGCGGGAGCGTTGCGAAGGAGGAACTTCCCGCCAGTAGGAGTAGGCGTTAAAAGCGGCCTGAACGGCTTGGTCCACTTCGGTTTCCGTACAAAAAGGGATTCCCCCAAGAACTTCTTGAGTGGCCGGGTTGATGTTTTCAACGCGGTCTTGAGATGAAGACTCGATCCACTCGCCGTTGATGAGAAGGCGTGCGGACTTGAGTGCACCGATTTTTGGGATTTTGGGGTACATTGTCGTCATGATCAAATCTCTCAATAAAATTTAGTTTCGACGCTCCTAATCTCCAAGAGTGGAGATGCCAGCGTGCCGCATAGCGCGGGGATCGTTTGTGATGATGCCGTCGACGTTCATTTCAACAAGATCGCGCGCTTTTTCTGGCTCATCAACGGTCCATACCCAAACCAAACGTCCTTCGTCATGGATAACGCGTACAATTTCACTGGAGACGGCAGAGGCTTGCAGCGCGTAAAAATTCGGGCGGTTTTCCCGGTGGGGCTTCAGGTCGTGGATGTCCTCGATGATCGCGATGATCGGCTGGCGAGGGGACATCCTTCGTACTTCTTCCAAAATTTTTGCCGATTTACTTCCAATGATCACCGTTTTACGTGGTTCTTTGTTGACTGCTTCCAGTACTTTTTTTGCGATGACGTCCGGAGGAGCGGAACCCGCTTTAATTTCCACCATGACCCCGGTACGGCCAAGTTCCGTGTCCAGCAGATTGGAGAGGGTGGGAATTCTCTGGCCCTCAAATTTTTCGGAAAACCAGCCGCCGGCATCATAGGATTCCAGTTCATCGAGCGTCAGGGTTTCAATCGCGACCGGGTATTGGGAGTTGATCGTTCGGCAAAGGAAGCGGTCATGGACGACGACAGGCACTCCCTCTTTTGTCAGGTGGACGTCGCATTCAATGTAGTCGGCTTTGACCCTGCCTGCAGAGAGAAAAGAGGAGATGGTGTTTTCAGGAGCTTCTATGGAATTTCCCCGGTGGGCGATAATCGCGACATCTTTCGCCTCGAGCGCCGGGGAAATTAGAATTAAAAAGACAAGGAGGGTTTTCATAGCCCTCCCTTATAAAAAAACGTAAAAACTATTTCAACCTCTTTCGTG
>CAZWOB010000073.1:0-9768 GCA_964635295.1 uncultured bacterium
GATACGAATGTGGACCGCATTGGGATCAATTTAGGGCAATGGACCCAGTATGGAAGCGCGTTCTTTGCCAACAACGTGATCATGAACCCGGGTTTTGAGGGACATGTCGACCGACACATCGTGATCACAACACAATCGAGTGCAAACTCCTTCTCTGATGAGTCCAACCGAGGGTTTCCTAATGGCTATTGGGATAATGCGACATTTGAAATACGCTCAGGCCCGCACGCCGGAACTGAAGGGGTCATCGTCAGCTCCAAAAATCAAGGTGCAGGAGGGTATCCGGAGTATACAGTACAAAACCCCCTTCCCGCCTTAGATGCGCGCACAGTCATTTCCTTAAAGAAACTCGGAAGTCCCAATCCCGTTGACAACTGGTGGGTAGGGAATACGACAACTACCCAGATCGATCCAAACGAGGTCAGACCGGGAAGCTCGGGAAAACAATCGCTCAGGCTTTCGCCAACTACTTCCATTAAAGGAGAGATCAGCTCCTACATCGATCACGATTCCCATATCGTCGGCAAGGCGATCCTGATCAACGGAAACTGGCGCTGCACCTTCTGGGCAAAAGCGGACGCCAACGGAGTCCCTATCGAACTGTTTTTCCGCAGAATGAACGGCACGCCGCGATTTTTTCACGAGACGATCAGCCTGACGACGGAATGGCAGGAGTACACCATCGACTTCACTGCCGAAGATACCGGAGATCCCGCAATGGTCCAGTTTTACATCAAGGCCCCCAACCCAGGCACAACCGTTTGGGTCGATGATGTTTACCTGGGCAAGCAGCAAGCGGTCCCCTCTTTTTTCAACGAGAAAGTGATCGAGGCGCTGCGGGAAATCAACCCTTCCTATTTACGCGAACTTTTCCATTTAGGAGACTCCTTTGAAAACCGAGTGGCAGATGCCTCAGGAAGAAAGTCCTTCACCATCCGCGTGAGCGGCAGCGAAGGCAAAGCCTGGAGCTACTCCCTGGATGACTTCCTCGATCTTTGCCAGCAAATTGGCGCGAACCCCTGGATCGTCATTCCCACCCCGTTTACAGATGAGGAAAACCGAAAACTTGGGGAATATCTTGCGCAAAAAGCCAGCACAGCGCGGTTCTCGCAGGTGGTCCTCGAATTCGGCAATGAAAACTGGAATTGGATCTACCGGCCTCTTGGCATTCCTTATCCCGAGGAGCACGGCAGCGTCTCCGACCGCGTGTTTGAGTCAATAAAACTTGGAGCCGGAAACGCGGTCAACGCTGAATATGTCATCAACGGTCAGCATGGATATCCCGAACTGACCTATCGCTTTGCGGAAAACTCACAAACTTCCGACACAATGACCATCGCCCCCTACTTTTTGTTTTCTCTTGACGCAGGATTGTCGGAACAGCAGCAGTTAGACCAGCTTTTTGCCGACGACCCGTTTCTTGAACGGATTGTCAACGAGATGCGCTCTCTAGGGAAAGACACTTCGATTTATGAGGTCAATCTGCACACAGCGGGAGGGAACGCTCCCGATAGCGAACGGGAGCGGGTCGTGGCCGGAAGAGCGTCCGGTGTCGCCCTGGCAAAAAAATTGATCTATAGCTTAAAACTTCAGGTGGGACCGATCATGGTCCACAACTTGTCTCAATTCCGGTCCAAAGCCTACGATATCCAAGGGTTTGTCAAACTTTGGGGAGTCACGCGCAATCTTGCCGCTCCTCCGGTCTTTCGTCCGACCGGCCTTGCGCTCACCTTGTTGAACCGCGTGATCGGCGGTGAACTTTTCGAACTGGTCAACGACACGCCAACAGGTGAATCGGACAAAGTCACAGCGGTCAGCTTTAAGAAAAACAACATGTGGACGGCAGCCCTGGTGTCTGAAAACAGCACGGAGAAAGTGATCAACCTCACATTCCCCGATGACGGCCATCCACTTCCTTCAATGTATCAAACACTTCAATCTTCAAGCCCCTTTGATACGAACGAAACCACTGAAAACGTCACGATTGCGCAGGGAAGTCTTTCGGTCAACGGCCGCACAGTTCAAGTGACCGTCCCTGCCTACGGATTGGTCGTGGTTGGAGTTGCCCCCTATACACCGCCGTCTGAAGAACCAGGTGAAACTGGAACAGAAACCGGCACAGGTACAGGAACAGAGTCGGGATCGGGAACCGGGACGGGTACCGACCCCTCCGGCGGGACAGGGTCCCAAGGGGGATCAGGAACAACAGCTGAAGAACCTGGAACCCCCTTGCCGCCTATTACCGAACCTTCAACACTCCCAGGACTTTCAATTGGGGAAGAGGCTGTCATTGAGAAAACGCCAGGACTGGGAATCAATTTAGGCCAGTGGACGCAATATGGAACAGCCCAGTTCGGCTCTAACATCGTCATGAATCCTGGATTCGAAGGGCATGTCGACCGCCATATCGTGATTACGACCCTGTCCGACTCCGGTAGTTTTTCAGACGAAGACAACCGCAAGTTCGATGACAACTTTTGGAACGGGGCCACCTTTGAGATCCGCACAGGCCCTTACGCCGGAACAGGAGGGACAATCGTACGGTCAGTCCGTTCAGGTAATGGAGGAAACCCGCAATACTTCACCGAATCTCCGCTTCCGGACCTGGGTGAAAAGACTGTGATCTCCCTCTCTAAGACAGACAGCCCGAACCCAGTGGACAACTGGTGGGTGACCAATGTCTCGACAACTCAGGCTGACGGCGAACAGGTCCGCCCCGGAAGTTTAGGTTCTCAATCGATCCGCCTGCAGCCGACATCGGCAGAAAAAGCGGAACTGAGCTCATATCTCGATCAAGATTCCCATGTCGCGGGAAAATCTGTCCTTGTTGAAGGAAGCTGGATCTGCACGTTCTGGGCAAAAGGGGAAGGGCAAAATCCTGTCTTGCGGGTCATGTACCGCAGGATTAACGGTTCGCCTAAATTTTTTGACCAGACCATCAACCTCACAAACGAGTGGAAAGAGTACACCATTGAGTTCTCTTCGGCTGACAGCGGAAACGACGGCGTCCTTCAGTTTTACCTGAATGCGCCCAATGTCGGTTCGACAGTTTGGGTGGACGATATCTGGCTCGGACAAGCAGACTCCCAAAATCAGTTTTTCCGCACCGAGGTGATCGATACGTTAAAATCACTGAAACCCTCCTATATCAGAGAACTTTTTCATTTGGGGGACACGTTTGAAAACAGGATCAGCGAACCGAGCAAAAGAAAATCATTAACGGTCCGGGTTGCAGGGAGCGAAAGCAAAACCTGGAGCTACTCTCTCGGTGAGTTTTTAGACCTCGTTGAAGAAGTAGGCGCCAATCCCTGGATCGTGATCCCGACCCCGTTCACAGATGAGGAAAACCGCCAGCTTGGACAATTCCTTGCTGAACATGCAAGCAGCGACCGTTTCACGGAAGTCGTACTCGAGTTCGGGAACGAGAACTGGAACTGGATCTATCGGCCGATGGGAATCCCCTATCCGGACAAACATGGGGAAGCGGCAGACCGGGCGTTTGAATATATCCGGTTAGGTTCCGGCCAAGCGGATAATCTCACCTATGTGATCAACGGACAATATGGCAATCCGGACCTGACAAACCGTTTTATTGAAGCAGTGCAGACTGCGGATGGCATTGCGATCGCCCCATATATCCTCCCTGCACTCGATACAGGCCTCTCTGACAGCGAGGCAATGGGGCAGTTATTTGCTGACGATCCGGGCAATTTAGAACAAATTTCAAGCGATGCAAAAGCGAACAACCTCGACACCCTCATTTATGAAGTGAACCTCCATACGGCTGACGGGTCTGCATCTGAAGCTGAACGGAACCGCATTGTCGCCGGAACCGTTTCAGGGTCAGCGTTGGCAAAACGGATTCTGGCCAGCATGAAAAACGGATATCATCCAGTGGCCATCCATAATCTCGCGCAGTATCGGTCGAAGACCTATTCCGGTAAAGGTTTTGTGAAATTGTGGGGGATCACCCGAAACATGGAAACGCCTCCTCATTTACGCCCCACCGCGTTGGCAATGCAGATGCTCAACCAGGTCATCAGCGGAGAGATGAGGGAGCTGAACGCCAGTTCCTCTTCACAAGGAACAGACCGGTTGACAATGGCCGGATTCAAACATCCCGAGATGTGGACTGCCGCCGTGGTCTCTGAAAACCCTGAAGAAGTGACTGTAGATATTTCATTTCCTGACGACGGCCATCCGATCCCTGCCGCATATCTTGTCTTGAGTGCAGAGAGCCCGTTTGAGACGAACGAGGTAAACGAATCTGTCACGATCGAGCAGAAGGCCTTATCTGTCGACAACCGCACTGTCCAAGTCACCATCCCCCCTTACGGATTGGTCGTTCTAGGAATTGTTGCAGCTCCTGAGCCCGCGCCGGCACCTGCACCAGAGCCTCAACCGGAGCCAGAGCCAGTACCAGAACCACAACCAGAACCTGCTCCTGAGCCTCAACCGGAGCCGGAACCTGCACCAGAACCACAGCCAGAGCCCGAACCTACGCCTGAACCGGAACCTACACCGGTTCCTGCACCACAACCCGTTCCTGAACCTACACCCGTTCCTGAACCTACACCCATTCCTGAACCCGAGCCAGAACCAGAACCCGAGCCAGAACCAGAACCCGAGCCAGAACCAGAACCCGAGCCAGAACCAGAACCGGAACCGGAGACAAACGAAGAGTTGGAGCAGAAAATTCGAGAACTCGAGCAAAAGCAGGAAGAAATTCTGAAGGACCTGGAAAATATTATCAGTCTTCCCAATGGACTATAGCAGGGAGAATCCAAGTCCTGATTATCTTCGCCTGATACAAGAATATCAGGCGCTTCATTCAGCAGGGGTTTCTACTCTCTCCATCCCAGGTGAAATCACCTTTGCGGGTTACTCCACTTTTAAAAGAGCGGAAGCGATCCGCCGTTGCCTGATGAAAACCCCTTGCCTTAGCCTTCTTGACTATGGCAGTGGAAAAGGGCTGCAATATCAAAGAATTTTCCCCTCGTCCAACCTTGAGGAAGGACTGATAAATCTACAACAGTATTGGAAGGTGCAGTCTATTTCCTGCTACGATCCTGCTTACCCTCCTTTTGAGAAATTGCCTGAGGGCACATTCGATGCTGTCATTTGCGTGGACGTACTTGAACACGTACCTCGAGCTGACATTGGATGGATTTTGAATGAATTATTTGCCAAAGCAAACCGCCTGGTCTATATCAGCGTGGCTTGCTATCCAGCGAAAAAACAATTGAATTCAGGAGAAAATGCCCATCAAACAATCAAGCCACCTAAATGGTGGCTTGAGAAAATCGAACAGGCATCCTCTCCGCATCCTGGAATAAAATGGTATGCGGAGTGTGAAAAATAGCCCTATTTGGCCAATGCCCGTCTTCTTAAGAAAAATGCAAACACCAGCATGGATGAAAGCAGTAAATAGGTTGAAGGCTCAGGAATAGGCACTTCTGCCACATTGATCTCAGCGACAAGTGTTGCTGAGTTTGACTTCCTCTCTCTTGTTTCAAATTCAGTAAAGAGCTCGCCATCTACCCGAAAACCTTTAATATTGACCTGGTATTCGGTATTTCCAATAAGGAACGTGTCCGAAAAGACGTTGTTGTTCACAGCTGTCACGATATCATCACAGCAGAAATAACTGGTATTCGGAGTCTCATCATGAAGAAAAGTATAGCTCATAGAAGCTGATACCTCTTGGCCGTCAATTAAAAACGTAAAGTCCGTTTCCAGCGTCGCCTGTGTTATCCCTGCTGATCTAATGGGAAAATTATTGTGTGTAAACACTCCCAAATCAAAAGGAACATCCGCCTGAACAGGAAATACGACCGGTGCAGGGGTAAACACATAGCCGCTCTGCTGCGACTCGTCCGGGATGCCCCATCTAATCTCGTTGGTACCAACACCATTGACATTGGAACCTCCCTGGACATCCGTCCATACACCTTCAATTCCTGTCACTGAAATTTGTGCCTGTCCGATACCCGTAGATAACAGTAGCGCTGACAAGGCAACCATTACCGACTTTGCTAAAGGATTAACAATCATCTCTTCCCCCTTTATCTATCTTTATCCTCTGATAACTTTTATTTTTCCTCCGAACCAACAAGACCAGGGCCAACATGGACCCCAATAATAAATAGGTAGTGGGTTCGGGAATTGGTACGCGATTAATCTCCGCGACCAAGATACTTTCATTAGCTTTATTTTCTTCTGTCACAAATTGGGACATTAACTGTCCATTAACGCGAAACCCTTTAATATCAAACGTATATTCAAAGTCTCCGACAACAAAGGTCTCGGTAAAAGGAGTATTATTGACGGCAGTTACGATATCATCACAACATCCAGGACTTGTGTTGGTCGTTTCATTGTGCAGAAAAGTATACTCCCGTAAAACGTCCACCTGCTCACCATCAATCAAAAAATTAAGATTCGTCGAAAGGGTAGCTTGCTTAATTGAGGTTCCTAAACCAATAACAAAGTTGTTATGTGTGAATGTCGCGAGATCAAACTCCTGACCCAGAGTAATATCCACTGGGAACATTACCGAAGTCGGAGCAAACAGATATCCGCTCTGTTGGCCATTGGTAATCCCCCAACTAAGTTGGTTTGTTCCAAGCCCATTAACATTTTGTCCACCGATACCGCCGATCCATTGTCCCTCTACATCAGTCAAAGAGATCTGCCCATTGATTGTACTTGCGGGAACAAACACCGTAGCTAAGACAACTAATGTCGCTACAAGAATATTTTTCATTTTTTACCTCTCCTTAAACTGCCATCTATTCCTATCTGGGAAGGTGATTCATTAAATTTTTGCCTTCTGAGCAGAAAATAGAGACAGTTCCTCTTCCTATATACATTTATTATACCACACTATTTCTATTAAATTAAAATAACTATTTACTGTTTATTCAACAAAACATCAAAAAACACACTTTTTATAAAACAAAAAACAAAAAAACTTATATAAAGCTATTAATCTGTACATTCGTGTGAGAAGAAAAAAATTTGATATTTATTGTATACAGATAATTTGTTAAGAAGGAGCCTGATGATCAGCCAAAACCCACAAGGCGATTTTCGCCTGCACCATACAATTTCGAGAAATGTGGGAGCCTCCATGCTCTCAAAAGCGTACTATCTGGTCACCCGGCTGATTATCCCCCCCCTTGTCCTGTCGTTTGTCACTCTCGAGGAATATGGGATCTGGTCGATCTGCTTTATTCTGCTTAGCATCCTGGGAATGAGCGTTTTCGGGGTCACAAATGTTTATGTGCGTTATTGTGCGGTCTGGGACGCAAAAGGGGACCAGGAAAAAATCAATCAACTCCTGTCAACGGGCATCATCGCTAATTTCCTCGTCTGTCTCGCCCTGCTTCCGTTGGTGGTTTGGGGGATCCCAAAACTGTACCCGATCTTTCAGATTGAAACCTCTTTGCAGCCGACTGCCTACAATATGATCCTTGGAACGACATTGATCTTTATGGTCCATCTAAGTTTCGGAGTGTTTGGATATCTTCTCCAAAGCGTTCAGAAAATCGCAATTGAACGCGCCATCATGATGGTATCCTGGACATTTGAAACGCTTGCGATCATCGCATTCCTCTACAATGGGTTTGGTATCTACTCCCTTTTATACGCCTATGTCATTAACGTCCTGATCTTGATCTTGGTCGGGTCTGTGGTATGTTACCGGAAAGTGCCCGGCCTCCGCTTGTCCTGGAGGCTTTTCAACTCCGCTATGTTGAAAAAGTTTCTCAGCTTTGGAAGCATTGTGCAGATCACCGGTTTTTGCGCGACCATCAACCGGTCGTTCGAACGGATCTTTTCGGGGATGTTCTTGGGAATCCAGGCAACGGGCCTGTATGAGATCGGGCTCAAGCTTCCCCGCATGTCGACCATCATTCCTGAATCGATCACGACAGTTCTCCTGCCTACCTCTTCACATTTGTTCGCGCAGAAGAGAAATGAAAAAATGGCGCAGATCTATTTTCAAGGATCGAGGTATCTCAATATGCTGACCGGCCTTGGAATGGGTTTTTTTGCCGCCTTTTCCTCCTACATCATTGCCGCATGGATCGGCCCTGACACCAAATTCCAGTCGGCCGCTACGATCATGGCGTG
The DNA here is from genome assembly GCA_964635295.1 of uncultured bacterium. Lineage (GTDB taxonomy): Bacteria > Chlamydiota > Chlamydiia > Chlamydiales > Waddliaceae > Waddlia. Next base: position 8,137 of record CAZWOB010000073.1, read on the forward strand.
GTTTACGATCGCCCTTCAAATGAACCTGTTGACCGGTCCGGCCTCTGCCATCTTCCGCAGCATTAAAAAACCTTCCAGAGAGCTTCTCTATGGCGGGGTACAGCTTTTGCTATTCGCTTTTGCCGCCTATCCCATCTTATCCCTGACAACTCCTGATATCGCATCGATCAACACGGTCATTATCCTGATCACTGTTATCACAGCTGCCGCTTATCTGATCTATTTCAACACCTACTTCCAGATTGACCACTGGCGCTATTTCACGCGGGTCCTCATTCCCGGTTTTATCCCGTATATGATCGGCTTTGGCATTGAAGTGCTCATCGACGACTGGCTGGACGAGGTAGCAGGGCAGCGCTGGGAAACTTTGTTCATCCTCTTTATCGCTTTCATGATCTATTCTGTGATCGCTCCATCGATACTTCTCTTTTTCTTCTGTCCAAAATTTGAGCGGGAGCAGATCTGGGCCCACCTGCGCGATACGATCAAGGACCTCATTTTCCGCAAGGCGCCCAACCATCCTGAAGAGTCCGGAAACAATTCATGAGCATTTCGTTCATCATCATTACCTACAATACCAAAGAGCTCGTCCAGGAGTGCGTTAACATCCTGCTCAAGGAAACCGAAGGGATGGATAAGCAAGTGATCGTCGTTGACAACGGGTCAAACGACCGCACATATCCCGCCCTCCGGTCGATCGCTGGGATTGAGCCTGTCCGCATTGAAAAGAATGTTGGGTTCGGCGCTGCTAACAACATCGGATATCAACATGCAAGGGGAAAATATATCGCCCTGCTGAATTCCGATGCCTTCCCACACTCAGGTGCCATCGAGGAAGCTCTACAACTAATGGAAACCAATCCCGAAGTGGGACTGATGGGCGGAAGGTTGGTCTACAAGGACGGCAGCTGGCAGCCCTCGGCGCATCTATTCCCCTCTCTTCTCAATCAGTTTCTCAAATACAGCGGTCTTGCGCACCGCTATCCCGACCACCCTTTTTTCGGTCGGGCAAACCGCAGCTGGGCAGATCCCGAGCAGCCGGCGGAGGTGGACTGGATCCCGGGTGCTTTCTGCGTCATCCGACGAGAGGCGCTGGAGAAAACATTTATCTTCGATGAGAAGTTTTTCATGTACTATGAGGAAGTGGACCTTTGCAAACGGATCAAGGACAAGGGATGGAAAATTGTCTACTGGCCCGATGCGGTCATTACCCACATAGGCGGGGAGACCACGAAAAACACAAACGGCGCTTTTTTCAATCAGATCGGAGCGCAGGTCAGCGCTTGGGAAGCTAGAAGCTGTTATCTCTATTTTCGGAAGTATGGGGGATGGTTCAATACCTGGAGCCTCTACTTGTTTCAAGTGTGGTTCAGCAGGCTGAGGTGGATCAAAAACCTGATCACACGTGGGAGGTCGCATGAGAACACACGGTTCCTCGTCCAGCACATCGCCAATTTAAAACAGGCGTGGAAGGATACCCGCCATGGGACTATCTCCCCGCCTCGTCCCTGGGTGTAAAAAAACTCCCTGTGCTCATGGATCCGATAACTAGAAACTAATCAACAAAAGTGAAGGAACGGTTGGCGAGGAAGCTGAAGCAGGAAGAAGAACAGGTAGCGAAAAATTGCGAGA
>CAZWOB010000074.1:0-9712 GCA_964635295.1 uncultured bacterium
TTTTAGTGATGGCCCGACCGCTTAAACCTGCGTCGATCAGGATCTTACATCCAGGTGTATGCAGGTAAATGCAGTTGCCTTTCGATCCTGACGCTAAGGGGGTGTAGCCAAACATACACCTTTTGTATCACATTCTGAGTAGGTTTTCAATGAATATGACAAGTGCTCTCTATATGTGTGAACTCTACCAATTGTACAATCTCTGTGATCTTTGGGGGCTCTGTGGTAGAAAAAATTAAAGAGAATATGAAACCACAAAGATCACGGAGATTACAGAGAGAAACCTATTCGTCGAACAGGTCGTCTGACACTTCAGACTTGACCAGGATCTTGCGCGGTTTCGAACCTTCAGCAGGCCCGACAACTCGTGCCTCTTCCAGTTGGTCCATGATGCTTGCCGCGCGGGCGTAACCAACTTTCAGCTTCCGTTGGAGAAACGTCGTTGAGGCATTGCCTGTGCTCAGGACAATTTCCAGAGCGTCGTCGTAGAGTTGATCGCGGTCATTGACATCACCGCCGTCTAATGCACTCAAACTGTCCATCTGATCAAACGATTCGATGACATAGTTCGGCGGGGCCTGCTCGCAGATTTTATCAACCACAGCATTGATGTCTTCATCACGTATATACGCTCCCTGCGCACGGGTGAGATGGTGTACTCCTGGCGGAAGCATCAACATATCCCCGTTTCCGAGAAGCGTTTCCGCTCCAACCTCGTCAAGGATGATCTGGCTGTTAATGCGGCTCGAGACCTTGAAGGCAACACGCGTAGGGAAGTTGGCCTTGATCAGCCCTGTGATCACCTCCCTGGAGGGACGCTGGGTCGCTAAAATCAAGTGGATGCCGACAGCGCGGGCCATCTGCGCGATCCTGGCAATATGCGTTTCAATATCGTTGCTTGCGACCATCATCAGGTCGGCCAGCTCATCGATAATGCAAACGATATAGTGCATTTTCTCGGGGATCTCTTTTTTCAGTCCTTCCTCAAATTCCTTATCGATCTTCCTCTCGTTGAAGGAGGTGATGTTGCGGTATCCCACCTGCTTTAAGATCTCGTAACGGTTTTCCATTTCCTTGACAAGCCAGTGGAGGGCAGCGCAGGCCCCGGCGGGCTCTGTAATGACTGGAGCAAGCATGTGGGGAAGGCGTGTGTAGGGGGTGAGCTCCACTTTCTTTGGGTCGACCATGATCAATTTGATCTCGTCAGGCTTCGCGTTCATCAGGATCGACATGACGATCGTGTTGATACAGACAGATTTACCCGATCCTGTCGCTCCGGCAATGATCATGTGGGGCATGCGCGCCAGGTCCTCAGTGACATAGTCCCCATTGACCGTTTTCCCCATTAGAAGGGGAACCTGATATTTTTTTGATCCCTGTTGGTAGGAGTGCAGAAGCTCTTTAAAACCCACCTCTTGAGGGTTGGGATTGGGGACCTCGATACCGATCGCGGCTTTTCCGGGAATGGGAGCTAGAATGCGGATCGACTTCGCTTCCATGTTCAGGGCAATGTCGCTTTCGAGGGCCTTGATCTTTTGTACCTTGACGCCGATCGCAGGATGCACTTCGAAAGAGGTGATCGTCGGGCCGCAATTGATCTGCCCCACTTTTGCTTCGATGCCAAAGCTGAGAAGGGTTTCTTCAAGAACTTCCGCCTGCCTCTTGAGATCCTTCTTAAGGGATGACTGGTCCACTTTCTTTGGAGGTGTCAGCATGGAGGTCGAAGGGATCTTGAATTGGGTAAAGTCTCCGTTGTAAACGCTTTGTTCCTGTAGGGCACGTTCCCGTTTTTCTGTCTTGGACTCAGCTTTTGGGGCTGGTTTGACCGTCTCTTCCTTCGTTTGGGCTCGCATCCGTTCTTTATGCCCTTCAAAAGGTTGAGAGCCTGTCTCTGTCTCGTTCGATGATTTACGCGAAATCGAGGGCCTGTCTTTGAAATCAAAGTCTGGATTGATCTGCAAAATTTCGTGGTCCTCCTTTTTTTCTTTCCTTGAAGAGGAAAAAGAGGGGATGCGCAGTTTGACATTGCGGAGGAGGTTTGGGCGAGCGACAGGTTCTTGATAGACGGGGGCAGGTTTCGGTTCCCTTCTGAACAGATCTCCGACTTTATTTTTCAGACCTTGGATCAGTGAGAAAATTGAACGGGGGTCTGTCTTCGTCAGCAATAGCAAGCTGGTTAACAGAAGACATGAGGCCAACAACAAGACGCCGATGGAATTGAGGACATTTTCCAAGTTGAATAATGGCAAGTCTTTGTATAAAAAGTAGATGGGGGCGCCCCCTAAGTGAAAATGCAGGTTGCGATGGGATAGCTGCGTATAGAAAAATTCGTTTAATTGCGTGGATGCATCCGGCCAAAGCTGTTCGATAGAGGTTAAAATCAAGCTGGTCGATAGGATCAGAAGAGCGATGGTAAAATGTTTGAGAGTTGGGCTGTTGATCGGTTTTTTAAACATGATCCTCCAGCCGGTCCATCCAACATAAACTGCTAGAATATAGCCGGAAAGACCTAAAAAAGCTGCCTGGACCCAACCTAGCGTATAACCGACAAGTCCCAGCCAGTTCGTCGAGCCCTCGCCATAGGCGAAGCTCAGCAGACTGACAAGCATCATGAGTCCCAGGGCAAACAGCAATGAGCCCTGCGCTTCGACCGGCAGGTCGCTGACAGTTAAAGGGTTTTTCTTAGGTTTTTTTTTCGTCGTTTTTTTACGGCGTTTACCACTCATAACATCCACTTAAAGTATAAAAATGCACCCCGTCCCAATCAAGAGGCAATACCATACAAAGTACACCATTTTTTGATTAGCCGCCAGCCTGATGAGGATTTTGAGTGCGAGAACGCCAAAAAGGAAAGAGGTGGAAAAACCTGCAAAATAGGAGGAAAAGGGCAGGTCGGGGTTCAATGAGGAGGAGGTAGTGTAAAGATGCAAGGTTTTGAGGACGGTCCCTCCCAGGATCGCGGGGATTGCGAGCAGGAATGAGAAGGATAGTGAATCTTCCATTTTCCAGCCCAATACCCTGGCGGCGGAAATTGTTGAACCGCTGCGGGAGACTCCGGGCAGAAGGGCAAGTGTTTGAAAAACTCCGATCACTAAAGGGTCCCTGACCCAATGCTTCTGTTTTTCTTCAGCCGTTGTATTGTGGCCGAACCGGATGCCTAGCCAAAGAAGGGCTGCGGTAGTCAAGAAGAAATACCCAAGCAGTTCCGGCCTATCGTAAAGGCTTTCAATTTGTTTCAAAACTATAAGGATAGGGAATAAAGGGAGAGTGCCGATGATAATTTGAAGGAGAGTCTGTGTATCTTTAGAAAATAGGGAAATGATCTTTCTGTGGAAAACGATCAGGATAGCGAATAGTGTTCCCATATGGCAGACGAGATCGAAAGGGATCATTCTATCGAGATTTTCAAATCCGAATAGGTGCTGTGTAAGAGCTAAGTGGCCGGAGGAGCTGACGGGAAGAAATTCTGTGAGACCCTGTATAATCCCTAGGATAATTGCTTCAACAGTTGACACGTGCAGTCCGTAAAAGGAAAGGTAAAGGTGGGCGACCGAAGGGATTTGAACCCTCGACCCCTGGAACCACAATCCAGTGCTCTAACCCCTGAGCTACGACCGCCATTAATGAAGAGAATATTGACTGAAAGGGTGTTAAAAGTCAACAGAGGATTTCTAATCGCGATTGAGTCCTCTTCCATCCCCAAATACCCACTATGACAGCTGCGGTCAACCAACAAAACAAAACAGGCTTATTGAGTGTCATTCTCCAGTGGACATGCAAAGGGGCCGGGAGCTGATTGACAAAATCCAACAGCATGCTGACAAGCGATCGATTCAAGTAGTGGAGCCACGGCACGAAGATTCCAAGGACGAAGAGTAACATGCAGACACTCACCATCAAAGGGACCACTAGATTGCAAAGCAGGCTGATCAGGGGAAATTTTCCAAAAAAATAGAGGGTCAGAGGGATGGCGGCCACATTTACCGCAAGAGAAAGGGCGATCACGTTTTTCGCCGCAGAAACGATCACATAGGCATGCTGATCCCAGAAATTAAGTTGTTTTAGCGTATTAATGTCTTTCGGGGAAAATACGCGGTCGAGTAATTCTTTAAAGATGGGGAAGAACAAAAGAATGGATGCGGTCACAGAAAAACTGAAGACAAAGCCGATGGAATAGGTGAGATGGGGGTCGATTAAAAGAACTGCAAGGACAGCAAAACCCAACGAATTCAGCGCAACCGGGGTTTGCCTGGACAACAGGCCGATAATGGCGATCAGGCTCATCAGCCAGGCGCGCAGAATTGAGGCGCCTAATCCGAGGAAGACAAAATAAGAGCAGAGAAAAAGCAGTAAAAGGTTGAGCGCGTATTTAGGAGGTAGGGCCAGCCTGAGCAGAAACAGGACCACTGTCGTCAGGATCGTAAAATGGAAGCCGGAGATTGCGAGAATATGCTGCAGTCCGGCACGTCCAAAAGAACGCTTGACGGCCTGATCTTCGAAGTCTCCAGTCAATATGCCTCCTAAAAATTCTGTAGACTGATAAGAAGGGTAGTATTTCGAGACATATTCTTTCACCCGCTGTTTAGATGCATACCGCCACTCTGCCCATGTATGGGTCCCTTCAACGGGAAACCAGGGGGCTTCTTTATCAGGATAAAGAGAATAGCGGTAGCCATGTCCCGGTTTAAGTGTCCCTTTGACCAAATATGCGCGATCAGCGGGAGGGCGGACCGTGGTTTGCTGCTTCGGCAATGAAACCTGGCAGGGTAAGGTAAATCCTTCAAATTTTACAGTTCCTTGATAGTTCCATTGGGAACGGAAAGAGGAGCGGGAAGCGGAAACAGATGAAGGAGTAAAGAGGAATTCTCCATCAACTCCTGACGGAGGGATCGAAGGAATGGGGGTTGTGACCGTGGAGTAGGCGTAAAAGGTTGCAAAGAGAGCCCCGCATAGAAGCGCTCTTTTCAAATCGAGAAACAAAAAGGGGATGATTGGAATGAAAATCCAAGGGGTTGGATTCGCGGCGGCATAAAATCCTAAAAGGGCGGCAGCCGCGTAGATGAAGACGGGATGTTTAGAGCTGAACTTCATAGAGTCGGCGATTCGTGCCGGCAAGGGTCATCTCTAACGATTTCGAGGGTTCAAAAGTTGATAGTGTCTTGACCAGATGGTGGATGGTCGCTTCCTCTTTTGAGCTTTGTTGGGTCAGGGCATGAGACCGCTGCCTTTCAAAACGCATGTGTTCAAAAGAAGGGTTATTACGCAAATTCTCGGTGTTTTTGCTGATACGCAGGGCTTCTGAGAGCGTATGGAAGCCTGCCGACATTTCTTCATCATGGACAGAGCCTATTTGCGTCTGGCTCAGGCCGGTGGCCGTGATCAAGTGTTTGTAGGTGACCGTATCGTTGTTCTGCAAGTGGATCTGTTTTTTCTTTTTGTCAATGGTCAGGACTTCGCCGATCATGGCAAAAGCATTGTTACCAAGGGAAACATATCCGTTTCTTCGGAACTGTTCAAGGTCCTGGTCCGAGCGCATCGCTTCGCTTTTCAATTGATACAAGAGGGGATGGAGGATTTCATTCGACTTATCGATAAAGACGACGTCTACGAAAATATGATTGCCCGAGATCGGGGTTTCCAGGTCGCGAAGGTTGACTCCGATGATGACTGCTCTGTTATCAAAATTCATCGTAAAATTAACTTTTTGTTTGAATTCATCTTTATTATACCTTAATATTCAATTAAAAACTAGGGTTTTTTTAGATTAAAAAAATATTTAGAGTTTTTGAAAACGTCAATTTTTGAATTAGAGTATATCGGTATAGCCTCAAAAAGTGGGATTTGCTATACAAATCGAGTCTTGAACCCGTAGGGTATGTATGAACGAACATGTCTTGGATTATTACAGCTATACTAACGAAGAGACTCCAAGAAAAAAATTTTATAAAGTGATCTCCCTTCACGATTGTCCCGATATGGATTGGGAGAATTTAAGGGATGCTGTCCCTTCGCTTTCCAGAGGATGGTATGAACTTTGTCAATTGCCGAAAGAGGACAGGATCCAGTTTACGTTGGATTATTGGATGGCCAGGCTTCCTTACCATCCGCATTTGGATGTGGCGATGTCCCAATTTTTTGGTGAACTTGACGATATCGGTTGTTTTATCACGCAGGTAAAGAAGACAGATCCCCTGGTTGTCGAGATGGTTTACAGCATCAGTAAAAACCGAGGTTTTTACAGAGGGGCTGTTCCTGCTGAAGAAAGAGATGTTATTGATTTACAAAAACTGTTCTTAGATTATATCCTTCCTGAAGATTATTTGGCTTTTTTACAAATACACAATGGATTTTGTAAAACTATTGATTGTACGGGAATTTTAAGTATTAATCAGCTTCCCAAAGCTTATGAACAATTGCAATCGTTGATTGTCAGTCAGGGGACGTTGTCGACAAAAAAAGGAATCTCTGTCGATCCCAAGGGATTGATCCCTTTTTATGAATCATTTGGGATGCCTTTCTTTCAGTGTTTTTGGAACGGGTGGCACCCTGAGCAGGAAATGGGCAACGTTTATTACAGCGGAGACGCGAATACTATTTCCGAAGTTGAAGATGCCTCTAATACAGGGGAAATGGCATTTCCCACCTTTTTAGACTGGTTAATTTTTTACCTAGAACAAATAAATTGATTAAATGTACTTAGTTGAAGACTTATATAAAAGACACGGGGCCCGTCTTGGTCTCGAGCTTATCTCTGGAAGTGAAGGAATGAAACGGCGGATCAAGGTTCCTGAGGCTCATCGCCCTGGACTGAGCTTGTCCGGATACCTGAAAGGGCATGCGGGCAAAAGGATCCTGATTTTTGGCAAAGTGGAAATTGAATATCTTCGCGATTTGAAGCCCGGTGTCCGAGTCGAGAGATTAGAAGGAATATTAGCAACGCCTACACCGGCTGTGATCGTCGCGCGGAGGTTCCGTCCGCCGAAAGAGCTGATCAATTTATGTGAAGAGCACGATGTCCCGTTGTTCCGGGCGAGCATGAGCACGATGAACCTGCTCAGTAAGTTGACGCTGTTGCTTAATGAAGAGTTTGCGCTTAGCATGAGCGTTCATGGGACTTTGGTGGAAGTATTCGGGGTCGGTGTCTTGATCCAGGGTGACTCTTCTGTAGGAAAAAGCGAGGCGGCCCTTGGTCTGATCGAGCGTGGCCATCGATTGATCTCAGATGATATTGTCAAAGTGAAAAAACGGGAAGGGCATTATCTTGAGGGCAGCGGAGCCGAATTGACACGTCACCACATGGAAATTCGAGGAATCGGGATTATCAACGTCGCAAACCTGTATGGCGCGGTCTGCGTCAGAGATTACAAGAGCATCGACCTGGTCGTCAAACTGGAATCGTGGGACGAACAGAGTTTTTACGACAGGGTGGGGCTTGACGAGAAGTTTTGCGACATTTTGGGAGTTAAACTTCCTCTGCATATTCTTCCTGTAAAACCGGGAAGGGATGTTGTCCTGCTTCTGGAAACGATTGCTCTGAACCATCGATTAAGGGGAATGGGGTATCATTCCGCAAGAGAATTCAATTCGAAATTGTTAAAGATGATTAACGAAAAACCGCAAGTCAGGTCGATCAACAGTGAAATTAGTGCAAAAAGTGCAAGTAAAAAATAGGTTGGGGCTGCATACAAGGCCGGCAACCATGATTGTGAAACTTCTGCAGCACGTCAAAAGCAGCGTGCAGTTTACTTGCAGAAAAGAAACGGTGAATGCCAAGAGTATATTGAGCATATTGATGTTGGCGGCAAAGCGGAACTCGCGGATTACGATTACAGTGGAAGGCGAAGACGCTGAAGTGGTCATGGACCAGCTTGTCAATGCTTTTGATACGCAGTTTGGGGAGTCATGAAGGTACGGGAACAGCAGGTGTGTCTACAGGGCGCCCCGATCTGCAGAGGAATTGCGATCGGCAAGCCATTTTTTTTTACATTGATCGAAGACAGCGTACCCGAATTTACAATTCCCAAAAAAGACATTGAAGAAGAGATTGAGCGTTATCGAAAAGCAGTCGAACGCAGCCGCGACGATATTAAAAAGCTGCAAAAGAAGCTGAAGAAGGAAAAAATCCTCGAAGGTGCCGCGATTCTCGATGCGCACATCCAGATGATGCAGGACCCTCTGTTGACTCAGCACATTGAAGAAGAGATCAAGCGGTCCTTCAAAAATGCTGAATTTGTCTTTCACACTTTCGTCAGTCAATATCAGAAAAAATTTCAGACATTAGCAGATCCCTTCTTTCGAGAGAGATTTAAAGATATCCAGGATATTTCCCATCGCATCATGGGATACTTGCGCGACAGTGTGAGTGTTTCCCTTGCGGATATCCCGGAAAATTCCATTGTTTTCTCCGATGATCTGACAGCATTTGATACGGCAGAAGCCAATGTTTCCTCGGTCAAGGCATTTGTTACGCAAAAGGGAAGCGCCACATCTCATGCGGCGATTGTCGCAAAAGCGAAGGGGATCCCCTATGTCACCGACATCGCCTTGGAAAGCCTGTTGGAGCTTGACCAGGACGGACAGGTGATCGTTGACGGACGGACAGGGGATATCATTTTTCACCCTACGGATGAAACGCTTGAGGCATACAAGGGATTGAAGGTAGAACTCGACCGGCAGCTCAACGTCTGGGGAGAAAGGGAGTCCCTTCCTGCTGAGACGATCGACGGCTATCGAATCAAGCTTTCGTCCAATATCGATATGGCAGAAGATTTGGACATCTTTCATGAGTATGGAGGAGAGGGAGTCGGACTGTTCAGATCGGAATACATGTTTTTGAGCAACGACTCTTTTCCTACTGAAGCGGAACAATACAGCTTCTATTTGAGGCTTGTTGAAAAAATGCGCGGCCTGCCGATTGTCATTCGCACGTTTGATTTCGGGGGTGACAAGTTGATGCTCAATCCCTATTTTCCAGCCGAAGGCAACTCCTTTATCGGATGCAGGGCAATTCGCTACCTGTTGAAGGAACGCGATATCTTCAAGTCCCAGATCCGGGCAATACTTAGAGCGAGCCGCAGCGGTGATGTCAGAATCATGTTTCCCATGATCTCGACGCTTGCTGAGCTGATTGAAGCAAAAGAACTCTTGAATGAAGCGTATGAGGAGTTGGAAAAAGAGGGGATAGAGGATATTCCCCAAGTCAAGATCGGCTCGATGATCGAGGTACCTTCTGCGGCGATCGTAGCAGACCTGCTTGCAAAAGAGTGCGACTTTCTTTCCATTGGAACGAATGACCTTGTCCAGTATTCACTGGCAGTTGATCGACGCAACCACTCGCCGAATCAGGTGCATGCATCGACTGATCCCAGCGTATTAAGGATGATCAAGCTTGTGGTCAGCGAGGCGAATCATCAAGGGATACCGGTGACCGTCTGTGGTGAGATTGCTGCCGACCCGCGATTCACGGCTCTTTTGTTAGGTTTGGGAGTCCATGAGCTCTCAGTTGCCCCTCGATACTTGCCCACCATCAGGCAGGCGGTGCGCAGCAGTTGCATTGTGGAAGCGTGCGCACTTGCGGAAAAGGCGCTGATGCTTTCAAATGCGAAGGATATTCAGGATTTGTTGTCTGAGGAATATATGCGCAATTCTCCGGACGATCAGCTCTACAACTGTTAAAATTTAGATTACTTTTGGAAGGAGATTTGGAGAACCT
>CAZWOB010000075.1:0-9668 GCA_964635295.1 uncultured bacterium
TGTATACGGGTTAAAATCGACAATCGACTGATTAAATTTTTTAAATTTATCTATTAATGAATCTCTTTGTTGAACTAAGCGATCTTTCTCTTCATTCAATTCCTCAATCTCCTTATTCAAGGATGCTTTTTGATCCTCCATTGAGGTAAGAGGCTCTAATTTTTTTAATTGTCTTTGTTTTAAAACAAGCTCACGCTCCGTCGTTTGTAAATCCCGCAAACATTGGCGATATTGCTTGCAATCCTTTTCCAAATCGCTCCTTTGTTCCAGTTCATCATCAGAAATGATTCCAAAACGATGCATACGCTTAAAGCGGGAAACGGGAAGAGGCACCTCGGCATTTTTAATTTCCTGAAACAATTGCTGCACTTCATAACGATTCCGATAGTTTGTCTTGTCTGAAAAGGTAACGGTAAATGCCGCAGCCAATGCGGTCGCTATATAGCCTCCAGCTCCTGCTACACCTAATGTCAACAACAGCGAAGACGCAATGGGAACGATCGGTATCAAATAAATGGAGGCTAATGTCACCGCAGCTCCTAAAATCGCACAAAGGGCAATGGACGCAATTTTTAAGGCATTTTCTCGCAATTGTAATGATTTTTTCTCATTCCATTCATTCCTTTTGCAATCAGCTGGACTTAAGGTGTTTGGTTGAATTTTTGAAGTCATGGGTTACTCCTTTTTTAAACAAAATTATAATAAGAATAAATTTTAAAAATTACCGTATAAATAAAACCTTTAATACCCTGTTTGGAAAGAAATATTAATATAATCTTAATAATTTTCATTTAAAATATTAGACATGAAAAAAATCATTCTTACTTTATGCTTGGTATTAACCTCATTGGTTGAATCGTACGAAGCCCCTCAACCGGGAAGCGTCATCTCATCCCCGAGCACTCAATATACCATCATCCAGGAACTCGGCGAGGGATTCTTTGGCAAAGTGTTTCGAGTGATGGACTCTTCAAGCAAAAGCTTTGCCATGAAATGGTATAAAGAGATTCCTCAAGATTTTTTGGACGACAACCCTTTCTTGAATGCGATCGGAGATGCGGAAAGGGAGTACAACCTCGGACAGATCTTCAACCACCCAAATATCCTTAAGTCTGTCGAATTATTTTCTGACGATGAGATGAAAAACCACTTTCTCATCCTCGACTTTATCCAAGGGGAAACGCTCTTTGACACTCCCCGGAAATCAATTGCATTAAAGCAGGGACTTTCCGCCTCCAATCAACTAGTCGATGCCCTGAAATACTCCGATGAACTTGGTTACATCTATCTAGACATGCATGGCGGAAACCTGATGATAACCGAAGACAAGCAACTCATGATTATCGATCTTGCAGGATTCTTCAGTTGGAAAGAACTTGCCGATCTCCTACAGAAAAAGGCCAGAGGTCTGACAACCGATCAATGCATCGGTCAACAATACGGCCCAAAACGAGCGGCCATCCTGAAGCGCTTTTTGGAAGCAATCCCGTCGAGCGTACCAGGTTGGGTTATCAACCATTTTTCAACATTCTACCTTGATAGAGCGACTGAAGCTATCGTCTACATCCAATCAAAAACCGATAGCGAACGGGATGATAAAATCGAACGGCGTGTCCGTATCAAGAAAATGGCCTGGGAATATTCAGAAGACACCCAGGACGGAGTAGAAACCGGACCGCTTAGCGATTATTTTGACAGACTGTCGTGGGAATTAAATAACTAAGAGGGTGTCTACAAAGTAAATGAAGTTTAGATTGTGACAGATTTTTCTCTGGGAGGATCGCTTGGAAGACGAGGTAAACTGGTATCAGTTGGTGAGTCTGAAAGTGATTCTACCAGGGAAAAAGATGTTGCAAGATGAGCTTTATTTACTTTGTAGACACCCTCTAAAGCAGGCTTTGAACAAACTGAGGAACGGTTTCCGCCGCTTTTCCCTCAATGCACTTGTCAAAATAAAAGCTGTCTGTTGACTCTAAATTCAATTCCACGGTTTCCGCCCCCGCCTCTTTCGCCCATTGCACAAATCCGGCTGCGGGATAGACCACACCTGAAGTTCCGATCGCAACAAACAGATCGCAGCCGCCGATCAGCTTTTCAATGAGCGGCATCTGGAAAGGCATTTCCCCAAACCAGACGACATGCGGGCGCAAACTGCCCGTCATGCTGCAAATAGGGCAAACGGATTCTACACTCAAATCATGTCTGCACTCCTGAACTGCCCCGCAATTCAAACAGGTCGATTTGAGCAGCTCCCCATGCATATGGATCACCTGATGTTGTCCCGCCCGCTCATGCAGGTCGTCCACATTCTGAGTGATCAAGCTTACGGACCCCGAGTACTCCTTTTCTAATCTGGCAAGAGAGAAATGTGCGGAATTGGGTTCGATCCTCTGGAGAAGCGCGCGCCTTCTTTCATTATAAAACCGGTGGACCAATGCCGGATTGACAGCAAAACCTTCCGGCGAGGCAACTTCCTCAACCCTGTTCCGTCCCCAAAGCCCCTGTGCATCCCGAAATGTGGGGACCCCTGAATCAGCGGACACTCCCGCTCCTGTCAAAATCACAATTGATCGATACATCGTTACAACTTATAATTAAAATTATGCTGCGTTTAGTTCTGTTTATCATCTATCCCTTTGCCATTTTTGCCAACTCGATTCCGATCACCATTGAAATTGCCGATACCGATGAAGAGCGGGGCTGGGGGCTGATGGGCAGGGACTCTTTGCCTGACAACCACGGAATGCTCTTTGTCTACGAGAGGCAAAAATACCTTTCAGTCTGGATGTTCAATACGATGATGGACCTCTCCGTAGCTTTTATTGACACCTCCGGTGTTATCACGGAAATCCGGGAGCTCAAGGCCTACCCGGATAGGATGAATCCTGAGCGTCCGGTACGGTCTCTAAGGGACCTCGCGCTTTACCCTCCCGGAGATCCGACCGTCCGTTTTTTCAGAAGAAAGCGGATCACTTCTGATCAAAAAGTGCGCTATGTCCTTGAAATGCAAAAGGGATGGTTCAAACGTAGAGGAGTAAAACCCGGGGATCGCCTCGTATGGGAGCCCGGGGAAAACAAGGCGATGATTCAGTTGCAAAATCGGGAGAAAAAGAGTATGTTTTCACCAAAAGGAGAATGAAATGTCTAAAAAAAAGGCACATGCGATTTCAAATGGCATCTTTTTAATTGGTCTGGGGATCCTGGTCCTGACAAATGCCTGGTGGCCCGGAATACTCCTGGCAATTTGGGCCCTGATAGGTTCAAGACAGTTTCTCACCGGAAGGAAATATCAGGCAGCCCTCACCACAGTGGTCCTGCTTGGACTTTTCATCGTTGCGATGCTGAAGTTCGACTACGACATGATCGCGCCTGTCGTCTTAGTTATCGCCGGTATCTACCTAATCGTCAAAGAGTTTTATTTTGAAGATGATACAAACGGCGAGGAAACATCCGAACTGATCAAAGACAATGCGGACATTGATGAGTCAGAGTGAACACCCAAAACTGATACACGTCGGAGAGCATCTCGTCCCAGGTGAAGGGAAGCGCCGTCTTTTCCTTCGCGAAGAGGGATCCGGCAGCTACCGATGGTTCGATGACAATGAAGCGGCAACTGATGTCGCCGCCCCAACGGTCAATGAAGCATTGCGGTTGGCCCACCGGACGTGGAAAAACAACGGATTCCGCACGCTCATCTGCGGATTCCGCTATACGCTCCCCGAAAGGGACGAACATGGGATGAATGCCCTGTTCCATCAAATGGCGGCTTCCCACAACTCCTTCAACGGCGTCTATTTTGATGAGGAACTTGGTCATAACTGCTTCGTTCAAAACGCCTCCCTCGAAGCGCTCAATCTTCTTAAGCAGCTTGAAGAATCCAATCGCTTATGACTTCCCATCACGACGAAACTTCCTCCTTCGAAACAGCGGCAACGTTTATCGAAGGGCATGCTCCCGATGAAAAAGATGTGAAATATACCATCGGCCCCTATCAGATCGTTGGAAAGATCGGCCAGGGCGGAATGGGAGAAGTGCTTTTAGGGTACGATGTCAAGTGCGGCAGGCGGATCGCATTGAAAAAAATCCGCAAAGACTTAATTGAGTTCAAGAAGCTGCACAACCGCTTCCTCAAAGAGGCGCGGATCACAAGCCAGCTCACCCACCCCGCCATCATGCCGATCTACTCGATCGAAGACCAGGGCGATGTGGTCTACTACACGATGCCGTTCGTTCAGGGGGAAACCCTTAAACAGATCATGCGAAAAACGCGGGAACAGGAAAAAAGCGGGAAGAACCCTCACCACATCGGTGAATCGATCCCTGCCCTCATCCGGATCTTCATCACTGTCTGCCAAGGGATCGCCTATGCCCACTCCAAGGGGGTCCTCCACCGCGATATCAAACCGGAAAACGTCATGGTCGGTAAGTACGGGGAGGTCCTCATTCTGGACTGGGGCCTTGCCAAAATGATCAATGGAGAAGAAGAGGACCAAATACAGGTCCCGACAAATGAAAGCCAGTTGACCAAAGTGGGCAAAGTCGTCGGGACGATCAATTTTATGGCCCATGAAAGGGCAAAAGGAAATCCTGCGACAATCCAAACTGAAGTCTACGCCCTCGGGGTTCTTCTCTATCAGATTCTCACTCTCCGCAATCCCTTCCGCAGAGGGAGTCTCGAAGAGTTCCGACAAAGGATGGACAAGGAAACGCTCGAAGACCCAAGCGAAGTCGCCCCGTATCGCGATGTCCCAAGGCTTCTTTCCCGCATCGTCCTCAAGTGCCTGGACAACGACCCTGAACAACGTTATCAATCCGTCGATGAACTAATCCTGGAACTGGAAAATTATATCGAAGGAAGATCGGAATGGTTTGAACTCGCGACTTTGGACATCCATAAAAAAGATGATTGGGAATTTCAGGAAAATGTGCTGATCGCCGAGCACATCGCGATCACCCGCTCAGCGGACATTTCTGAATGGGTGAGCCTGATGATCTCCAAGCTCTCTTTTGCGGAAAACACCAAGATCGAAGCTGACATCACGATCGGAGAAAACGGTCATGGGATCGGATTTCTCCTCTGCATCCCTGAAGCTTCTGAAAGAGAGTACCTCAACGACGGTTACTGTTTATGGCTGGGCTCGGACCTGAATAAAACAACAAAACTGCTCCGC
Source organism: uncultured bacterium (assembly GCA_964635295.1). GTDB lineage: Bacteria > Chlamydiota > Chlamydiia > Chlamydiales > Waddliaceae > Waddlia. The sequence continues at coordinate 5,172 of CAZWOB010000075.1, forward strand.
TCATCCGTGGAGGTGGTCGATGCTCCAGAGATCTTTCTCGAAAGAGGAAAATCATATCGCATTAAGATCGAAAAGATCGACCACAACATCCATTTCAGCCTGAATGACCAGCTTCAATTTTCCTACATCAGCCGTCTCCCTCTTCCGGGAACGCACATCGGCATCCTCTCTCGCGATGCAGATTTCACAATGGACAATATCCAGACATTCACCGGCAGCCAAAACATCACCATCAACTGTCTGGCTGTCCCCGACTCCTTTTTAGCTCACAAGCTCTTTGACCAGGCATTGAGTGAATACCGCAGGATCGGGTATTCATTTCCTGGACGTGCGGAAGGACGTGAAGGGATGTTCCGGGCCGGGATTACGATCATCGAAAAATCCAAAGAGACCAACGACCCGGTTGAAAAAGAACGGCTGTTCGATGAAGCCCTGTTGGAATTCGAAAAACTACACTCCACCCCTGGCGCTCCCCTTGAGTACCTCGGGAAAGCGCATGTCTATCAGGAAATGGGAGACATCGACGAGGAGATCAAGTGTTATGAGATCGGTTTCAGGCGATATCCTAACCACCCGCTTCTTTCTTTCTTGAGGGAACAGCTCATCTATCGCATGCATGAAACCGCACGCTCGCACAGGAAGGCTGCGTATCAGTTCATGTTGACAGCAGTTAAAAACCTGCCCAGCGAATCTTTGAGCAGGCATACAAAAAAACTTTTTGAAAGTGTCCAACTGCATTGGGAACCCCTCCCGTTTATTGAAGAGGATCCAGGCAAAAGTGAATATGAAAGCAACAAGGATGCGGAGTTTGCCATTTTACTCGCATTCTGGATCGACAACCCGTATGCCCTACTGGAAACGATACAGATCATCACCGAAGCTGAAGAGCTCCATCCTATCCCATTGGCCAATGCACTGTTTTGTTTGATCGAACAGGGGTACTGGGAACTGGCGATGGATGCCATTGAAACCTTGCCGCCTGAGTATAAAAAGAAAGGAGAGATCGAGCTCATCCTCCTGATCATCCTTTCCTATCAGAAAACTCCCCAAAAAGCGATTGAAGAGTATTTCAAATCGGAACGGTCAACCGCTAGTTTTGGCGAGTCCCGATTATTTCTGCATCTGATTGAACAAGCTTTGGACCGCAAAGACACCGGGTTTGTCCGACAGATCATGGCCCGCATAAATGAAAAGGAGCTCCCAACGGCCCATAAGCATCTGTTCGATAGTTATCGCATATGGGCAGCGCTCCAGGATCAATCCTGGGATGAAGCAGCTAAGTTGCTCAATCAATACCCCCTCACTTTAATTTCAAAAGAGGAATCGCTTCTTTTTACCCTATATGGAATATGGCTGGCAGCCACGGAAAATACCGAAATCGCCCAAGCTCATTTTTCGGGAGTTCTTGACCTGCCATTTCCCCGCACTTGCACCTTGCTTGCCCATCGGCTGATCGGAAAAATAGCGGATGAAAGCTCCTGGTTCCAGCGCTCTTTTCAGTGGGAAAAAAAACAGCTCTACCGGCAGCTTGCCCTCTATGAAGCATGCATTGGGCAAGCGGAAGAGTCTGACAAATATCGCGAGTTGCTTAAAAACCAGTAAAAACAGTATTTTTTTGATATCTATTCAGGAGGAGTTATGGCTGAGACACTGCGAATATTTGTCACTACCTGCCGCCCCATGTGGCGCGTGGAAAAAGCGCTGGAATATACTGTTCACAAATACTGCACTCCCCCTTTTGAAGTGACTTTTCTCCGCTCTGGGGATCCGGAATGGCTTACCAATGTGGACATGGGGATACCTCATCAGGATAAAGAAGCGATCAAAAAAGCGGGATGCTGGAATATTGGCCGCGACCACCCAAGACCGTATACCGGTGAGGGGTGGGCCACCCCCTTTACCTGTTTCCGTTTTACCATTCCTGAACTGTGCGGATTTGAGGGAAGAGCCATCCATATGGACGCCGACTTTATCGTGCAAAACGATCTAAGAGAAATCTTCGAAATGGAAATGACCCACCCGATCATGAGCCCTCACCACCGCACGGACTTTATGCTGATCGACTGCAGCAGAATGGCTGAAATGCAGATGATGGGCATGTGGCCCTCAATCGAGGAAATGAAGGTATCCGGCGACAATATCGAAATTTATCGCCAGAAACTACAAAGCTATATGTTTATTGGAGACGCCCCGGGAGAATGGGAAAGTTGGGACGGCAAAGACCTGACAGAAAAATCTTATTCCATCCATTACACCGAAATGCGGACGCAGCCCTGGAAACCTTATCCGGAATACTTTGATTATCCCCTCTATCCGGATAAAAATGCCGGTTATATCTTTTGGGAAGAATATGCAGAAGCTTTAGAAGCTGAAGCTCGCGGAGAGATTGTCCTATCTGCAAAAGATCAGACTCCGTCGGATGAAACGCCTCTTTCAAAAAAGAAAAATAGGGTATAGATCATAGGTTAAAGTACTGTATTTTAGTTTATTACCATCTGTTAGAATATTATTTTAAATTTACAGATGAGTAATAAAAATGGTTCCAGACAGATTTATCCCTACCGTTCAAGGCGCAAGTAGCATTGAATACAGTCAATATGTTCTTCAAGATGAACCTAAATGCAGGAGTTCATATCACGAACAAACAAGAGTTGAAAGAGCTTACTCAGCCGCGCTAACCGGAAGGGACCCTAAATATGACAAAAGGGTTATGCTATTCTCTTCTCAGAAACGCAAAGTCACAGTTCAACGTGTTATCAATTCATTCCAAAAAAACAAATGGAATCTTAAATTAAATAGTTTTTATGAACAATCCAGGCTCACTGATAATGTATATAATCACTGTATAGATCTTACAAGGGAGCGAATCGCTCTTTGCGGAGAAGTTCAATCATTTTCTATCATCAACCTGGGGGCAAATGTTTTTTGTTCGTTCCCATTGGGAAATAATACAACCGAGACAGTCTCTGCCGCACACTGGACCACTTCCCATCTAGCAACAATTGGGACAACATTTTCTTTCTTAGACTTTTATGATTGTAAAGCGGAGAAATTTACTCGTAGTTTTGAATTTAATCGATCTGCAATCCGCGTCATCGACCATGAAGACCCCAATACCATTTATGTTGGTTTCAATGACGGGGCACTTTGCAGGGTTGACAGGCGTTCACCCGGAGAAGGGAAAATATTACAGGTAAATACCGAAACAATTTCATCTCTTGCGATTAACAGAATGATTGCAGTGGGCAACGATGCAAACGAATTATTTGTTTATGATCCGAGAAATTTTACCAAACATGTCGCTGAACTTCCCGGTCATCATGCAGCTGTAACTGCTCTGAATTGGATGGATCGTACGCATTTAATCAGTGGAGAAGGAAGTTCTGGCAAATGTTTGCGATTTTGGTGCATGCACGACACAAAAGCCCCATTAATGATGAGTAATACTAGAAGCCAAGTAACAGGAATACACAAGCTCGATCAACAGACATTTGTCTCAACACATGGATTTTTAGCTTCAAATAGTGAAAAGGTCAGGTTATGGTCGATCAGGGACCGTAAAATGGTGCATGTGGACTCTTTCACTTCCCCGCATCGTGGGCGGATCATTTCTTCTGCAATGAGCAAATCCACAATCATCACAGGGTCTGGCGAAAAACCCCATAATGGTATTATGTCTCAGATGTGCGTTTGGAATATTAATCAAACTGATTCAAAAAAGACTGCATCATCCTCTCGGACTTATTCCGGGCCTCAAATACGGTGAAACTCAATTCCATACCAAAAACGACAATTCACCAGATCACATGATGACTCTAAGAATATATGTAGCGTCTCCGATAAAAAAATGAATCATCGTTAAAAAAATGAGACTTCTCCTTTTAATATAACATATCCCAAATAGTATTCCTGATATAAAAGTTAAGAAGCAAGCTGTTATTCCAAGATGGATATGAAGTATAGAAAACAAACCACTACTCAATAATACTGATTTTTCATGCCTATTTGTTTCAGTCAGAGCATATATAGAATCCTGAAACGAACATCTAATCAGTTGCTGTATTAAAGACACTATAAAATACAAAGACACCCTTAAAACAGATACACGCTCCCAATTAATTACTTTATCTATTTCATATAGATTGACATCATTAATATACAAAGACGTAAACATCAAAACAATAATTATAGGAACGGAAACAACAACTGCCAAAAAAATATCTAAAAAAACATCTTTAAATTTATTCAAACCTTCAAAATAACTTGACAACTCTATTTTTTGACTTTTTATAAAAAACATCATAGGCGTGCAAGTCAAAACAACATAACTTGCCGAAAAAACTGGATTTCTATAATTGATATCAGGATTTAATTTTAAATAATAAAGAAAAAATACTGTTATTGATATTGTTAAAATTGACAACAAAGATAATAACTCATAATCCTGTTTTTTTTTGTAAATTTTTTCTTTTTTTTCTTTATTTTTTAGGACAACTG
>CAZWOB010000076.1:0-9497 GCA_964635295.1 uncultured bacterium
GGATACAGTATTTTAATTTTTGTCAAAAAAACTTATGCGTAAAAGTATGTTCGTGCCTTTGTGTTTCATTTTATCCTGAATGGCTGGTGACAAAGGAAAGATATTAAACACAAAGAAGCAAAGACACAAAGAACGGCATAAAAGCTAACTCGAGTATCGTTCCAGAATGATGAGCTGGGGATATTTTTAATCTCTGTGCTGTACCCCCATTAACGAATGATGTTAATGGAAAAAGTAGCGCGACCCTGTCATCACCATGCACATGCCCGCTTTATCGGCCGTTTCAATCACCTCCGCATCCCGTTTTGATCCGCCAGGCTGAACACAGAATTTGATCCCTGCCGATGTAGCGAAACGGATGCTGTCATCAAATGGGAAAAATCCATCGCTTGCAATGACGCATTTGCCAAGATCCACTTTGGGATCATACTCAGGGTTGAAGTGATGCTCATGTTGGAGGTTTTCAATCGCTTTTGGGATCGCCAACCTCTCTAAGCTGTCAACCCTGTTGGGCTGGCCCGCTCCCATCGCAATCAGCTGGTAACACCCGGGTTTCGCTTCACGCACGATGGCGACTGCATTTGATTTCGCATAGTTCACAGCTGAAATGCCAAATGCGAAGAGGGGATATTGCGCCTCAGTGGGCGCTTCTTTCGTGACAATTCCACGATTTTTTTCTTCACGCGTGAAAAACTGTTCGAAATTTTCCGGAACAAGGGTTTGCTTGCGGGTTTGGACAAGCATTCCGCCGCTGATATTCTTATACGAAAACGGGCTCACCAGACCGTTGGGCACTTTCACCAGACGCAACCGTTTTTTATGCGTCGACGCCCATTCAACGAAAGAGGGATCAAAGTCCGGTGCGATCAAAACTTCAACGAACTTGTTTTTAATTTGATCGCGCAGTTCGTTTGTGATCGGCGATGTGATCGCGATGACACTTCCATAGGCGGATTTGGAATCTCCTTCCCAGGCCATCTCAAACGCTTCATTTAAGGAATTCCCTGTGGCGTAGGCACACAAACTTCCATGCTTGATAATCGCGACGCCGAATTTTGCCTTCAAGTTCAGGAGCTCTTGAGCTGCGTGATAGGCGACTGTGGAATCCTCGTAGTTGTTATAGGACAGTTCTTTGTTGCAAAGAACCTCGGCTTTCGCAAGCCCTTCCTGCTCCTCGAAGTCATAGACCCATGCTTCCTGATCAGGATTTTCTCCGTAGGGAAGCTTTCTTCCTCTTGAAAGACGGGGCCTTTGCGTATCTTCTTTTGTGATCCTCTTTGTCAGCACTTTTGCAAGAAGGGCCTCGTAATCCGCGCTTGCGTTGATCCCTTTGACCGCAAAATTTTCCCGCGTTTGCAGAGAAACGGATCCTTTGTTCACTTTCAGTTCATGAATAAAAAGAGGATAATCCTTTGGATCGACGACAACCGCAACGTTGTTGTAGTTCTTGCACGCGCTTCTGATCAGTGTCGAACCGCCGATATCCATCGACTCCATCAATTCGGATGTGCCAAGGCCTGCTTTTAAACTCGCTTTTTGAAAGTCATAAAGGTTGCAAATAACGAGATCGATCGGCTGGATCCCGAGCTCTTTTGCTTCCTCATCATCTTTTTCCTTCCGCATCAGGATTCCGCCGGCGACTTTGGGATGAAGCGTTTTCACCCTTCCGTCAAAACACTCGGGAAATCCCGTATAAGATTTCAATGCCGTGTAGGGAAATCCATACTCTTCCAGAGCCGCAGCAGTTCCGCCAGAGGCAATGATTTCGAGATGTTCGGTATGCTCTTTCAGCCCCTTGATCAACTCTTTTAAGCCGGTTTTGTCCGTGACACTGATCAAAGCTCTGCGGATGGGAAGAAGATCGCGGTTCATGTTTGGTCCTCTAAATAATTGACAACGTTATGAAATAACTTTAAACCATCACCGATGTGATCAAAAGGTTTTTTTTCCCTGATGGCGATCTCTCTTTTTCTGGTCCAGGAAGGGTGTTGCAAAATACTGGTAAAAGCTTCCGGATGCGCCATCATTCCAAGAATTCTGCCGGTAGGGTCGCAAATCCCTGCGATCGCATCGGGGGAGCCATTGGGATTGTCCGGATATGATTGAGTGGGGTTCCCTTCATTGTCCGCATATTTTAATGGGACTTGTCCTTTCTCGGAGAGCTCCTTTGCCATCGAGGAGGACTGGAAGAGTAATTTTCCTTCACCGTGCCTCACTGGAAGGTAAAGCTTTTCCAATCCTTTTGTGAACACACAGCGGGAATCGCAGACGATGTGGTGGGACCAGCGGTTTTCAAATTTGTTGGAATCGTTTGGAGCCAAGGTCGCCGATTGCTGGGATCCCGAAGGGAGAAGGCCGAGTTTGACCAATAGCTGAAATCCGTTGCAAATACCTAATACGCAACCGCCGTCATCGACAAATGCCTGAAGATCATTTTTGAGCTGAGATGCATAAGTCAGCCTGTTGGCAAACGCTTTTCCCGCTCCTAGTTCATCTCCGAACGAGAAACCTCCCGGAAGCATCAGAAGACGGTAAGGGGTCAGTGAAAATGACGGTTTGATCATTTCATTGATGTGAACGAACTCGGGCTCCGCTCCGGCAAGCCTGCAGGCTTCCCCCATTTCATTTTCACAGTTGATTCCATATCCTTTGACAATCAGGGCGCGGATCATTGTTCTTCTCCTAATGGTTGTTGCCACGATTGTTTGAACGCGGCCAGCTCTTCGTCGATCACTGTTTCTCCGTGCAGGCCTTCGACCGTAAGATGCGGATCTTTTTGCACACTGCCGATTCTGCCGATAGGGAGGTCGCCGAATAATTGTTCAAAAATCTGGGCGTGCTCCGGGTTGATCGTGACCAGCAGACGCGAGGGGGTTTCAGAGAACAGCAGTTCCGTATCGGTTTTTACCCCGTCTATCGGAACCGTGTGGAGATCGATAGTGGCGCCCAGGTTGCCGCTAAAAGCCGATTCGATCAGGGCGACTGCCAGCCCTCCATCTGAACAGTCATGGCAGGAAGCGATCAATCCTTGCTGCATCGCCTCAAATGTCTTCTCGTAAGTCAGCGCAGCGAGCTCAAGATCGACTTTCGGAACGAGGCCGTTTTGAAGTCCCCTCATGAGCGCATATTCCGATCCGCCCAGCTCATTTTTTGTGATTCCCAGGACATAGATCCAGTCCCCGGCAGCTTTAAAGTCCATCGTGACCGCCTTGGTGACATCGGGAATGATCCCCATCGCTGAGATCAGCAGGGTAGGGGGAACGGAAATTTTGACGCCGCCCATACGGTAATCGTTTTTCATGCTGTCCTTCCCTGAGATAATTGGCGTTTTGAACGCTAAGGAGGCGTCATATAGCCCCCGGGAGGAACGCACGAGCTGCGCCAGCTTAAACTTCCCGTCCGGATTTTTTTCCGATTGGTAGATCGGATCGGGCCAGCAAAAATTATCAAGGATCGAGATTTTTTTCGGGTCGCACCCAACGCAAACAGCGTTGCGGACAGCTTCGTCAACGGCGTTGCATGCCATATGATAAGCGTCCAGATCGCTGAATTTAGGGCAGATGCCGTTTGAAACAACGATCCCTTTTCCTGACTCTCTCGCTTCAATGGGAAAAATGACGGCCGCGTCTCCCGGTCCGTCTTCCTGTTCACCTTGGAGAGGCTTGATTACGGTCGCCCCTTGGACTTCGTGGTCATACTGCCGGACGACCCTTTCTTTGCTGCATACATTCAACTGCATCAGCATTTCATGCATGTCCTGTAAATGAAAATGATCGGGAGTTTCGATCGGGACTTCCGCAGTTTCCTCATCGCAGGCCTCAAGTTCCATTTGAGGAACACCGTCATGCAAGAAATCGAGGGGAAGAAGAGCGACGGTTTTGGCCTGGTGGAAAACGTGGAAGTTCCCGCTGTCCGTGAAAGTACCGATCGCGCAAAGTTCGACTTCATGCTTTGCTGCCAGAAGCTCCAGGGCTTTTAAATTTTCAGGAGGGACGGCCAGGGTCATCCTTTCCTGCGACTCGCTGATCAGGATTTCCCAGGGGACAAGTCCTTTGTATTTTAATTTCGCTTGTTCGAGATGGATCTCGCAGCCGCCGGACAATTTCGCGAGTTCCCCTACAGAAGAGGAAAACCCTCCGGCCCCATTATCGGTCAATGTGCGGAACAAGAGGTTGTCCCTTGCTTCCATCAGGAAGTCGTGCACTTTCTTTTGCGTGAAAGGATCTCCGATTTGAACGGCGCTTGAAGGACTTTTTTCGTGCAGTTCTTCTGATGAGAATGTGGCGCCATGGATCCCGTCTTTTCCTGTTCTTCCTCCAGCAATAACGATCAGGTCGCCCGTGTCGATCGATTTCGATTCCGTTGGCACTCCTTTGATCTTTTTGGGCAGGATGCCAACGGTTCCGCAGTAGACCAAAGGCTTTCCCAGGTAACGGTCATCAAAAACGATCGAACCGTTGACCGTTGGTACGCCGCTCTTGTTGCCTCCATGCTCAACTCCGCGCCTCACACCTTCGAATACGCGCTTTGGATGAAGCAGACGGGGCGGCAGCTCTTTTTCGTAGGTGGGCGGGGCAAAACAGAAAACGTCGGTGTTGGCGATCAATTTAGCGCCGATCCCGACTCCGATGATATCGCGGTTCACACCTAAGATCCCTGTCAATGCACCGCCGTAGGGGTCGAGCGCCGACGGGCTATTGTGGGTTTCTACCTTGAAGGCGATATTGTGTGTATCCGTGAAACGGATAATTCCTGCATTGTCGTGGAACACGGAAACAAGCCAATCGCATTCGTTCGAGAGCTTGTCGGTCGCCCCTTTGATGTAGGTTTGAAAGAGACTGTCGATCTTTTGTGATTCTTCTCCACGGGTATAGGTGATCGTCGCATTGAAGATCTTGTGCTTGCAGTGTTCGCTCCATGTTTGTGCGATGGCTTCAATCTCAACATCTGTCGGACAGGAGGGCAGACCCCATTCAGACCTCTCTTCCATCACTTCCGTTCGATTGAAATACTGTTTGATTCCCCGCATCTCATCGATGTTCAATGCAAGACCGCGGTCCTTGCTGATTTCCAACAGCTGGTGGTCGTCGACATTAAGGTCCACCTCCTCGACCTGATGCTGGTGCAGCTTCTCAATTCTGATCTCTTCGATCAATGGATTCGCCAGCAGTTCCTCTGAAAGCTTTCTCACCTCTGTAAAGGTAAGGGCTCCCTTCAATTTGTAACAGGTAAGCGAGTCGACCCGTTCATCATTTGAGAAGGAAACTTTCAACGCGTCTTCAATCGTTGCCTGCGCGGTGTTTCCGCTATTATCCGTTAAACCTGGCTTGTATCCGATCTCAATGCGCCAGTCGAAATTGTCATCCGCCTGGCCTTCCAGAGTGGATTCTTCTAATATAGGGTCGGCAAGAGGGCCTGAGGCGATTGTTTCCAGCTGTTCTTTTGTGAGAGGTTTTTTGATTTGAAAGATCTTCTCAATTTCCAGATGGTCAAGGGGAAAATGGTAATAGTCTTGTATCGTTTTGAGCAATTGCGCGGCCTGGCCTTTTGCCGATGCAGGCGTTGACTTGATAAAGATGCGGTGAGGGGAATGATTCATAAAAAAGTGACTCCTTTTCCTTCGGAAATGTGTCCGATGATCTTTTCCCCCTCTCTGACCTCATGAGGGGACAGGATTGCCGTCAGGCCAATTCCCATGTTAAAGACCCTGAACATTTCGTCCCGGTCTACATTTCCTGTTGTTTCGATCCAGTTAAAGATCTCTGGAACATTCCATAAGCTTGTGTCGATCTCAGCTCCCAGGCCTTCGGGTATGATGCGCGGAACGTTTTCGGTCAGCCCCCCTCCGGTAATGTGCGCCATCCCTTTCGCGCGTCCACGCAGCTGATTGGTTTCCTGAGAATAGATTTTTGTGGGCGCGAGCAAGTCGGACGGGGGATTGCTGTCGATCTCAAGAATTTTATGGACCAGGGAAAATCCGTTGCTGTGGACGCCGTTTGAAGGGATGCCGATGATGACGTCCCCAGCTTCGATCGTGCTGCCATCGATCAGTGAACTTTTAGGTACGATGCCGACGGCGAATCCGCAAATGTCAAAATCCCCGGGTCGATAAAACCCCGGCATTTCAGCGGTCTCACCGCCAAGAAGGGCCATGCCGGCTTCCTGGCACCCTTTGGCGATCCCCGCGATCACTTGTTCAGCTTGTTCAACATCGAGTTTGGAGGTGGCATAGTAGTCCAGGAAAAATAGCGGGTCGGCCCCTGTCGTGAGGATATCATTGACGCACATTGCGACCAGATCGATGCCGATCGTGTCAAAACGGCGCTCTTCGATGGCCAGCTTCAGTTTTGTTCCCACGCCATCTGTGCCGGCGACCAGATATTGATCGCCCAATGGGAAAAGGCCCGCAAACCCGCCGATATTGGGCAGATTTTCCTTCAGCTTTTCGACCAAACGGTTTCCTGCATTGATATCGACTCCGCTTGAGGCATAATTAATCATGTCGAGCTCCGGCAAAATATTTTTTAGGTGTCGGAAGGTATTCTGAGGAACTTTGCACTTGGGGATGGGAGTCGAGCGAGTATTCGTAGAGGTTGTGGATCTGTCCCTCTCTTTTCGCTTCTTCCGAACGTTTTTCAAGCTCGATTTGATCGGCAAGCGCAGACAGGTTGGAAAATCCCAGCTTGTGAAAGCCCTGTTTCACCCCTTGCAGCAAACAAGGGACCCACTGCGCAATCGAACCGCGGGAGGGAACCATGCCGGCAACACCTTCAGGAACTCTGATCTTACTGTTCTGTGTCCCATAGCGGACAGAGCTTCCCTGTTCCATCGCCTGGCTTGAGCCCATTCCACGGTATTCCTTTAATCGGATCCCATCCTTGATCTGACTTCTTCCAGGAGCCTCATCGGTCGAAGCAAGAAGGGATCCGAGCATGACTGTGCTTGCCCCCAGGGCCAACGCCTTGACAATGTCAGAACTTTTTGAGATCCCTCCATCTGCAATAACGGGGATGTTCGATTTTTTACACATTTTCGCGCAGTTGTAGACAGCAGATGCCTGGCCCCTTCCAATTCCGCCAACTTCCTGCGTCGTACAGATGGAGCCCGAGCCCATCCCTACTCGGATCGCGTCTGCGCCAGCTTTGATCAGGGCCTCGCACGCATCTTCGGTCACGACGTTCCCGCCGATCACTTGCAAGTGGGGATGTTTTGCCTTCGTCCACTTGATCAGGTCGATCTCATATTGCGTGTATCCCTGAGAGGTGTCGAAGACGATGACGTCGACAACATTGGACAACAGTTCGATCCTGCTTTCCGCTTTCGCCTGCCATGTTTCTACTGCCGCACCGACAAGAAGACTGTTGTTTCGATCGAGGGCAGCTTTCGGAAAGTTCTGATGCTTGTCCACATCAGAGCGGGTGATCAGGTATAACAGGTGTCCCTCCTCATCGACAATGGGAAGGGCTGCGCTGTGCGCTTCCAATAATTTCTCGTTCGCATGGCCCAGGTCGAAGTGGCCATTCTCATCGCAAAGGTCGTCGAATGTCGCGCAAGGTAGATGGTGGACGGGAACCATCCGTTCTTTGACCAGGTTTTCCTGGTAGTCAGGGGTGAGGGAGGAATAATCGTATTTCGAGATCATCCCGAGCAGACGTCCGCGTGGGGTGCCGTCTTCTGTGATCGGAATCGTCGAGTAACCCAGCTCCCTGCGGATCCTCATCACCTCTTTGATAGAGGCGGTTGGCGGAAGGGTGATCGGCTCAGAGACAAATCCGTTTTTAAATCGTTTCACCTTTAGAGCTTCCTGCCTCTGTTTTTCTGCGGGCATGTTATAGTGGATCAGTCCGATGCCTCCCTGCAGCGCGACGGCGATCGCCAGGTCGGATTCGGTGACCGTGTCCATTGGAGAGCTGACAATGGGGGAATTTAGGGTAATCTCACGCGTCAACAAGGTAGAAAGGTCGACCTCTTCTATAGAGAAGTCAACGTATTGTGGAAGGAGGATGAGGTCGTCATACGTGAGGCTGGTCCCGGCGAAAAGTTGAAAAAACGGTTCAATTTTCATGAGAACACCTCCTAAAGCTAAGATAAATGGCCCGATTATACATACCTCGTTTCTTAAATCGAGAAAAATTATTTTTTCGAGGAAGTTGCTTGTTATCGGGGTACTTGGTATGATATTTCGCAAAATCAATAACTGGAGTGATTTATGTCTGCATCTTCTATGGAAATTCCTGTCTTTCACATCTCTTTTTGCATTCCGCAAGGGAAGGAATTTCCTTTCGAAGACCCTTCCGAAATTCCCCTCATCGAAAGCAATGTCTCACCAACAGATTTCAAGCTTCATTCCATTGTGTCGACTATTCTGATCAGTTTGGCGAAGGATATCTCCTTTCATCATGGGAAGGCGTTTCCTGAAGGATTGAGATGCCGCGTAATCCTCTCGCAACATAGTGGAGTTGAGGTCGATGACCAATATATCGGAGGGCTCCTGAAGACAGCTTTTGAAGGAGTGGGGTGCCCTGTTCCCGTTGCCGTTGCTAGGGACTCTGGAATGATGGGATTGAAACAGGCGGCAGTGAGTGAACAGGTGAGAAAAGTTGCAATAGCTCAACTACAGTCTGAAGTACTTTTTTTCGATCCTGTTTCCACCATGCTTTTTAAAGGTGGTCAGAGAGGTCCTTTTGTTGTTGATATGCGGATTTCCCAGTTTTCCCCTGCAAATAAAGGGGGAGGGTTGACCACGGCAGCGTTTCGTTTCCCCCACATGTATGCTGAGATGCTCGATCGCTTCGAATACCGCAGAATCAATGAAGACCTTGAGGTTTGTATCGTCGGTCCCGGTCTTCAATCGAAGGCAAAATCGTTAGCGTATTGCCCCCAGCTGGCGGAGTTGATGGCGATCTTTCCGAGGGGACGCTTCACTCTTTTGGACAACGATACTAAAGCCCTTGAAGTGATGAAGGGGCAAATTGAGCGGATGAAAGTGATTGCTTACGATCCGCTTGTTTTTCGTACACTGATAATGGATATTCCTGAAAATTACTGTAAAGCTCCAGACACTATGCAACCTGGGCTTAAGTTGATGGCTGATTATTGGACTACTAAGGCAAAGGCTCCAAAAAATGTCGGAGAGATGTTGAAAGGAACTTGCGAAGCGTCAATGCTGCTTTTGAATGTAGACAGTGGTCAAGTGGGTGTCAGAGAGTTTGATATCAATACCCCGACGTTTGCATCAGAAGAACAATATGACGTGATGGTTGCGACAATGTCGATTCTGTTGGCGTTCGGTGGAGGAAAAGTTGATATTAAGAAAATTTTCCCTTCCTATCTGAATGCGCTAAAAGAAAATGGAAGCCTTTACATGGATGCGCAGTTAATGCAGGCTGTCCTTTTACCCGCTTACGATTGCGTAACCCCTGAAAAACTGGCTGAAAAGCTTTCAAAGGAACTGGATGGGAATTTTAGCGTCAGGCGTGTGGGGCTTGAATCTTATC
>CAZWOB010000077.1:0-9264 GCA_964635295.1 uncultured bacterium
CCATAGGTCTATTTTTTTGTTAAGCTTAAACACTCACTCGCTTAATATCAAGGGCCATAGCAAAAGGAACACGATTACAGATGATCAGTATTGTCATCCCCACACGAAACAGATCCTATACGTTAAAAAAAGTCCTCCCTTCATATTATATTCAAAAACATGTTTCAGAAATCATTATCGTCGATGATCACAGTACCGACCACACTAAAGAAGTTGTCGATCAATTTTCCGGTCATTACCCCAATATTAAAACAAAAATCATCCAGAACAAAAATCATCAGGGAGCTTCCTACAGCCGGAACCAAGGGGTAAACGCCGCTTCTAACAACTTTATCCTGTTCGGGGAAGATGACGCCTATTTAGAAGGATCCTATACAGAGATCCTGCTGCGCAAATTTCAAACGAATCATACAACCATCGGCATCGTATCAGGAAGGCTTATCCTTATGTACCCGACTGAGGATCCAAAAACCTCTATACAACGGTTCGGAAATGGCAATCCAAAACACAAAAAGTTATTCCATTATACAACGTGCTCTCACGTTCCGGATGCCTACTTTGAAGGGGACGTTAAACTTCCCCTCACCCATGCCTTGATCCTGACGACCAAAGAGCTTCTATTGAAGTTCCCTTTCGACATTTTTTATTCGAAGGGAAATGCATATCGGGAAGAATCTGACTTTCAAATGCATGCCTACACTTACGGCTACGATATTCTGGTGACAAACGAAACGCATTGCATGCACCTGCACCCAAGAGACGTAAGAAAAGGAGGTCATCGAATCGGACACTTAAAATCTCTGTATTATAAAATTTACTATACAAACTACTTCTACGATAAATACTACAACAAGCTTAAATCCAAGGACAATCTCCTTCTGCCCAAGATGATGGCGATTACTCTCTACGCCTTCATTCAAACATGCGAGTTCGGCTTTGCCGTATTCCGGTATTTGAAAAAGAGCTTCTTCAGCTTTTTTTTAACGAGAAAGGAAAAGTAAAAAAAAGGCTGGTTCCTCCAAAACAACCTCGAATGTTTCCCGTAAAACTGTTCATAGCCCAGATGAGCAAGCTTAGAGGACCCAATACTCTTTTCCTGATGCTTGTGAAAGATCACTTCAGGACTTTCGACCACTTTCACTTGATATCCCCTGTCGGCCAAACGCACCCACATGTCCCAGTCCTGACAGCTTTTGAACTCTTCATCAAAAAGTCCAGCTTCAATCAGCGCGCTTTTTCTTGCAACGACAGAGGAAGATGGGATGAAATTACTTTTCAATAGTTTCAATAGCACATCCCCTTCATGAGTCGGATTCTCGCTACGCAATAGTTCTCCATTTTCCTCTACACGAACCCATGTATAAATCAACCCTAGCTGGTCACTCGGATCTTTTATGAACTCCCATTGTTTTTCAAGTTTTGTCGGCATCCACTCATCATCGTCATCGACAAGCGAGATCCATTCCGCTTGACTATTCCTGATCCCTACGTTTCTTGAATAGGGTGCTCCACGATTGGCCTCGTTTCTCAGGACCTTAATGTTGGGAACGTCGTTCCTAAAGCGTCCAATAACCTGTTCGATCTCCCCCCATTTTGGCGAGTGGTCATCGACAATAATTACCTCAAAATTTTTAAACGTTTGACCCTTTATGGATAGCAAGAGGCGATGGAGGAATAGAGGACGATTATAAGAAGGGATGACGATGCTGATGTCAGGATGCATGACGGACCTTCATTTGCACTTTCCAAGATAGCTTCGTACCAGCCTCTACCCTTCCTATCGGGATCGCTTGAGGATTGATTCGACGCATTATTTTTCCCCGATAGGGTTTTCTCTCACAGCGGTACATTAGCGCGTTTTTTAAACCAGGAATGCGCAATAGAGCGTTGGAGACAGCTTGAGGGAGCGGTTTGGTGTCATACCAGGGATTGCACAATTTGATCACAGTTTTTTCAGGTAAATCTGGCAAAAGACGGGCATGGACGACCCATTCATCAAAATGATCGCGTAAATAGAGGTAGGGAGAAAAATTCATTGGAGACTGATAGTCTAAAAGCTTGATCCCAACAGCATATTTTTCTCCATCCAATGAAACAGAATCTGTGGGAAATTGATAATAGACATTGGTGTTTTGATGCGTATAGCTTCTTCCTGCGATCGTCCCCCGCTGAAAATATTGGTTGTTAAATCGAAATCTTAAAACAAAGTCCATCAGGTACGCATCTTCCAGACAAGTTGCGACGGCACTCCGAAGAATGGTTTGATCATCGATAATCTTATCATCGAGTTGCAGCTGCCATTTTCCCTCACACATTTCAATACGAGTATCCATTCGATAAGACCTTTGATCAAAATGGATCGACTTCTCAAACTCACGGTATCTCAAACCAATCCCCTCTTGCAAAGAATAAAAGGAAGAGGAGTCCGCAAACTCAATACCCCAGGGAAAAATAAGATTGCTCCCATTAAAATCCAAAGCGCTGATAGTATTATTCTCTATCAACCATTTCATTCTTGCCCCTTAAAGGATTATGCGTATCGCAATCTTGACAGCTACCAAACGAAAAATCGGAGGTGTAGAATCCTTTACGCATATGTTGAAAAAAGTTTTCGAGGAGTCGGGTCATCGTGTAGAGATTTTAACACCTGATGAAAACATCCCCAAGAAAAAACCCCTTCTACTGAAAATTCTTGGTCTCCCCTATCTAAACGCAAGGCTATACAAGGATAAAATAAGCGTTTTCGACCTCGTGATCGCCAATGGCGAATTTGGATGGAACATCCATCATCCAAATTTTATCGTTGTTTTTCATGGTTGCTATCACGGTTTTGCCAAATACTTGTCCTCCTACCTAGATTTCAAAAGCTTTCTCTTATTAAAAAAAGATGCGTGGATTCAGAAAATGGGAGCAAAAGACAAAACCGTCGTCACCGTTTCCTCCTTCACTAAGAATTTACTCGAAGATCAAGGCATCCACGTCAAACATGTCATCCCAAATGCCGTTGATACGGAAAGATTCAAACTTAATGATCTCCCAAAGAAACAAAGATATCTATGCGTTTCCAATCAGTATGGAAAGCTCGGATACTTTGGCAAAGGGTTTGACATCCTGGAAACTCTCGCGAGTCGCGGAGTTCCCATTGACTGCGTTTCCAATAGCAAAACCTCAGGATCGATCAATTGGATTCCTAGCATTTCTCAAGATGAAATTCACACAATTTACCCTGAGTATCAAGCCTTGATCTTTCCTTCCCGATACGAAGCCAACGCCATTGTTCCACTTGAAGCAATGGCATGCGGTATTCCCGTCATTATGAGTCCCGTGGGTTATGCGAATGAGATCCGGAAAGAGATTCCTGAGTGTGTTGTAGACGATTGGAATCCCGATACATACATGAATAGGATTCGTGAGATTGATCCGATAAGAGAACAACTGTCAAAAAAATGCCGAAAGTTTGCCGAAAAGCACTCTCTTCAACATTTTAAGAAAAATTGGCTGGATTTAGTTGAGAATCTCAACAAGTAATGAGCTTTTCGGTGATTCCACATCGAATACTTTCAACCTGCCAAGAGCGCAAAATGCAAAACGATTGAATTGCAGGGGTTCCTTCGAGACAACCTTAAACCCGCGTCCCTTTAACACGACATTGTCCACTCTTTCAATATCATCGAAAAACAAGTACTGGTGTCTAGACTTGAAAGGTGAACGGACACGTGTCTCAATAGTGATTTTATTTTGGAGAAATTGAAAATCCCGTCTCATGTAACCCAATGGCGATAAGAGATGTAAAGTTTGAGGCGATAGCCATGAACGACTCCTATTTTTCATCGTACGGCTGAAAGCAGGGAAATAAGGCAGAGGTATATCATTCTGATTAAACAGAGAAGGCAAACATTCCTCTCCCCCATAACAAGGAGTCAGTCTGCCGTGGCTATTTGAGACAATATACGGAAACGCCATGCTATTGGAACAAACCCCGGAGGGAGCTGCAACGACAGCCTCGTAATCACGGTTTCTGGCTCTGTAAAACATCCCGTCACAATAGTCCGGAGAAGGCTTGATTTCGCAATACGGATTTTCTTCGGCCCTCAATAGGACTTCACATGATTTTTGAAAAAAAACTCCGGCAAATGAAAGATAATCAAAATAGTTGTTATACCCATACCAGCCTAGATAGCCTTCTGTCTGTAAGTTGGGTTGATAGGAAGGAAACACTTCTCCTTCGCGAAGAACCAACGGAAACACCCCATTCTTATTAGAATAAGATTTTAGATGCTCTACAACTTTTCCCAGCAAGTCCAGTTCATCTCCCAGACAAAGAATGTAAACCAGTGAGGCATACCCGAAGAGTTGCTCTTGCCCCCTGCCGATATATAGACTTGATCCATCTATCAAAATAAAATTTTTAATAAAAGTCAGTCCTTTTTGAAACGCAAGCTCGAAAAAAGGATCCTCTGTCAATGACCACAGCTCATGTATCAAAGCCAAAGAGAAACAATGATACTGAAAAGACCTGACATTGACGTCGTCTTCGACCAGACCATTTCTTTTCTGACGAAACCGAATGACATGTTTAGCATCAGCAGCCGATCTCTCTTTTTGTTGATTGTGTCTGATATTGACCAGACATCTCAGCAAGATCCAATTCGTGACACCATTATTTTTGAATGGATAGTCCATCCATTTATCTTCCATTGCATATTGGAGAAACTCTCCATGAAAATGTATTAAGGACCGATCTTTTGCATCGATCTTATTTCTAAGGATGCCCTCAACTTCAGCGGACAACATTCCTAATCGTTTCAGCAAATTTAAAGAAAATGCCTCTGCATAAAACGTTCGGGCTTCAAACCCTTTACAAACGTGAAGATGTTCTTGCAGAAACTTGCCAATGTTCTCGGAAAACTGGCTAATGTCATAGATGCATTTATCCAGCAACTTTAATCCCCCTTTGCATCTCTTCCAATCGACTCAGATAGTGATGGAAAAATGCATTCACAAAGAACATCACCGCAAAGCTCGTGACGGTCGCATACACACATCCCATGATTCCAAACTTTGGGATCCAGAAATAGTTGAGCACAGCATCGATCAACGCACAGAATAAGTTTGACCAGAAAATAAACCCGGTAAATTTTTCAAACCTGATCGTCAATTGGAGCAGATGGGTTGCCAGCCGAAGAATCGCGGCAAAAATGAGAAGAGGAATGTAATTTAATGACTCATAAAAATTTGGAGAGATCAGGTACTTGCCCAAAGGGAGCAGGAATCCAATAAGTGGATATCCCAAAACACCTACCACGACAACTGCGAGAGCATTCAGCATATTTTTCTCACATCCCTGTCTATATTGTTCCCTTAACCGATGATATAAACGAGGCGTATAAACAAGAATTAGAGTTGAAGACAGGATATAATCGAAAAACAACGGAAATTTTCCTGCAAAAGAATAAATGCCCACATCCGCAACCCCGGACATTGTACCAAGCATCCATTGATCAATATTAACCAACAACCAGAAAGACAACGTTGGCGGGAGAAAAAGCAGAGATTTTTTTAATAAAAGGACAACAGAACGAAAATTACCTTTTTTAATCCTGGACAACCGATAGAGGATTTTTAAATAGCGTTTCGAAGAAAAGACAACAAAAACAAAAAAAAGAAGATTAGCAGACAAAAGCCCGAAAACAAGACCTGTTAATTTGAAATGCAACAAAGTTAATGTCAGAACAACCGTTCCCATTTGAGATAGTGCCAAAAGAAACGATAATAAATTATATCGAGCATATTTCATTCGGAGTTGAAAAAAGGTTAAATAAAGCTCATTAAAAATATTCACATACGATTGAGCAAACATGAGAATGAAAACAGGCCAATAAAAATAGTCGAATTGAGTCATCAATATAGCACATGCAGTAACAAATAATACTGAAGTAAAACAAAGAGCTACCCATAATTGCCTCAAAATCAGTACTGTACGGGAATAGAGGTTTGAAAACTTGAAGTACTCTACCCAGAGATATTGCCTTGTCCCAAGAGAAGCAAGTTCAACGAATATCGCTAATCCACCGACCAACAGCTGATAAACCCCCATTTCCTCCTTTGTGAAATAGAAAGTCAAGAGCGGTAACGTGATGAATCCGCAAG
This sequence comes from uncultured bacterium, assembly GCA_964635295.1. Classification (GTDB taxonomy): domain Bacteria; phylum Chlamydiota; class Chlamydiia; order Chlamydiales; family Waddliaceae; genus Waddlia. The sequence goes on from CAZWOB010000077.1 coordinate 6,151, forward strand.
ACCTGACGAGTGCCTTTCCAAGCGTGCATTGAAAAAAATTAAACCAAAGCGAACGAATTTCGCTTGCGAGAGATGAGAAAGCGTTTCGGAGAATTAAAATCATTGTTATCAAAGTATTTGACAAAGGTATAGATAGTAACAGCTGTCAGCAATTTAACCCCACATTTAAGAACGGCCATCTTACTCTTGAAATCTGTCCTCTTTTTTGATAAGATCACGTGCCTAACACTCCTATGAAGACAGGCTCTTATGCAATTCATTGATTTAAAAAAACAATATTCCCTTCACAAAAACGAGATCAACGCAGAAATCCAAAAAGTCCTGGACAGCGGGCAATACATCCTCGGACCACAAGTCGCTGAGCTCGAAAAGCTTCTAGCTGAATACGTCAACGTCAAGCACTGCTTGACAGTCTCCAGCGGCACCGACTCTCTGCAAATCGCCCTCATGGCGCTAGGCATCGGCCCGGGAGATGAGGTCATCACCGTCCCCTTTACATTTATCTCCTCAGCACAAGTGATCTCGCTTGTCGGAGCCACCCCCGTCTTTGTCGATATCGACCCCGAAACCTACAATATCAATCTCGAACAGCTGGAAAAAGCGATCACGCCGAAAACAAAAGCGATCATGCCTGTCTCCCTCTTCGGCCAAATGCCCGACTTCAACAAAATTAACGCAATCGCCCAAAAACACAACCTTCCGGTCATCGAAGACGGAGCCCAAAGTTTCGGAGCCACACAGAACGGCAAAAAAAGCTGCGGCGTTTCCACCATCGGTTCCACAAGCTTCTTCCCCGCAAAGCCATTCGGATGCTATGGCGATGGAGGAGCCCTCTTCACCAACGATGATGCGATCGCAGAAAAAATGCGCATGATCCGCACCCATGGAAGCATCGAAAAACACCACCACCCCATGTTTGGACTTAACGGCCGTTTCGATACGATCCAAGCCGCCGTCCTCCTCGCCAAATTCCCGCATTTCCCCAAGGAAGTCTCTGAAAGAGAAAGAATCGGGGCCAGATACACAGAACTGCTCAAGGAAGTCTGCACAACACCTGCCGTGCAAATGGGAAACACCCACGTCTACGCCCAATACACCATTCGCGTTGAAAATCGAGAAGAAGTGCAGGAGAGACTTAATGAGAAAGGAATCCCGTCCGCAGTCTATTACCCTGTCTGCGTGCATGAACAACCTGTCTACAAGCACCTGGGCTACCAAACGGGAAGCTTCCCTGCTGCCGAGAAAGCCTCACGCGAAGTTCTCAGCCTGCCGATGCACCCCTGGCTTGAAGAGAAAGATCAGGATACAATCGTCAATACAATCAAAGAATCACTCTTAGCTCTGGCATAAAGCATGAAACAATCAAAAAACACTGCAGTGATCGGCGCGGGAAGATGGGGAAAAAATATCGCCCGCAACTTTTATGAACTTGGCGTCCTCCATACCATCTGCGATCCAAATGAAAACCTTCTCGACGACTACAAGAAACAATACCCCGACATCCAGACGACGGCAAGCTACCAATCGATCCTCGACAACCCCACGCTCACGCAAGTCGTCATCGCCGCGCCGGCCGGCCTCCACTACATACTGGCGAAGCAGGCTCTGGAAGCTGGAAAAGATGTCTTTGTCGAAAAACCCCTCTGCTTGGACCTTCACGAAGCGGAAGAGCTGATCCAGCTGGCCGAAAAGGGGCAGCAGATCCTGATGGTCGGCCACATCCTGCAGTATCACCCTTGTGTCAAAAGGCTGCAGGAACTGATCGGTTCAGGCGAACTCGGACAGCTTCAGTATATTGTTTCCAACCGCTTGAACTTAGGAGCGATCAGGACCGAAGAAAACGCTTTATGGGACCTCGCTCCCCACGACATTTCCGTCGTCCTTTCCCTTTGCAACCAGTTGCTTCCCGAAAAAGTGAAGTGCCTGGGCGGAGCGTTTGTTTCTCCGGGAATCGCGGATACGGCTTTGACAACAATGCGTTTCGAAGGAAACCTGCGCGCGCACATCTACGTCAGCTGGCTGAATCCCTATAAAGAGCAAAAATTAGTCGTTGTCGGCTCGAACGGCATGCTTGTCTTCGACGATACAAGGCCTTGGGAAGAAAAGCTCCTGCTATTTCGAAACCATCTCACCTGGCGCGATGACCAAACACCTGACGTTTCCCATAGGGACGCCGAAAAAATTCATGTGGAGCCCAAAGAGCCCCTGAAAGAAGAATGCCGCCATTTCCTCAAGTGTTGTGAAGAGAGGATCGAGCCGCAAACAGACGGAAAAGAGGGCTTGCGGGTACTCAAAGTGCTCCAGGCAGCCCAGGCCAGTTTAAATGTCGACGGGATGGCAAAGAACCCTCGCGACAAACATCTTCTGAAGTCGTCGAAAACTCCTCACTATTCCGTTCATCCAACGGTTGTGATCGATTCAAATGTGGTCATTGGCAACGGATCGACGATCTTGCAATTTTCCCACTTGATGGAAGGGTGCAAAATTGGGGAAGAGACCGAGATCGGACAAAATGTCAGCCTATCACCGAACGTCGTCCTTGGAAATCGTGTCACTGTTCAAAACCAAGTCAATATCGAATCAGGAATTACCTGCGAAGATCATGTCTTTCTAGGGCATGGGGTCGTTTTTACCAATGTCAAAAATCCAAGAGGAAAAGCAGTTGCTCAGAAAACCCTGATCAAAGAGGGAGCGACCATCTGCACAAACTCCTCCATCCAAACAGGCTTGGAAATTGGAGAGCATAGTTTCATTGAGGCCGGTGCTGTCGTCACACAAAACGTCAAGCCTTACGCTCTCATCGAGAGCATGACGGGAAGACAGGCTGGATGGGTGAGCCGAAACGGTAAAAAGCTCGACCTCCCCCTGCAGGCGCCGAGCGGTGAAACGTTGACCGCGACCTGCCCCGCGACAGAAGAGATCTATCACCTCATCGGAGACGCTCTCGAGCTGAAGCAAAAGCAAGAAGCCGCACCCGTCTGAGCTGATGACATTTTATCTCGAAAGGGAACAGTCTCTCATTGATGACGTCCTCGTGGTACGACTGGAAGGCGTTCCTGATCCCGACCTTTTAGATACCCTCAACGCCGAGCAGCGGCGCTATCAGCTTAAATA
>CAZWOB010000078.1:0-2986 GCA_964635295.1 uncultured bacterium
CGTCCAATGTTAGCGAACTGCGATTCTTCATCAAGGTTCTCCAGATATTCCGGGCCCATATACCGCGGCGAACCCACATAGCGTTCTGCATTGGGATCCTGCTCTTTGTAACTTGTTCCAAGGTCGGGAAGTAGGACTTTGATATTGCCGTCGGTTCTCTGGATAATGATATTTTCAGGCTTCAAATCCGCAATGACCATTCCTGCGGAGTGGAACTTTGCAATCAAGTGCAAAAGTTGTTGGAAAATTTTCTGTCTTTCTTCTGCGTTAAACTCCTCGAGCAGTTCCTGATGCCCTTTGGGTCGCACGCATCTTTCCAATGAACCAAAATCGCCATAAGGCATGAAAATATGCGCTTTTGCCGCCATTTTATGTTTAAAAAAAATGGATAGATTGTTTGCCTGGCCAAACAGTTTTTGCATAGCGAACTCATGCAGGGTTTTTCGCAGGATAGCCTCGTCTCTTAGCCTGATCGTTGCGCAAGCGACATTGATCCCTATGGTATAATTGATCGCTTTATTGACTCTCTTAGTTGTCCCTCTACCCAGAAAATGCACCTTCGGCAGAATATAGATCGTAGCGACTCCTTCATCGTTCACGCATATTTGAATATGGAAAGGGCAGGGTGCTAAGCTCTTGTCTGGATGTACGTACAAAGTTTTCCGCAGTTCAAAGCGGGCAATTTCGATCAATGTTTCCCGGTGCTTCTCGATATAATCGACGGTTGCCAACAGCCTGGCTTCAATCACCGCATCAGGCTTCCTGAACAAAGGGAGAAGTTTGGTCGTGATCGTTTTCACTTCATCAGACAGCTCAACGATGGGTGTGAATGCCGGTACAGGAGGAAGCTTTCTGATTTTTTTCGCTTCGAGCGACTCTGGAGACTCCTCTTGTCTTTCGCTGAAAGTTGAGAATGTGTGTTTTGTGGCGGGAAAGGGACCGGCGTCAGGAGTCTGAGATGTTGTTGCGACTGGAGTGCCTGTTGGCGATATACTCATGAAAATACCCCCTTTTTAGGACACGCCATCGCAGCGCATCCTCCTCCATTCCTTTCATATAGTCGATCACCGCATTCTTATCCATCGAACCGAAAGCGATGATCTCCTTATCGGTCAATCGGTAAAGGACCGCACTGACAGTCAGGGGGTTGGAGATGATATTGGAGAGTGTTTTTCTGCATTTTTTAAGTTGTTGATGCCTAAGGAGTAGGCGAGAGGCAGCGATGCCGATCAGACCCAAGGGGATCAGCTTCAGCCACATCAGTCGAGTATAAGCATCGAAGTCGCCATACCAGAATAGGAAGAGATCGACGATGAAGATCATGAGGAGAAGGAAGACAAAGAGCAGGCTTTCCCATGCTGACTGGACAAGAGGTCCCAACCATCGTCTCCATGAGGTGGAAGACGATTGATACGCGATCAATTCTTCAAATTTCGGCTCCTCGAAGCACATCCGGCCCACATGCGAAAGTTCATGCGACAGTACCTCTTCTTTTCGCAACAGCCCCAGGTAGGCGGCTGAGGTGTAAAAGGCCTTCCGCAGCTGCAAAAAAGCGGACGTCGGGCTTGATTCATCCATCTGAAAGATCCAGGCGCATCCTCCGTGCCAGGGAGTGAGCTTCTCATCGCTGTAAAAGACCGGGACCCAATCCGGCCTGATCCCGTAACACTCGGAGGCCTTCACAAGATCATTTTCCGATAGGTCGAGAGGAGCGTCATCGGGATTGAAAGGAGAATTTTCCCCAAAAGAGCTCTTCAGGTTGTCTTTGAGGCTCAGGCAGTAGTCGGCCCGCTTTTCAAACGCGTCTTCAGATTCGCCAGGACCCGGGACCAAGCCCCTTTTGTCCAGATCAAGAATTTTTTCGATATCCATCCCGCTGATAATAATCTATTAAGTGAAATTTGATAAATGTAAAATAAAAATTTGATGATAAAAATTCCTGGCACTTTGTATGATTGTCCCTGCCAGAGAAGATTTTTTTTGGTTGAAGAGAGATCTTCGTTATGGCACTCTTGTTTCACCGCGAAGTAGGACAAACACAAAACTTAGGTTGATCATGTTACTCGAAGATTACGAAGATTTTACGGATAGCCAAATTAAAATCCTGGAAAGGTATGTGACAAATACCAGCAGTCACATATTTGTCCTTCGCAATCTTCCCGAGGTGATCAAGGGGGCGCTTTTTTCCCGTTATTCCCGCTCAAGCCTCGGCCTGCGCTCTCTTCTTTTAAAAGAATTTGTTTCGAATACCGATGAAAGCGGGTTCAACGCCATTGTTTCCGGCGCCAATACGTCGGAAGACAGCGATGCTCAGGTGCTGGCGATCAAACGGGCGCAGAATTTCTACGACCGCATTTTGGACGGCTACGGCGATGACTCCATCGGCGAACTGGGCGGCGCCCACCTCGCAATTGAGAATATTTCGATGCTTGCAGCTAAAGTGCTGGAGGACAGTCGTATCGGAGGATCTCCTTTGGAGAAATCAACCCGCTACATCTACTTTGATCAGAAGGTGAAGGGGGAATATCTCTTCTATCGCGAACCGATCATCATGACATCCGCTTACCGTGATGTCTATATCAACACCTGCAACCAGCTATTTGAAACCTACAGCAAGATGATCCCTCCCCTGACTGCGAAGCTGGAAGAGCAGATGCCGCATGATCCGAACACGTCTAAAGCCGCCTATACCGCTTCGTTGCGGGCGAAAGTGCTCGACTGCCTTCGCGGTCTTCTTCCTGCCGGAACGCTGACCAATATGGGGATGTTCGGAAACGGCCGATTCTACGAGCAGCTGATCCATAAGCTGCACTGCAGCAATTTGGCGGAAATCCAGGAAATCGGGCGCAGTTCGTTCGACGAGCTGAACAAGGTGATCCCATCGTTTATTCGAAGGTCTGATCTCAGCCACCACACGCACCAGGGCTATGCGCAGTATTATGAAGCGATGAATATGGAGATCGCCATGGTCACTGCGAAAAATATG
>CAZWOB010000078.1:3086-5398 GCA_964635295.1 uncultured bacterium
GCAGTATTATGAAGCGATGAATATGGAGATCGCCATGGTCACTGCGAAAAATATGGTCTTCCCTGAAAGACAGATGGACCAGGGCGTGCGTCTGGTCTCCCATGATAAGGAATCGGTGATCAAGGTAGCGGCAGCCATGCTGTATGCAAACAGCGACAGAGGGTTGGAAGACCTTTGCGCCTATTGCCAGCAACTTCCAATGGAAGATCTCGAGCGGATTCTCGACGCCGGGTGCAGTTCCCGCGAGAACCGCAGGCACAAGTCACCAAGAGCATTAGAGCACGCTTCGTTCACGTTTGAAATTCTTGCTGATTTCGGCGTTTACCGCGATCTCCAGCGCCACAGGATCCTGACTCAGGAACGTCAACTGCTTTCCTGTGATTACGGATACTTCACTCCTCCTGAAATTTCTGGAATGGAGTATGAGTCCGATTATCACGCAGCGATGCAGAAAGCGAAGGAAACTTTTGATACGATTGCGACAGAACTTCCAGAGGAAGCGCAGTATGTCGTCCCGATGGCCTATAATATCCGCTGGTACTACAACATTAATTTACGCGCTCTGCAGTGGCTTTGCGAATTAAGGTCACAGCCCGCAGGCCATCCAAACTACCGGTTTGTCGCGCAGGAAATGGCAAAGCAGGTGGTCCGTGTACACCCAGCATTTGAGAGATTCCTCAAATTCGTCGATTATGACGGGCACGATCTTGGACGTTTGGGACAAGAACAGAAAAAGGCTGACAAGCAAATATTGAGCTCGCTCTAAAAGAGCGTGTATTTTATAATGAGGGCTTATGAAAAAGCAGACTCATTTTCATTTTTTCTTTCGATTTTGGTGGCCAACCGGCCATTAATCTTACTCTTCCCCCAATTTACATTTCACAGTATATCAACAAAATTTTAGAGAGAGAAAAATGAATGCTGCCCAATCAAATTATCGCGTTTTAGGAGCCACTCTATTGGTGGCCGGTTGCTGTATCGGCGCCGGGATGCTGGGTCTTCCCGTGCTCACGGCACTTGGAGGCTTCCGCCCCACATGCGTCATGTTCTTTTTCTGCTGGTTGTTCATGGCGACCACGGGACTCCTCGTCTTAGAGGTGAACCTATGGTTCAAGGGAGAGGTAAATATCGTGACAATGGCCTCGCGCACCCTAGGGCCAATAGGCGCGGTTTTTGCATGGCTTCTTTTCGCCTTTCTCTTTTATTCGTTGATGGTCGCCTATGTATCGGCCAGCGGGCAGCTGATCGCCGACAGCTTGATGGCGGTTTCGGGGGTTTCCATCCCCGAATGGGCCGGAAGTCTGTTTTTGACCCTCCTTTTCGGGGTTTTCCTTTATTTGGGGACGGCGATGGTGGACCGGATCAACCGCCTGCTGATGCTTGGGCTGGTTGCTTCCTATTTTGTGCTTGTCGGGATTGGCAGCGGACATGTCAGCCTGGACCTGCTGTCGCATGTGGACTGGAGCGCCGCTGCTTACGCGATTCCTGCGATGATTATCTCATTCGGATTCCATAATCTTGTTCCCAGTCTGACAACCTATCTCGATCACGATGTGAAGAAACTCCGTTTTTCTATTTTGGTCGGAAGCGCGATCCCGCTTGTGATCTACCTGATGTGGGAGTGGCTGATCCTGGGGCTTGTTCCTTTGGACGGTGAGAACGGCTTTCGGCAGGCGTTAGACCAGGGAGATATGGCAACACGCGCATTGCGCAATATTGTCGGCAGCGCGTGGGTGGTCGATCTCGCGGAAGCATTCGCTTTCTTTGCGATCATTACCTCGTTCTTAAGCGTCGCGTTGAGCTTTGTCGACTTCCTTGCGGACGGCCTGCATATCAAGAAAAACGCTTTCGGCAAAGTGAAGCTGTGCGTCCTTTCGCTGACGCCTCCCTTTGTCTTTGCTCTGATCTATCCCGGAATCTTTTTAAAAGCGCTTAGCTATGCCGGTGCGTTCGGCGCCGTCATCCTCTTTGGTGTGATGCCGGCGTTGATGGCCTATCGGGGCCGCTACAAGAAAAATCTTCAGGGGCCTGTGCTGGTTCCTGGAGGAAAAGGGGTGCTGGCCTTGATTATCATAATATCCCTTGGAATTGTTTGTTTAGAGTTGGTGACAACAAGATGATGATAAAAAATAAAGTGATTGGAGGGGTCCTCCTCGTATCTGGAACGACGATCGGAGCAGGTATGCTTGCGCTGCCTGTGGTTACCGGCCTTGCAGGGTTCGCCCCGACCCTTGTCTTATTTCTCCTTTACTGGGTATACATGACCTATACGGCTTTTCTGATATTGGAAGTGAACTTATGGCTGGGTGAAA
>CAZWOB010000078.1:5498-9082 GCA_964635295.1 uncultured bacterium
TACATGACCTATACGGCTTTTCTGATATTGGAAGTGAACTTATGGCTGGGTGAAAATATCAATATGATCACCATGGCCCATCGGACGATTGGAAAAGTTGGCGAAGCGGTCAGCTGGATCACCTATTTGTTCCTGCTCTACCTGCTGACGACGGCCTATCTTGCCGGCGGCGCGCCGGTTGTCGTCAACTGCGTTGAAATGATGACAGGGCTGACCATTCCCGAATGGGCGGGTGCGTTGCCGTTGCTATTGATCTTCGGTTTCTTCGTGTATGAAGGGACGAAGTATGTCGACCTGCTCAACCGCCTGCTGATGCTCGGACTTGTGATCGCCTATTCAGCGATGACGCTGTTGATGGCCCCACACGTAGACACCCACCTGCTATCCTACGCTAACTGGGGCAATTTCTGGCTGGCGGTCTCGGTTGCCGCGACATCGTTCGGGTTCCATATCATCATCCCGACGCTGACAACTTACATGCACCACAACACAGCTAAATTGAAAAAAGTGATCCTGATCGGTAGCATCATCCCCTTGATCGTCTATATCCTTTGGGAAATGATTACGCTGGGCGTGGTGCCGATCGAAGGCCCCTACGGCATACGGGAAGGTTTTCAGGAAGGGGCCAATGGGGCAACCCTTCTTTCAGAACAGTTGGGCGGATCATTTGTTTCAGTGATCGCGCAAATGTTCTCTTTCTTTGCCATTGTCACCTCCTTTTTGGGAGTGACGCTGAGTTTGTCGGACTTCCTGGCTGATGGGCTGCATATCAAAAAAACGCATGTGGGACGCTTTTTCCTTGTGGCATTAACGTTTGTTCCCCCATTATTTTTCATCTTGATGTCGCCTCGCGCATTTTTAAGCGCGCTGGAATATGCAGGAGCATTCGGCGTCGTCATCTTACTGGGACTGATGCCGCCGTTGATGGTCTGGGCCGGGCGTTATCACAAAGGGTTTAAAGGAAGTTTTACCGTACCTGGCGGAAAGCCTGCACTTGCAGCCGCCATTGTGGTTTCCCTCATTGTGATTTTGGGTGAAGCGGCAAATAAGTTAGGAGTATTTTAAGGATAATGACTGAAAAGAAACGGATATTGACAGGAGACAGGCCGACAGGCAGGCTCCACTTGGGACATTACGTCGGATCGCTCAAAAACCGCGTTGCCTTGCAGGAGAAATATGACTGCTATTTTATCATCGCCGACCTGCACACGCTGACGACAAAGCCGCAAAAAGAGCATATCATGGAGATGCGCGGCAACATCAGGGAAATGGTGCTTGATTATCTTGCGTGCGGGGTCGACCCCGCAAAATCGACGATCTACCTGCAATCAGCGACCTCTGCTGTTTATCAGATGAACCTCTATTTTGAAATGATGATCTCGCTGAACCGGTTGACAGGGCTACCCAGTCTTAAAGAGATGGCCCGCAATGCCCATATCGACGCTGAGAGCATCCCGTTTGGCCTGATCGGCTATCCCGTCCTGCAAACCGCGGACATCCTCATGCCGCGTGCGCATCTGGTCCCCGTGGGCAAAGACAATGAAGCGCATATCGAGCTGTCCCGCGACATCGCCCGTAAGTTCAACCAGTATTACGGTGAGGTTTTCCCTCTTCCTGAAGTCCTGCTCAGCGACGTTCCGACACTTGTCGGCATAGACGGGAAAGGGAAGATGAGCAAGTCTGCGGGCAACGCGATCTACCTCTCTGATGACGTCAAGACGGTGGAGAAAAAGGTCAAGGGGATGTTCACTGATCCCAACCGCGTCAGCGCCGATGTTCCAGGGACTGTGGAAGGGAACCCCGTCTTCATCTACCATGATATTTTCAACCCGAACAAAGAGGAAGTGGAAGAGCTTAAAACCCGTTATCGCACGGGGACGGTCGGGGATGTAGAGGTGAAGCAGAAACTTGCCGCAGCGCTTAACGCCTTTCTCGATCCCATCAGGGAAAAACGGGAGCACTTTGCTCAGGACAAAGGGTTTGTCGAGCAGGTGATCTATGAGGGGACGCAGAAGATGATCGAGGTCTCCAACCAGACCGTCAAAGAGATGACCAGCGCCATGGGAATCGGCGGCGCCTGGAAGAAAATTTCTAAAATGGCCCGGGAGCGCAGTGGAGTTTAAGCTACATACCGATTATCAGCCCCGGGGAGACCAGCCGAAGGCGATCAAAAAAATTGCCGACGAGATCAACGCAGGTACAAAATCCCAGGTCTTGCTCGGGATTACGGGTTCGGGTAAAACATTTACCATGGCCAATGTGATCGAAAAAGTGCAGAGGCCGACATTGGTGATGGCGCACAACAAAACCCTTGCCGCCCAGCTCTATCAAGAGTTCAAATCATTCTTTCCGGAAAATGCCGTCGAGTATTTCGTTTCCTATTATGACTACTATCAGCCCGAAGCGTATATTGCCCGTACAGATACGTTTATCGAAAAGGATATGTCGATCAACGACAGGATCGATAAGATGCGGCTCAGCGCGACACGCTCGCTTCTCGAACGGGAAGATGTTCTGATCGTCGCTTCAGTCTCCTGTATTTATGGACTGGGCTCTCCAGAGTACTACCGGGGGATGAACCTGCATTTAAAAACGGGCGTTGAGTACCGCCGGGACGATCTTTTACTGCATCTGGTGGAGATGCAGTATAAGCGCAATGATTATGATTTTGCCCGAGCGACCTTTCGCGTTCGCGGTGATGTGATCGATATTTTTCCCGCTTATGAAGAAGATGTCGCCATTCGACTGGAATTTTTCGGCGACGAACTGGAGCGTTTGACAGAGATCGATCCGTTGACAGGCAAAATGACCAGGCTGATCGAGCAAGTCACCATCTATCCAAGTTCCCACCACGTTACTCCCGAGGAGATCCGTTTGCAGGCGATCGAGACGATCAAAGCGGAGCTCGAAGAGCGGATGGCCTATTACGACAAAGAAAAGAAGCTGATCGAACTGCAGCGCATTCAGGAGCGCACCCGTCACGACCTGGAGATGATCAAGGAAGTGGGCTTTTGCAAGGGGATCGAAAATTACTCGCGCCATTTCGGCAGGAGAACAGAGGGGCAGCCCCCGTCATGTTTGCTCGATTACTTCCCCAACGATTATTTGTTGATCATTGACGAGTCGCATCAGACGGTTCCTCAATTGCACGCCATGTACAATGGCGACCGGGCGCGCAAGCAGTCCTTGGTAGACTTTGGATTCAGACTGCCTTCAGCTTTCGACAACCGCCCGTTGAAATTTGAGGAGACCTACGAACGGATCAATCAGGTGGTCTATGTGTCGGCGACGCCCGGCGGATGGGAATTTGAGGAAGCGGGAGGGGTTGTTGTTGAACAAGTGATCCGTCCGACCGGATTGCTTGATCCGATTATCGAGACCCGGCCAGCCACAGGGCAGGTGGACGACGCTTTGGACGAGATCCGTCAGGAGACCCTCAAGGGGAACAGGGTCCTTGTCACCACGTTGACAAAACGGCTGGCAGAGGAGTTGACCAACTATCTGGTCGACTTGAACGTGAAGGCAAAGTATCTCCATTCCGACATCGATACCATCGAACGGGTGCAGATTATCCAGGACCTTCG
>CAZWOB010000079.1:0-9030 GCA_964635295.1 uncultured bacterium
TGTTAAAAGCCTGGGATAATATTTTGCTTAGTAACTCTTATAATATTGGTCTTTGGAAAAACAAGACCAATAAACGCTCCAACAGGCTTATCGCAAGTGCTGTCAAGCTTGAGTCATATAGTCAATTGATTAGTGTATTGATGGCTATCTCTCTCCTTGCTCCTTCTTTTATCGCTATTGTTATTTTTGGAATCATGCGATCAACAGACTTTATTTGGTTAGCGACTATGGTGGTCACATTACCTCGTCTTTTTCAAGTTTTGTCCTACTCGTATGAAATGTTATTTCTTTTGAGTGATTACCCAGTGCAAAAATCTCGGATTAAAACAGTTCTGGGAATACTTGAACCATCAGAAGGCATCCTGCACTCAGAGCAATTGCAAGCCCGGATACAATGGGATCGACTATCATTGAAAACAGAGGCGAAAAATTCCATAGATCCTAAATCTTTGCTGGATCAATTACCAGCTGTCGGCCGGTTTCAAATTAGGGGGGAAAATGGATGTGGAAAGACAAGTTTGCTGCTTTTGTTAAAATCATATCACAACGAATCCGCATACTACCTACCAACTCGTCACGAACTTATCTTTAAAAGAATCCAAGACAAACTTTCGACAGGACAGAAAGTGAAGACTGTTCTAAACGAACTTCTAGAAAATGTGAATACACAACTATTTCTTTTGGATGAATGGGATGCTAATCTTGATCTTAAGAATAAAGAGAGTTTCGATGAATTAATCGATCAGCTTTCAAAGAGAGCGTGCGTTGTTGAGTCTAGGCATTCGGCCATCCCTTCTAATGGATAAATTGAGTATTGGCCAGCAATGAAGTTAATCACCGATTTTTAAATTTATAAATCATTTATGGTTCATCACAAAAACGCGTTCATCGATTAGTTCATTTGAGAATATCTCGAGCAACTAGAAGTTATTGATCATCTAGTCCATTTGAAACCGATAGCTGATTCTGGGAGATTTAATGCTTTTGCAATTTTGTACAGTGTAGTTCTGCGTGGCATTGAATCAGAAGAAAAAAAACGGCTAAGAGATGGTTGAGGAATGCCTGTATTTCTAGCTAGCGCGGTAATCCCTCCTTGACGATCTACCTCTTCTCGTAATTTGTTTTTAAAGTCGTGTATATCATGTTGTATTGATTTAAGGTCTTCATAATGGAGGTAGGGGCGCTCTTCAGGTTCTTTTGGGGCATTAATAATGTCATCTAGTGTTTCTTGAAGGTCTGCAATTATTAGTTCTTTTTCACCTTCGTCACTTTCTTCAAACCACATTTGCATAAGGTCTTTTAGTCCTTCATACCGTTGACAGTGTTCCATTAGACAGTCGATAAAGGCGTCTTCAATTCCTTCGTTACGCATCATTATCAAGATTTCTAATGCGTGTGGGTTGTTTTTTTTATTGGGATCATGAGGCTCAGCAAAGTTCATAGCAACTCTCCTCTAAAGATGTATCTTCCTTCCTTGATGAGTGAAATTTTGTCCTTTAATTTAGCCATTTCTCTAAAATCTTTGTTTGCATTGTTTTTGACATATGCGTTGCATAGATAAGCGGTTTCGTCAGTAATAACAACAAGTAAGCGGAGTTGTACATTTCCAGGTCCGATATTGTGCCATTTCATCTTGTATCCTTCTCGAATAATCTTCCCACCTTTATCCTTACAAGGTCCCCAAAACTTATCATCCTTAAATTTCTGATGGTGAGGATAATCAGACAGTAATTCGACATTAGGCCGAAGGAGATTGCTATATTCAGTTTCTGTAAATTGCTGTGATAGTTTTATGTATGATTGTAGAGCCCAGTCGGTAATCACTATTTGCATGGTTTATCCATATGTAACATAATGTAACATATAATAACATTAAATATCAATTAGAATACTGCGAGATATTTTCAAATGTTGTGTTTCGAATCTTTAAGCGCACCCTGATTTAAAAATCTTTTAAGTCTCGTCTAGTTCACTTTACCCAAGCGCTGATGATTTTTTTCACATAGTCCACGGGCAGCCTTTCTTGCTCCAATCTTGTGCGAAGATACTTTTTAGATCGCAGCTCCCTAAATAATTTCAGCTCTTCCTGGTTAAGTGCTATGGGCTCTTTGTCAAAGGGGTCAAACTCATCGACCATTCGTTCCATGTAGGCTTCAACCGTTGCCCGGTCCATCATTAACGGTGTGAGCGTACTCAACTTGCTCCTTGCATCGCTTAATATTCTAAATCCCTCTGAATCAAGATCCCCCCAATAAGCGACGCGTTTTGATGTCAGCCATGCAGCTCTCATCCAGGAAACATTTTTACCTCCTCCAGCAATCGCAATTGTTCCTGAGATTTCGGGAAGGGCTAAACAGGGCTGTTCATTCTCAATAATTAAAATATGATGAGCGGGCAATTCATAATCTTGTATAGTGTCAGAGGCGAGTCTTAGCAGGGGAACTCCGCCTAAAGCTTTTCTTGTTTTGCTACATAAAGGCCTGACTAACAACCAGTCCATTGGCTTACTTCTGCATTGCAGCCAATCTAATAAACCTCTTTCCTTAATCGTAGGGTCAATGACAGCATCCGCTACAGACTCAATGAGACTAAAATTGCTTTCGATGAATTTTGTATCAACATATGTGACTGGCAATGATCTCAGGTAGCAACCCTTACCCATTCCTTGTTTCAATTGAGGGATTAATTTAACAAGTAAACGCAAGTCGCAATCGTCTAGTTTGATTACTGCGTCAAGGTGATTGATCAATGTGTTAAACAGGGCTGTTTCATTTGTTGTATTTATGTGGAGCTCAGTCATGATAAATGAGATCTTCCTGCGCCATTCAATAAGTTGATTTTCTTCCGCCTTGCCTAGGATGCAGGCGAGCGTGGCAATATCATGGATGATCAACTTAACAGGGATCATTTGTTCCGATAGTTGCCTAAAACGCCGCTTCTCCCAAATGACCTCGCAGGTTCGGCTATTTTGATCGGGTATGAATTCTTTCCAAGAGGCAATAAAGGTTTGAAAGTGATTAATATTTTTAAGGATAGCGTTTCCTTGGGGAGGCTTTAAATGGAAAATGATCGGAAAGGGGCGATCGCCTTTTAGGAGATTTTTCAGGTTTTTTTTGTTAAGCCACTCTTTTTGCCTTAAATGGGCGATAGCATTTTGCGGAAGAAGACCCCAAGGCAATTGGGCGTGTTGTTCTTTATGTTGTGGACTGGAGCTCATGAGTTTTCGCTTTCTGTATGTCTATTCCCAGAGCTTCTGCATCCTTCAGCGAGGCTCTTTGTTGCTGGTCTCTTTTTCTATCTATTTCTTCCCAGGTCACTTCGCACAACCGGCTTTCATGGAGCACAGGATCCCTCTCGGCAATAAGTAATGATCGAGCTGATTCTCTGGAAAGATTCAGGTTTTTAAAAGGTGTAATGAGGTTCACATGAATATTCAACTCTTTAAAGACACGCAGCACTTTCCGGCTGACATCTTCTGCTGTATTTGAAAAAGCCTCATCCAAAAATACAGTGCAATAAACAGGCTGATGATGATTTTTCGGGGTGAGGACATAAGCAAGGCTGGCAGCGACAATTGTGCCAGCGAACGCTTCTTTTTCTCCTCCAGATTTACCGCTGGAAGATTCTAGGACATCTCTTATCGTCAGGGTTGCCGAATCCACTTCTTCTGCACAAAATGACATTTGATACCTTGGATCTAAAAGTCTCATGCTTTCCAAAGTATGGGATGTTCCTGGTGTACTTGCTTTTTCCAGAATGTCAACAACTTCAGCTAGCAGTTGAAATCTTGACTCGTGATCATCGCTTGTCATTTGACCTAGTGTGCGGGTGAGTTTCCGTTCAAAATCCTGCACATGCGGATACTTTTCTTTTTTCCAAACAAGCCTCAGAAAGCTGCCTTGTTTAAACTCTGTGCGTTTTAATACTTGGTTAATTGTTTCAATGCGCTCGTAAATATCATCACGTTCTGAGTTAAGTTTATCTTGAATTTGCGCCAACGATTGTGTCGCATGTTTATTCAATCGCTCTTTAAATCGGTCGACAAGATCAGGTAACCCCTCTTTCTTAAGGTGATCATAGTGGTCTAAGTGATCCTGCAGTCCATCGAGTCCGCTCGGCCAGTCTACTGTAATAGGGTGCCATTTGTCTTTCCCCCTAAATGAACCCATAATACCGTTTGCGGTACTTTCGGACGCACTCTTCTTTGTTCGCACTTTTTCTAATTCACGATCTAATTCACGCTCAATTTGTGATAATTTATCCTTGTTGTCTAAAGTGACCTTTCCGACTCGTTGCTCAAGACGGGATCGACTAATATCGCTCATCCCAGTTTCAGCTTCTTTTTGAGCCTTCTCGTGCTCTTGGTTTGCATTGTGCTGATCCTTTTCAAGAGATCCTTTGCGTACTAAGAGAGTGCTTTTTTCCTGCTGGATTTCCAAGAGCGCTCTTTTGGCATCCTCCCAGAGAATTCTGGCCTGCTTCAAGTCGCCTTCAGACTCCATATGTCTTGCTAGTTCAGCTTTGGCATTGTCATAGCGTTTCTGCCAAAAAGGAGCATTTATCTGCTCCCATTCATAGGATTGAAGTTTTTTCCATAAATCCTTCTCATCTGAAACTTTATTTAAAGATTCACGTGCTCCTGCTAATTTAGACTCAAATTCGGATAGGGTCTGTTCAATGGCGCGTTGATCATTGAGTAAAATGGAGAGACGCGATTTATTTGAAAATCCAAGGTTCCACTTTCTACGGTCGTCAACTCTGTTTTGATCCTTTTTCTCGAACCTTCCGTGCTCTTTATGGATGAGGCCCTCTTTAGTCATTGAGAAAGGGGTGATGTCAAGCTCATCCGTTCCGGAAACGCACTGCAGATCGTACGATGTTAAAAATGCTTTCGTCCAATCGCGATAGCGATGATCCTTCCAGATAAGCTTTCTCAAAAATCCGTTTTCTTTAAAATTGACAGCAGAGCTTTTCGTTTCATCATTTGAGACAACTTGTACACGTACATGAAGCCCTGTGTGTCTGACGTTCAGCCATCGGGTAACCATGGAGTAGCTTTTACGGGGGACTAGTAAAGTCGTTTTAAGACCTCCCAATGCGCGCTCAATTGCTCCTTGCCAGGGTTTTTCATCTTCTTTAACGTCAATGAGTTCTCCAATGAAGATCAGCTCATTGTTAGATATCTCCAACGAGTCCGCCATGTTGTCTCGAAGCTTTTGATATCGGACATCAATGTTTGAATCAGGGCGCGCTTCAATCTCACGAATCTCATCTCTAATTAAATTCAATTCGCTCTTTTTCGCACTATGCTGCCCGGCTATTTCTGCGAAATGATCTTGACTTTTCTCGGTTTCATCATTGATTTGTACTAATCTTTCAGCCATCACCTTAATGTTCTGCGAATAACTGTCTTCGCTGAGCTCTGGGTCAAGATCGAGCTTTTGGCAAGTGCTTTGATAACTTGAAGATGCTCGAATAATATCGTTGAGTTTGCTCTTAAGGTGTTCAATATCCTTTTTTAAAGGCTCTATTTTGTCCCCACCTAAATTCAGATAGTCAGCGTGCCGTTTTTCAACCGATGCTTGAGCGTCTTGTTCATCGACTTGAGCGTTTTTTATTTGCCCTGCAACCTCATTTATCTCTGTATTGATCTTGTCTAACTCTTCCTTCCATAGAATCGAAAGCACTTCACCAAAGTAAACGGGTAAATCCTGTTTTTCCTGCCATAGCGAGTCTAACGATTGTTTCGCGTCAGCAATGGCATTGGCTAATTCAGGCAGGCGGCTTAAATGCGTACACTGTTCCTGAGCATCTTTCACCTGATCATGGATAGCAACGAGGTCAGAAAACTCATCAACTACCTTTTTTACATCACCCTTCACATTGCTCGGTTCCAGCACAAGCTCACGGATCAGCTTTGTTAGATCGTCGATTTTCTTGAGACCGAGAGCTCGAGACAAAAGAGCTGGCGCATTTTTGTTGTCCATGTATAGAAGTTTTCGATAGAGCTCTTGATAATCGGAAAAGCGATCATCACAACATTCAATGGCGGGATTATCTTTGATCCACTGTTTCAGCTTTCTCGCGCTGCCATCTCCAAAGGCATCCAACACTTCCTTTAAAGTTAAATTTTTTTTAGCTACTATATAAATCCGTTTGACATCGCTCAGTGCGTTAGTTGCTCCTGTTGTCCAAAATAGTGCGGCTAGTGTGACATACGTTCCATCATCGCCTCGATACAAGGCTCGTAGGCCCGTCACAACGCCTTTCTCTCGTTTGCTCTTTACTCTAGTATTGGAACCATCATGAGCGGATCCAAAGCTTCCTCGCATATAGGATAGAAGCGAACGATCTGATCGATCACCTTGTGCTGCAGCGACATTGAACGCTGCCTTTCCTGCAGGTAAAAGCAATGCCATCAAACCATCGATCAAGGTTGATTTGCCTGAGCCGTTATCACCGGTAATTAGTGTTCCGTACCTGTCGATATTCGCAGTATGCAGTCCATGAAATGATCCCCAATTATAAACCGATAGCTCGGTCAATCGTATTTGGCTTTGAGAAAACAGGTCATTGTTTGATATGCAGTGAGGAGTGTTGGTTTCTTTACTCATAGCATTTCCTCATCTTTTAAACAGGCAGCATTATCTGCATTTGAAGCAAGATTTGTGTACTCTGCAAGCATTGATTCGAGAAACTCCGCATTGACGACATAGCGGATAATGGGGGTGATTTCGTATCGATCCTCAGAACCGCGAATTGTTGATAAGATTTTCCTTCGAACCATTTCCTTGACTCTGGCTACCAACTTCTTGCGATCCAAAGATGAGTGGTCGGTCAAGGGGACAAACGGCGTTAAGTAGGACTCCAACCGTTCGATATCGATTGTAATTTTTTGTTCTCCTGTAGATTCGCGTTCTTGATAGTGCTTACGAAGCACAAGCAGAATGAGCGTATCATACAAAGGTAACGTGCGTTTTGAAATAAGCGATGTTGATTCGTCGTCACTATCATCCGATGCAAATTCATTTTCTAGGCTCGCGACAAATGCAATTCCTGACTTGCGATCCAGAATAAGCTGCAAAAAAACTTCCGATAGATGCCTGCGCACATATGTTTCATAACGGCAAACCAGTTCAAACAATTTTTGGTGCTGCGCTGAGATAATGACCCCTTGCCTCATCAGATGGACTAAGACGCGTTTCGCTTCGTGAGGCATTTCAGAATCTTCTGATTCACAGGATTCATACTCCTTGGCACCTTCAATCGGGGGCTCTAGATCTTCTTTCTCAGGAGAACATTCTTCTCCATTATTTTTTATCATAGAGAAAAAGCTGTTATGTGAATGATTCGTTGTCATCTCCTAGACTCCGTTATTTGATTCATAGTGCCAACTCATCGATTTGCTCAGGAAACAAGTCTGCGCTGAGCATATAAGTAGGGATAGAAGCTTTTACGACGACTCCTTGCTTATCCATTACCTCTACATGTTCTTTCCGGTCCAATTTCGCTGCGCCTACCGCTTGAGCTATTCTTAAGTAGGCAACGAGCTCCTCCAACCCTGACTTAAGCGGGTGTTGTTGAGCAAGTCCTGCTACGGACATTGGTCCAAGCTCTCTTAGTGTATGATGCGCTCGATCTGCGATTTCACGTATTTTGACAGCTTCAAGGCATTCAAGAAGATGAGGGCTCAGTTCTCGACTATTTTCATTTTCTTCAACTCCTGTAGTATCAAGTTGATCATCGGGACTTTTCAGTTTCATTGATTCTGGAGAGTTGATTTCAATCGGACCGACCGGAAGTCTAAGTGAGGTTTCTGTCTTTAAATCAACACCTACATGGTGGAGTGAAAGGGCGATTTTTTCAAGCTTTGACAAGAGCAGGTCAACATTGTGATTTTCTGCGGAGGCACCGCTTTCAATATAGGATCTTAACCCCTCTTCAGTCCGTCTTCTGACACGAAAGACCCGCTCGCTTTCACTCGTTAGCTCGCGCATTAATTTTCCTAGAAATTGGCGTTGAGCAGGGGATAACTGTTTTGCCGCCGGCTGGCTGAGAATGCTGCCTAGTTGCTCACGAAACTCCGTCGAGCGATTTTGATCGCATAAAAGTTGATAAAAATTTTCGAAGGCGCTCCCAGCTTCAGTCGATGACAGCAGATCTTCTTTTTCCATTACATTACGCAAAACCGCACCTCGAGAGGCGTCTTCTTCAATCATTTGAACTCTAAGATCTTTATCAAGCTGTCGTATTTCATCTTCGACTTTCCTAAAGTCGCCGGTCAAAACAGAGGCAAGATGGTAGATCTCTTTGATGCGTTCTCGTTGTTCAACTTCGTTCAACACGGTAACGTCACCAGCTTGTATAGCATCGATTTCACGCTGGATCTCAGCCTTTTTACTTTCATAAGACGCTACTCTATCATTGATACTGGGATTGATCGCAATGGACAGATCACGTACTGCTTCTTGAACAATACGAAGATGTGAAGCTGTAGTCCCAGAGGTGCGCTCATCCAGTCCTAAGCAAAAACGCAGTGCTGTCTCACTTGCATCTGTTTTTGTCAGCATGTCATCCATTTCACGCAGCCAACCATTTCTGATCCATAGGTTCAAATAGGTTCCGGCATTAGTTTCAGTGGCCCAAATGCCAAGATCACGGCTCCGTTTAATTTCGGCATCAAGCAGTATCCGGGCACGCCCGTAAGGGACTTCATGTTCTTCTGAGAAAAGATCAGAGATGAAAGCTAGAATGTACGGGGAGTTGTCAGCGCGAAGCAGCTTCCAGGAGGCGCTTTCGTCGAAGAGACGTCGATACTTTGCTTGATACCCCTGAAAATTCACTAAACTTCCTTCTATTTTAATTTGTGACCGATAGGTGAGTAAGTATAGATCTTGTATAAATGTTTATTGTTTAGATTCAGTATTTTAACATTGGTTTATGATGGTGTCAATGTTGTGTAGCTTTCATTCCGTACGGGTGTGTTGCCTAATTCCCTCTAAAGTGCTTTAGAAGGTTGAAAATCAAAAT
>CAZWOB010000080.1:0-9007 GCA_964635295.1 uncultured bacterium
GTGAACCGCGTCTACGTCGAGGCGGCAGCCGAATCCTATCAGGCTACCTTGGCGCAGTTCGAGGCGGGAGTTGTGGACATCACAACGGTTGTCAATGCGTTGACCAGTTTGGCGGATGCCCGCTACTCGCTTGTTGATGCGCAAAAGGAATGGTTCACCTCGATCGTCAATCTCGCCTACGCGACAGGAATCTTGGGAAGGGAATGTAAATGAAAAAAATCATGCTAGGCTTGTGCGCCTTATGCATCTTTGGGTGCGGCTCAAAGAAACCGGAAGAGAAACAGGCGCTGCCTGAAGTGAAACTGGCCCCTGTTAAAGTTGAAAAGGTCTCCTACTACATTGATTCTGTAGGGAACGCGGAGGCGTTTCAATCAGTAGAGATCATTCCCCAGGTGGGCGGCAAAGTGTTGGGTTATTATTTCAAGGATGGCGGCGATGTCTCCAAAGGGGATTTGCTATACAGGATCGACCCTTCCCCCTATCTGGCGGAGCTCGAAGAGGCTGCTGGGAAGCTCGAAGAAGCTCAGGCTTCTTATGAATTTTTGACCCAAAAAGTGGAACGGTACAAGGGATTGCGGCCGGAGGATTATGTTTCAGAGCTTGACTATCAGCAATACGTCTCTCAGCTCAAAGAGGCGAAAGGACAGGTGGACCAGTCTGAAGGGGCGCTGTTGAAGGCGAAGATCGAACTGGACTACGCAACGATCACTGCGCCGTTCGATGGCAGGTGCGGAATGCACGCCTATGATCAGGGAAGCGTTGTCAGAGCGAACCAGGAAAAAGCGTTGGTTACACTGAACCAGATCACCCCTATCTACTTGTTATTCACTGTTCCTGAAAAATATCTCAACCTGATCAGAGAGTACCAGGATAAATCGGAACAGGGTTTGCAGATCATGATCACTCCTCTTGATGGAAAGAGGTCGAGCGAGATCGCTTACCTGGATTTTATCGATAATACTGTCGATCAAAATAGCGGGACGGTGAAGTTGCGGGGGATCAGTGATAACAGCAGCAAGAGTCTATGGCCGGGACAGTATCTGACTTTCCGTCTGGAGGTCTACGACTTGGGAGAAAAGGTGCTGGTTCCGGAAGGCGCAGTCAACAAAGATACCAAGGGGAATTTTGTGCTCGCGGCAACCAAGCAGAACACAGCTGAAATCAAACGGATCGAATTAGGACAGCAGCATGGCCCTTATTTTGTAGTA
Source organism: uncultured bacterium (assembly GCA_964635295.1). GTDB lineage: Bacteria > Chlamydiota > Chlamydiia > Chlamydiales > Waddliaceae > Waddlia. The sequence goes on from CAZWOB010000080.1 coordinate 1,209, forward strand.
TTGAATGGGCTCTCAAAAGGGGACCATGTGATCGTTGAGGGGCAAAGTGCGTTGAAGCCAGGAGAAAAGTTCGAGGTTAAGAAATGAATCTCTCAGAACCTTTTATTCGTCGTCCGGTGATGACGACGATGGTCACCGCCGCGCTGCTCCTGTTCGGTCTGATGGCATACCGTCAGCTTCCGATCAGCGATCTGCCTGATATCTCCTTTCCGGTGATCACGGTGACGGTGACCAACCCGGGCATGGACCCGGAAACGATGGCGAACAATGTGGCCGTTCCTCTGGAACAGCAGCTCATGACAATTACGGGAATTCGGCAGGTGATCTCCTCAAGCAGGCAGGGGAACACCACCATTGTGTGCGAGTTTGACCTGTCCAAAGATATTGATCAGGCGTCGACAGACGTCAACTCCGCCATCAACAATGCCAGCGGAGACCTGCCTCCCGAACTTCCTGCGCCTCCCTCATACAAAAAATTCAACCCCGCTGACACGCCTGTCATCTATGTCGCTGTCACATCGGAAACGATGACAATGGGAAAGCTCTACGATTATGGCTATACGATTATTGCTCAGAGACTGTCGATGCTGAGCGGCGTGTCAGAGGTTTCGATTTGGGGAAGTAAGTCAAACGTAAGGGTGAAGGTGAGCCCGGACAAGCTGGCGGCGATGAACATCGGTATCAACGAGATTGCGACAGCCCTTGTCGACGCCAACCAATCGCTGCCAAGCGGCACTGTCTATGATGAAACGATGGCGTATACGATCGTCCCTAAGGGGCAGGTGACAGATGGTGATGGATACAGCAAGTTGATCGTCGCGGAAAACCAGGGACAGCCTGTCTACGTCAAAGATATCGGTGAAGGGGTCGACAGCATTCATGATGAGGGATTTTACCTGCGCTATTGGGATAAGGAGAAGGGTGAGGTCCCTGCCGTTGTTGTTGCTGTCACTAAAGAGGACGGCGCCAATACTGTCAAACTGTGCAATGACGTCAGGAACTATCTCAAGGTATTGGAAAAACAGCTTCCGGCTTCAATCAATCTGGGGGTTGTGTTCGATCGGTCCATCATGATCGAGGAGTCGATCAATGATGTTATCTTAACCCTTGTGATTGCATTTATTTTAGTCGTTGCTGTCATCTTTCTATTCCTTGGGAAAGCAAGCTCTACGATCATCCCCTCGATCTCTTTACCAGTGTCGATCTTTGGAACGTTCGCATTTATGTACGTCCAGGGCTTCAGCGTCGATATCTTGTCGATGCTGGGACTGACGCTTGTGATCGGCTTTTTAGTGGACGATGCCATCGTGGTGTTGGAAAATATCGTGCGCCATCAGCAGATGGGCAAAAATCCGCTTCAAGCGGCGTTGGACGGGAGCAAGGAGATCAGTACGACAGTACTGTCAATGACCCTTTCTTTAAGCGCTGTGTTTTTGCCGCTTGTCTTAATGCCAGGTATTATCGGGCGTTTGTTTCATGAGATGGCAGTCGTAGTTGTCGCCTCTGTATTGATCTCCGGGTCGATCTCTCTGATCCTGACGCCGATGCTTTGTTCCAGGTTCCTTGTTCATTCGGATAAAAAGAGCAAGTTGGAAGAACAGGCGGACCGATTGATGGAAAAGCTGGTCGCGATCTACGAACCGGCTTTGGTGTGGGTGATGGGGCATCGTCTGGTTCCAATTCTTCTTGGGGTTGCCTCGGTCGTGTTTGCTGTGATCCTCTTTAAGTCGGTGCCGACCGATTTTCTGCCTCCCGGTGATACGGGAGCGATGCTTGGGGTGACGCTCGCTTCAGAAGAGGTCAGTTATGATGCGATGGCCTCGCGCCAAGACCAGGTGAATGAGATCCTGGAAAAAAACCCTTATGTCGATAAGGTGATCTCCGTGGCGAATTTTCCGGAGCTTCTCCCTCCCAATGAAGGGGTGGTGTTTGCGGGGCTGGTCGATCTGGACAAGCGGCCGCCGATTGCGCAGGTCAAGGAGATGATCGATGAAGAATTTCAACAACTCTCGGGAATACAGCCTTTCGTAAAACCGATCCCGCAGATCAATTTGAATGTCAGCACAAGCGTTGATCGGGCTGATTACTCCTACGCGATCTCCGGCATTGGAGATCAGAGCCTGCTATATGCAAAAGTGCAAGAGTTGACTGAGGCTCTGCAGAAAGTGCCCGAGGTGACCGATGTCAGTTCAGATCTGGAAATTTCTGCTCCTCAGGTCAGCATAGAGATCTTACGCGACCGGGCCAGTATGCTGGGAGTATCTGTTAAAACAATCGAACAGGCGATCCAGTTTAGTTACAGCGGCGCCCGCATCTCTACTTATCAGACGCCGATCAATATCTACGATCTCGTCGTACAGGTGGACGATGATTCGCGCAAGCGCCCTGATATGCTGGACAAGATCAGAGTGAGTTCCTCACTGCCAAAAAATAACAAGACGCTGGTTCCGTTGTCCAGTGTAGTGAGAAGAGAAGTGGTCAATGGACCACTTCAGGTGAATCATATCAACCAGCTTCCTTCGGCGACGGTCTATTTCAATATCGCCCCCGGTGTAGCGCTTAGTACGGCTTTGCAGAAGGTGACGGATGAGGTCGATAAGTTTATTCCGAAACAGTTTTTTGGTTCTTTTGCGGGGCAGGCCGCTGTCTTTGAAGGAACCGGTCCCGCAATGGCCGCTCTTTTGGTGATCAGTATTTTGATTATTTATATGCTGTTGGGCAGTCTTTATGAAAATTTCTTCCATCCTTTGACGATCCTTACTACGCTTCCTGGATCGATATTCGGTGGTTTGCTCACATTGTTCATCTTTCAGTCATCGCTTTCCCTTTACGCTTTTGTCGGCATGATCGTCTTGATCGGGATCGTATTGAAAAACGGGATCATGCTCGTTGAGTTTGCCAATGAAAAAGTCTTGGAGGGACAGGAAGTGAGAGAGGCGATCATCGAGGCGTGCAAGGTACGTTTCCGTCCGATCTTGATGACGACGATCGCGGCAGCCATGGGCGCGCTTCCGATTGCGATCGGCATCGGCGCGGATGCTTCCAGCAGGCGCTCGATGGGGCTGATCATTTTAGGAGGTTTACTGTTTGCTCAGTTGATCACCTACTTTTTCACTCCGGTCATCTGTTATTATTCAATGGGTGGCAAGGATACAAAAAAGCCGTCAGTTCTGTAACGAATTGACGGCTTTTTCATAGAGAGTTCACAATTACAGTTTGTGCATCGACCAAACGATCCCCGGCGAAAGCGCGCTGCCTCCCAGATTCAATCCTATGGTGAGACCGTCAGCTTCATAGAACAGCCCGATCACATCACCTGCTGAGAGGTCGACATCTCCTGCAAGAGTGACAACACCTGCTCCCAATACCGCGCGAACTGTGATAATTAGCGCGACATCGAGGTTCAGGATAGGCACGTTACCGCTCACGAGATCGGCAGCGCCGCCCACTGTTCTTCTGACAACGAAGGCGGGATTGATGCCGCTTCCCAATGATACGCTGACTGCGGCAGTCGTCTGGAAATTGATGGTCGCTTTGATTGCGTATCTGCCTGTTTCAGGCACTGTGTAGGTTCCTGTAACTGCGTTAAAGCCAGTTCCAGTGAAATACGGTGATGTCGTTGCCCATGAATCCAGTTGAGTATCGCCACTTACAGTCAACGATGTCTTTGCTGCTGAAAACCCTTCGTGTACAGCTTCAGGGCCTGTGGCTCCAGTTGCTCCGGTCGCTCCAGTTGCCCCCGTGGGGCCTGTCGGTCCAGTCGGGCCAGTGGGGCCTGTCGGTCCGGTAGCGCCGGTTGCTCCTGTCAATCCGGTTGTCCCTGTAGGGCCGGTGGGGCCTGTCGGACCTGTTGGTCCATCAGCTCCTGTATCGCCAGTCGGCCCGGTTGGCCCTGTGGGACCAGTGGGTCCGGTGGCCCCGGTGGCGCCTGTAAGTCCTGTGATCCCCATTGCGCCGGTGGGACCAGTTGGTCCCGTTGGTCCTGTCGGCCCAGTCGGTCCCGCGGGTCCCGTTGGCCCTCCGGGATCGCCTGCAGGTCCAGTAGGACCAGTGGGGCCTGGAGGTCCTTGAATCGGTTTTTCACACCCTCCCCCAAGGATCTCTTCTATAAGAGCGCAGTCAATGTCGTATATATTTTCGACCTGGTCAGGGTAGTTGATCTCTTTGACCCATTCTTCGATCACTTCATCTTCTTCTGTAAGTTCACTTTTCTTCACGTAGGAGAGATCTTTTACATTGTCTCTAAGAAGTTTGACAACTTCTCTTCCTTGCTGCTCTCTTGAGTTTCTGTGCTTGATGTGTTCAGTCGCGATCAACGAACCGTTTTGAAATTTTTCGATCAAATAAGGAGAGTCGATCTGATCGTGATATACAATGTAAAAATCGCCCTTGTCGTTGACGATTTCAGTCGCTCCATCACGATAGAAAAGATAGTAGGGAAGAGAGTCATGTCCCTGAATTTTCAGGACCCTTCCGTCATGATCTTTGACTGTTCCTTCAAAATAACCGGACTGCATCATTTTTCCGGTTCGGATATCAACTTTCTGTAAAATCTCCATTTCAGAGGGAAACAGGACGGAGGTAGTCGCATTTGCCGTACTGAATAGAAGGATTTGTATGCAGATTGATAAAATAAAACGTCGCATCATTCTACCTGTTTATGTTCATAAATAATTTGTCGTGTAGCAGCACACCCTTTCCGTTGGGATATAATTTCGACGTCTCACGCGGCCCCTTGAGTAATCCGGACAGCAAGGCCCAAGGCAGGGGTTGCAAAGAGACTCGATCGGAATCGTGATGGACAGGCGCACTTCCGCGTTGCCCCGATTGCATTGGTCGTAATAGGCGATCCCTTCAACAGAAAAGATGTTGCGCCAGGAGACTTCCAGCCCTCCCATGACGCCTAACTTGCTGCAGTTGTCCCCCGACAGGTAATAGGCACCTATCGCAGGATACATCCAGAAATTGCAGGGGAGGCAAATGTGATGGCGATATTCAATATCATAGCCCTGAAGCGCATTGATCCACGAGTCGACTTCAACGATATAGTCCCCAATGTAATCATCCCAAATGGTGTGGGTTGGTGTCGTCCTTTCTTTTCCTACAGGGAAGTAAGCATTCGCTCTCAAACTATATGCGCAGTTGATCCACTCCAGGCCGACACTTGCCTGACGGAACGAACGAATGTCGGAATCGACGTAATCGATGTAGGCATTGATTCCTAGAATCGTATTTGAGCAGGGAACGTCGAAACGGGCGCCAATCCCGGCCGTCACGCCGCAATTCGCACTTTCAAAGTAGGAGCCGTTGACATCCAGAAAGATCATCGCCCCGTTTCGCCATAGGGAGCTTTCGAAGTACATCAGGCCGCCGGTGTAGATGTTCCCGTTATACCCAGGCCTGTCCCCGAAGTAAAAGTCTCCATACAAAAGGATCGAATCCCCGCGGCAGCAAGGATTACTCCGACGTGCATAGGAAGAACTGGAACAGGTGTTTTCTTCTTCTCTTACAGGATAAGCATAAGGCTCGGGAGCCTGTTCATAAAAAGAGTCTGCCCAGGGAGTTTCGGGCATAAAATCATACGGGACCATCTCTTGATCGGGCTCATGGTAGATCTGGTATGACTGTTCGACGGGTTCGTCAATTTCTATTTCTTTAACGGCAATGACAGGCTCCGGAACAGGACTCAGGATCTCCTCATGTGAAGGAGGCTCCGGCATTTCTGTGACCATTTGCGGTTCTGGTTCAGGGGAGGGCTTTTTCTCCTTTGTGGAGGAGTGATCCGAGATAATCTCTTTTGCCTCTTTGATAAGAGCCTGGAAATCTTTTTCCAGTTGCTCCAATCTGTCAATCTCTTGTGAATAGGGATCGTTTTCATTAGTCCCTGCGTTTGCATTTGAAATGCAGAGAAGAAAAAATATCCAGATGAAGTTTACTCTTTTTATCAGCATGCAATACCACGACAGTATTTTAAAAAAAATTTATTAAAAATGTTTAGAGTAAAAAAAACAATGTAATTCTATGCGAATTTTCTGGAAGGCAGCAACCAGCCAACCGTAAGGAAGAGCGAATAGATGATCCCGCTTTGCAAAGAAATGAGGAAAGGGTTCGTAAATCCGGACAAAATCCAGAGTGTAAATAAGAAGAAGAAGGCAAGGGAAGGGCGTGTGAGTGGAGGCTTTAACAAAGGGAGGGCAATGAGCAGCAGAGAAACCAGAAGAATAGACACCCCGACAATACCCAGCTGCATCAAAAATGCAGCCCACTGCACCTCATAGGAGTGAAGTAATGTGTGGTCGCGGATCGCTTTTGGGGCATGCGCTCCAAGGCCCTGTCCGAAGTAGGGAGAATCTTCCGCGTGTTCCATCAACGCATTGACCTGCTCCACCCGGGCTTGATCGGATTGAGAGCTGGAGAGACTGAAAAACCTCTGTTCGATCGATTTTTTTAGGGGCTGCGGACCGATGACGGCAACAGCAAAGATGATGACCGCAAGTGTGATGCTTGCAGCTTTCACGAACTTCCGGGAATTGACTGAACAGAGATAGAGGAAGAAAGCTGCTGCCTGGATCACAAGTAAATACCGGGAAAATGTGAATAGGTTAGAGAGGACAGCGGCCAACAGATAACAGCGCCTTAAGAACGGGGAAAGCGATAACCCAAGTTCTTCGGAGAACAAGACGAACATAAAAAGGAACGGTGTGGAGATATCGACCGAGGTCTGCAACCTTTGCAGTCCGGAAACAATGCTCATTTGCTGAATGCGTATCCCTGCGCCGTGCAAGAGATCCCACATGTTGAAAACGCCGCCGAGATGAAGAGAGATCAAGAGAAGTTTGACCAGGCAATACGCGAAGTTGCTCAGGATGACGATACGTAAAATTTTTCGTGGATCGATTAAATTTTCCCGGTAGAGGTAGAGGGTCATCAGAGGGACTGTGATCGTCACGAGAAACAATTTTGTCTGGTCGAAGGCCGAGGAAGTGAGCGTCATGGGGTTGGCAATGCCTATGATCAACCAAAAAATCAGGAAACAGAGAAAAAACGAAAGGAATAAGCCATGATAGAGTTGTTTCGGATGGAATTTCTGCCTGATGATCGCCATGAGGCCAACGCTTAATACTGCAGAGACAAACAGAAGGCTTTTAGGGGTAAAGAATCCGTGCGACCCGTCGGAGGGAAGGATAATGCCTGCCGCCATGAGTAATAAGTAAGGGAATAGAAGGAGATGATGTATTCTCAGCAATTGAAGACCTTGACAGCCAGGTATTTTGTCATGGAATAGAGGCTTCCGACAGCATGCTTCCGTCCCCAATTGACCCGCAGATCATTGCGGGCGGAACAGAGCCGGTATTTGCGCGGCATCCTTTTTCTGTTTTTGTTCCAGCCACGACAGTGATAAGCCTTAAGCTCAGGGATATAGCGCAGCTTCCATCCCTTATCTATCAATCGTAGGGAAAGGTCGATATCCTCTTTGTACATGAAAAAACAGCTGTTCATGACTTCCCTGTCTATCCTTGCCTGGTCCAACGCACTTTTTTTCCCCAGGAAAACTGCTCCGCAAATGGCGGAAACTTCACCCGGTTCGGATGTGTTTTCTCGTTCGTAGGGAGTGCCCTGGTCCCTGTCATACCATTTCCCGTACCATGTGGAGAAAACTCCCGTCGTATCGATGAGGCCTGTGGGCTTGTTCGTTTCAAAATCGTAGCCTAATGTCAAACCTGTGACTGCTCCGACATCCGGGTGATGGGAGAGGTAGCGCATCCCGTTCTCGAGAAAATCGGGAAAGAGAAAAGCGT
>CAZWOB010000081.1:0-8720 GCA_964635295.1 uncultured bacterium
CCTGCTCTGTATAGATGCAGGAATCCTCTTCCTTTAGGGAGAGGAGGATGTCAAACAGATGATTTCTTTTTAAATAATAGATGTTTACGTTAATATTTCTTGTATGGTCGATACAGATGATGAACAGCCAACCCTTGTAATCAGAAACGCAAAAGTGGGCGATGTTCCCGCCATCCAGCAATTATCTAACAAGGTCTACCATGAACATTATCAATATGCCCGGGCGGAATTGCGTGGGCAGATCCGTCATTTTCCCCAAGGGCAATTTGTCGCTGAATACGAAGGCAAGATCGTCGGTTATTGCGCCTCGCTGATCGTTCATCAGCAGAAGGCGATGAAAAAACACTCCTGGCGGGAGATCACAGGCAACGGGTACTGTTCAACCCATACACGCAACGGGGACTTTCTCTACGGTGTCGACATTTTCGTCGATCCGGACCACCGCAGCATGCGAATTGGTGAAAGGTTCTACAAAGAGCGGATTAATCTATGTAAATACCTGAGACTTAAAGGAATAATATTTGCCGGACGCATACCGCTGCTTCGTAAGAAATTCAAGCAGGTAGGGTCGGCTGAAAACTATCTTAAAGCTGTCCTCGATAAAAAAGTTCGCGATCCCGTCATTAATTTCCAGCTGAGGCAGGGGTTTGAAATCCTGGGGGTCTTGGAGGGATACGACGTCGACGATAAAGACTCAATGGGATATGCGGTCCACATGATCTGGCATAATCCTGAAATGGCATCGCAGGAAGCCGAGGAAGCGAATAAGCGAAGCGGCAGTGATTCTCTTCGTATCGCATCTGTCCAATATCTACAGCGAGAAATCAGCTCTTTCGAGGAGTTCAAAAAGATCATCACCTATTATGTGGATGTTGTCCACGACTACCGGTGCGATTTTGTCGTTTTCCCGGAGCTGTTTACAATGCAGCTCCTTTCAATAGAGACGGAAAAACTGGCGCCTGACAAAGCGATCCTCCGGCTGACCGAATATACAGATGATCTCAAGGAATTCTTCAAAGAACTGGCAATGAGGGGCAATACAAATATCATCGCGGGGTCCCATCCGGTTAAGTTGGATAATGGGGAGATCCAAAATATCAGTTTTGTTTTTTTACGCGACGGGTCTATCCATGAACAGCCCAAGCTTCATCCGACCCCTGATGAAAAGTACTGGTGGAATATCTCAGGTGGGGACAAGTTGGAACCGATCGAGACTGATTGCGGGGCGATCGGGGTGCTGATCTGCTACGATTCTGAATTTCCTGAACTGGCGAGGTATTTAGTGGACCAAGGGGCAAATATCTTGTTCGTCCCTTTTTGTACGGACCAGAGGCAGGGGTATCTTAGGGTGCGCTACTGTTCCCAGGCACGGGCGGTCGAGAACCAGTGCTACGTGGTGATGTCTGGAAATGTGGGCAACTTGCCGAAAGTAGACAACATGGACATCAATTATGGCCAGAGCTGCATTTTAACACCTTGTGATTTTGTGTTTTCACGGGATGGGATCGCTGCGGAAAGCCAGCCAAACGTGGAAACGGTGATCTTTGCCGACCTCCACCTCAACGACCTGTTCGAGTCACGCTCATCGGGAAGCGTGATCAACCTGCGCGACAGGCGGCACGATCTATTCAGCGTGGTGTGGCACAAACAATAGGCACACTTGAAGTGTACCTATTGTTGTCAGAAATTTATCTTCGGAACCCGGCGGTGTCCATTGTCCTGCGATTTGTTTGTTGCGGGTTAGGGTCGATGTCGTCCACATAGACGTCGACGATGACGTGGTTGACGCCATGCAGGTTGACCGCAACATCTCTTAGCATCGCCTTTTCTGTTTCAGAGTCCACTCTTCCGTCAAAGACAACTTTTCCGTATTCGACAGTGACATGCACGTTGTTCTGGCTGTAGTCGTATCCTTGCGCTTGCAGTCCGTTGTGGATCTCCCGAATGATTTCCCTGTCTTCCTCACAAGCGTATTGGTCGTCTCTCCGATCCCGGTAATTTGAATTTTTCGAGTAGTAGGTGTACAGCCGCGCCTGCCGATGCTGAGAATTGCTATAGTTGCGCGAACCCCAATTTGAACCACATGTTCTGCATCCTGCTGATACCGTAGTTGTTGAGATTGTCAGGGCCGCTAAGCCTAAGATTAACCATTTAGACATGAATTCCTCCTTCAATAGAACCTGGTTGTAGGATGTAATATCCTGTATCCGCATCATATGAAAATTATCCATTATTGTGTAAATATGATTTAACCTGCACACAGTCAATCAGGTATGATGTTAAGATTGTTCCTTAGAACATTGTCCGGATCAAATTTGGATTTGATGGTTTTCAATCGTTCGGCGTTTTGCCCATAGGCTTCGTCAGTGTTGTCATCACCGTCGCTGACAAAATTGGAGTAGACGCCGCCTGAAGAGAACGGTTTGGTTTCGGCATAGACTTTTCGAGCCCACTCGATACATGTCTGGTCGCTTTCCTTATCTTGCCAGCGGGTGTGGATGTTCATCACGAATTCCGCATCACGGTGTGGGTAGGCTGTTGCGTCTGGCGGGACCTCGTTGATCGCTCCGCCCATCCTTGCGATGAAAAGCTCTGATTCCTCGCTCGGGAGGTTTTTCGCTAAGCCGACGATGGTCTTGATCAGATTATCGTCGAGCTTTTTAAAGTTGTGGGTCTTCCAATAGTTGCGGCCTCCTGGAGGAACTGTAGGGTCAAATGCTTGTTGAAAATCGACAAACGGCGCTTTTTCGATGTGGCTTCCGATGGGACTGCCTAATGCCTTGAGCTGGGAGAAAAGCTCTTCACCTTCCTCTTCCGAACCGAAATGACATCCAACAAGAATAAAGACAGGACGGCCCTGTTGCTCTTTGGTTAAAAAAGGGAACGGGTGGCCATAACGCATGGCGGCCCAAATGCTGAAATGTCTGGGGGTTTTAAGAATGAAGTCTCGATAGTTCGCAAGCACCTGTTCCGCCTCTTCAATGTCAAAGACCACAGGACCGCACAGTACTTTTTGCGGCATCGGGACGAGTTGGAAAGTGAACTCGCCGACGATGGCAAAATTGCCCCCTCCGCCTCTGATCGCCCAGAAGAGTTCCTCATTTGTTTTGGCGTCGCAGTGCAGCAGTTCTCCTTTTACATTGATCGCCTCAACGGAAAGGAGGTTGTCGATGGTCATCCCATGTTTCGGGCTGAGCCATCCAAATCCACCGCCGAGTGTCAATCCTGCGATCCCTGTTGTTGAGTTGACCCCAACTGGGAGGGCAAGTCCGTAAGGCATCGTTGCTTTATCGATATCGCCAAGCGTTGCACCCGGAGAAACGATCGCTGCTTTTGTTCCGGGGTCGACTTTCACTCCTCGCAATTTACTGAGGTCGATCATCAGGACGTCGTCCTGAATCGCTCTTCCGGCAATATTGTGGCCTGCTCCTCTCACGGAGATCAAAGCGTGATGGGCATTGGCAAAGCGAACGGCAGTGATAATGTCTTCTTTGCCGGTGCACTGCACGATCAAACCCGGCTTGCGGTCGATCATCCCATTCCATAATTGCCGCTCATGATCGTAGGCACTGTCTCCGGGGGCAATGATGTTGCCGGAGATTTTTCCGCTCAAGCTCTGGATCGCTTTCGGGTTGAGCTCTACTGTTTGATTGTCTGTCGTTTTTAATTTGATCGTCATCTTTTTATCTGTATATGAGCTGTGTCAGCGTCATGGCGGCCTTTTTTCTGATCGGGGGAATGCTCATGATCACAGGAAGGAGAGTGTTGCGTAATCCTTGAACAAATTTGGAAGGGGAGGTGACCAGCCGGGTCATAAAATCAGTGCGGCTGACGACCGCTTTTCCGATCGGCCGCCGGATCTTTGTATATTCATTTAAGTGGTCGACGCTTTTTTCCCCCTCGATGACATCTGCGAGCAGGTTTGAAAGGCAATAGGCATCCTGGATCCCTGTATTCATTCCCTGACCTCCGAAGGGGGAGTGCTGATGCGCTGCATCGCCGGCTAAAAACAGGCGGCCTTTTTGATAGGTATCGGCGATTTTGCTGTGCACCCAAAAGCTTGAAGACCATTCCATGTGGTCAAGAGAAGCCTTGTGCGTGTTTCGTTCTTTCATCAAACCGGCGAAGTCTTCAAATGCAGGGTGATGTTCCTGTTTCAATCTGTCGTCGTTTGTCACATCGGCGATCAGCCGTCCATGATTCTTGTTATCGAAAGGAAAGAAGACAAGAGGGCCATTTTCAGAGAAGATCACATGTCCCATGGATGGACTTTTCTCCCATTCAACATGCAGGTCAGCCATGATAAAATGCTGTGGAAGGTCTTTTCCTTTAAAGGCGATATCTGCTGATGTTCTCACCGTGCTCATCGTGCCGTCACAGCCAAGGACGTAGTCGTAGCGCTCTGTTTTACCGTTGCACTGCGTCTCTACATAGTCACCGTGATCGACGACGGACTCGAGAACAACCCCTCGGTCAACCGTCACGCCGTGCCTTTCCAGATGATCTGCAAGCAGGCGCTCGGTTTTCGCCTGAGGGAGGACGAGGATGAACGGGTAGGAAGAGGGAAGGTCATGCAAGCTCAATTCGGTGAGCTTCTGTCCTCCCTTGGACATCGTGACCCCTTCAAGGCGGTGTCCCTGCGACAAGGCGTCGTTGGCAATTCCGATCTCTTCCCAGATCTCCAGCGTTCGGGGTTGGACGGCAAGTGCATTGGATGTGGAGATCGGCGCATCTTTTTTGTCGATGATCGTGGGTTTGATCCCTCGATAGGCAAGCGTCAGCGCTGCCATCAAACCGGTCGGTCCTGCTCCTACGATAAGTATCTGTTTCATATAAAATTGACAATACACAGATGGCTATTTTTCGTCAGATTTTGAATTTTCGCATTTCTCCTCCTTCACCTTATAGATCAATGCGTTGTCATTGGTGAGCCTGTATTCGCCGATTTCATCGAGTTCCTGATAGATTTGTATTCCTTCTGTAGTCATCACTTCTTGAGCTATTGCGGAAAGTAATAAAATGGGGATCATGAATAGTCCTTATCGGTGGGTGGAAAAAGATGAAGAGCTTTATACTACAAATGTAGTAATTATTGCAAATGAAGGGAGAGATTGGTAAATCATATTTATGATTGGAACTTTCTTTCTGTATGCCGGGACGTTCTCAGCTTCTCTTCTCACGTTTTTTTCAGGGTTTGGACTGGGGACGTTGATCCTGCCTTTTTTGGCTCTCTTTGTTCCTGTCGAACAAGCGATTGTCTATACGGCCGTGATCCATCTTTTAAACAATGTATTGAAGACAGCGTTGTTCTGGAAGTCGATCGAAGGGGCAAAAGTCCTGATATTCGGGGGACCGGCAATTTTAGGTTCATTAGTGGGGGCGCTCCTTCTTACGTTGATCTCAAAATGGAATGTCGAGTATTCCATTCATCTGCTCGGGATTGTTTTGACAATCAGCCCGATAAAAGCTGTCATTGGAACCTTGCTCTTTTTTATAGGATTAAATGAGTTGTTTCGATTGTTCGAGGTGCGATTTGAAGGGAAAGGCGCCCTCGCTGCCGGCGGCCTCCTCAGCGGGTTTTTCGGAGGATTGGCAGGTTTGCAAGGTGCTTTCCGCAGTTATTTTCTTGTGAAATCGACTGATGATAAAGAAGTGTTCCTTGGGACAAGCGCCGCTGTGGCGACACTTGTGGATCTGTCGCGCCTGATCGTGTACTCAGGAATGATCGGAGGAGTGTCATTATTGATCGGTCACGGAGTTGGGATTATCGTCGCAGCTCTCGCAGGAATTTTAGTTGGAAAATTCCTTTTGCCCAAAGTACAAATGGGCATGATCCACACGTTGATCTCTTTTCTTTTGATCGCGTTTGGAATACTATTTGCCATAGGAGTGATTTAATGAGACATAGCTATCCCAGAGATTTTCGCGGATATGGGCAGATTCCTCTCCAACCGAATTGGCCGGGAGGAGCTCGTGTGGCAGTCTCGGTCGTCATCAACATCGAGGCGGGAAGCGAGCTGTCCCTTGCGGATGGAGATGAAAAGAATGAGAGCGTCTACGAGATCATCGAGCCTGTCGAGGGTGTACCGAATTTTTGCCTAAATTCCCACTTTGACTATGGGCCTCGCGTCGGTTGGTGGAGGGTGATGAGCTGTCTTGAGGAATATCAGATTGCCTGCACGTTGAGCGCTGCTGGAAGGGCGATCGAACGCTGCCCCTGGATTGCGCAAGACGCTGTCAAGCGCGGGCACGAGGTGGCCGCACACGGCTATCGCTGGGAGTCGCATGCAAATATGACAGAAGAGCATGAGCGGGAAGTGATCGTCAAAACGGTCAAAGTGATTCAAGACGCCTGCGGAGAACGCCCCTATGGCTGGCATACGAAGGGGGCCCCGTCCCCCAACACGCGGCGGTTATTGATAGAGAATGGGTTCACCTATGATTCAGATGCCTATGACGATGACCTTCCCCATCTGGTGGAGATTGAGGGGAAAGAACATATGGTTGTTCCATATGCGTTTGACACGAACGACATGAACTACATGGCATTCGGGAAATTTATCACGGCCGCACATTTTTCCGACTACTGTATCGACGCGTTCGATACGCTTTGGGAGGAGGGAGAAACAAGCCCCAAAATGATGTCGATCGGCCTTCACCCGCGTCTGATCGGCAGACCTGGACGGATAGGTGGACTGAAGCGGTTCCTCGACCATGCGGCGTCAAAAGGTGAGGTGTGGTTTGCCAGGCGTCTCGACATCGCGCAGCACTTACGCAAAGTGATTGACGATTCCTCCCTCCACCTTCACTGATGACCCGTTTGTCAGAGCCGCCAAAGGACTGCTGAGAAATGCCGCCATATGGGCGACCTCTTCGACCTCGGCGAACCGCTGTGTCAATGAAGAGGGGCGTTGCTCTTTGACGAACCCATCGATCAAGTCCTTTTTTTCGATCCCTTTTTCCTGAGCGATCTTCTCAATAAACGCATCCACCCCTTCTGTCAGTGTAGGTCCGGGCAGAAGGGCGTTTACAGTCACATGCGTCCCTTGGGTAAGTTTTGCGAGCCCGCGCATGATCGACAACTGGGCGGTTTTGGTGAAACCGTAGTGGATCATATCTTTGGGAATATTGAGCCCGCTTTCGCTTGAGATGAAGAGAATGCGCCCCCAATTCCTCTCAAGCATCGGTTGAAGAAAGTGACGGGAAAGGGAGACTCCTGTCAGCACGTTGCATTCAAAATACTCTCTCCAAAGCTCGTCTGTCGTTTCGAAAAAATCGACAACTTCATAGATGCCGAAGTTGTTGATCAAGATATCGACCGGTTCGTCAATCGATGCGATCAATTGTTTGCAGCCGTCGGGTTTGCTTAGGTCAGCTCCCACTCCTGAAACCTGAGAGTGTTTTTGCTTGAACTCCTCGACAACTTTTTCCGCTGATGCATCACGGCTGCCGTGAATAATCACTCGAGCTCCCTCATTCAAGAGCTCCTTGGCAATTGCTTTGCCGATCCCTCCTGTAGAAGCAGTGACGAGGGCTGTTTTACCTTCTAATTGTAAATCCATTGAACTCTCTATTTTTTAAGGGATTTCATGTCGATCACGAAGCGGTATTTCACATCGCTTTTCAGCATCCGTTCATACGCTTCATTGATCTGGTCGATATTGATCATCTCCACATCGCAGACGATGTTGTGCTTTCCGCAGAAGTCCAGCATTTCTTGCGTCTCCTTCAACCCGCCGATCAGAGATCCTGCAAGTTTGCGCCGTTGGAAAATCAAGTTGAACGCAGCAACAGGGGCGGGTTCCGGAGGCGCACCGACAAGCACCATTGTGCCCGATCTTTTGAGCAGATTAAGGTAAAGGTTGAGGTCGTGCTGAGCTGAGACGGTGTTGAGGATAAAGTCGAAGCTGTTTGTAGCTTTTTTCATTTGCCCTGGATCTTTTGTGTAAATTACACCGGTAGCGCCCAGCCTGATCGCATCCTCCTTTTTATTTTCAGAGTGTGTGAGAACATAGACATCGGCTCCCATGGCCGCTGCGAGTTTGACACCCATGTGTCCCAGTCCACCCAAACCGACAATGCCGACTTTTTGTCCTGCTCCAACCTTGTATTGCTTGAGGGGAGAATAGGTTGTGATCCCGGCACAGAGGAGGGGAGCTGCTGGCGCCAGGTCCAGGTTGTCAGGCATTTTGAGGACAAAGTCCTCGTCCACAACGATCATTTCAGAGTATCCGCCATAAGTGGTGCTGTCGAGGTGTTTGTCGGGGCTGTTGTACGTTTGGGTCATTCCATTCTCACAATGCTGCTCGAGGTGTTCTTTGCAGCTGTCGCATGTGCGGCAGGAATCGACAAGGCAACCGACGGCAACTTTGTCTCCCGGCTTATATTTTGTGACATCAGAACCTACTTCCGTGACGATGCCGGCGATCTCATGTCCCGGAACGCAAGGGTAGGTGGTACCCTTCCATTCATTGCGGGCGGTGTGGAGGTCGCTGTGGCACACTCCGCAGTACTGGATATCGATCACGACATCCTTGGCTGTCGGAGATCGGCGGTCGATCGATGACTTAGAAAGGGGTTGATCAGCAGAAGGTGCGGCATACGCTTTGACAGTTTTTGACATGGTTACTCCTTTTTTTACCAACATATCTGCTTGATTTTTTTTTGAAAAAAAGAATTTTATTTATATTTCAATAGGGGTATGAATGTAATTCGATATT
>CAZWOB010000082.1:0-1251 GCA_964635295.1 uncultured bacterium
TAAATAGTTGCGAGATTGCAAGGGGATCGAGATAAAATCTCCAGGGGAGTTTCGCATCCTCCCCAGCGTAATCAATACCAATCCGTGGTCCGGACTTGATCAAATCGTCTGGAACCTCGATCTTTGGGTCTTCCAACCAGATAGGCGATTCGATCAAGGGATGTCCTGACTGCGCGGTCGTGATCCCCATTGCCTGCGAAACTGACCCTGGACCGACACATAGCCTCTTGTCTGTCAGTTTTTTAGTGCGCCTTTTTGCCATTAATTCAATCCCTTCAATGGGATGCAGTGCTCTAATTAAGATCGCATGGGGCACATCTTTACTATTTGTCACGATGTTAAAAAGATGATGAATCCCGTAACACAAGTAGACATAGGCGATGCCTCCTTCTTCAAACATGACCGCATTACGTTTGGTTTTGCGATTTCCATAAGCATGGGAAGCTTTATCGTCTGGCGCTCGATACGCTTCCGTTTCAACAATCAAACCTGCTGTGCGCTCTCCGTCAAACGAGGTGACCAACACCTTTCCGATCAAATCTTTACTTAAAAGGACAACATCGTCAGACAGATAGTAACGCTTGGGGATCAATTTTTCTTTTTCCGGTTCTTCTTTTTCTTCGCCTTGTCCAAAAAATACCACTTCGCTTCGAGTAAAATCAGATCAATCTCCTTGGAGATGACAGTGAAGCGGTCTCCCGCGAAATAGGTGATCCCCGTGTATGAACCTTTTAACTGACCGCTTTTTTCCTCATAGCGGTAATAGTCGTCATCAAGCTCTGAGACGTGAAGAAACCCTTCCAACATCAGATCGTCAATTTCAAAATAGATCCCAAAATTGCGTACTTTAGTGACAACAGCTTCAAACTCCCGACGAGGATTTTTATCCACCATATCTTTCAGAAGACGCAGCTTTTTCAAGAGAATGACATTCCTCTCGGCTTTTTCTGAGATGCGTTCCCTTTCCGAACAGGTCTTTGCAATCGCCTCGATTTCAGCGTAGGAGATCGGCTTCTCAAATAAAAGGCGGTGTACGACGAGATCAACATACCTGCGGATCGGGCTGGTAAAGTGACAGTAGTGGGTGAGGGCAAGTCCGTAGTGTCCAATATTTGACGGAGAGTATGCGGCCAGCTTCATCCGGCGAATGTAGTTAACTGCCAGATAGGTGCCATAAGGCGTCTGCAGCGCTTCATCAAACAACGCCTGTAAATCTCCTGAAGTCGGGTTTTCTTTGATGTCAAAACCAAA
>CAZWOB010000082.1:1351-8569 GCA_964635295.1 uncultured bacterium
TGAACCCCAAGTTGGTAATTGCCCTTTTTGTCTTTCGACAAGGAAAGAGCGTCATCAAAATCCTTGGCCGTCGTCGGGTCGATGGTAAAAACTTCCCACGACCTGAAATCTTCCCGATCTTTTATTTCACTCGACTTGACCGATTTGCCGAACGATGCCGCTTCTTTTTTCACAGGCGCGGGAAATTCGCCACGCAAATCATATTCCTCAATAGCAGCGACAACATCTTTGCTTGGGTCGGAAATATCTCCGATTTTGTGCGAAAGCCGCGTCACCGTTTCCCTTTTATCATCTCCCCATTGCAAGACTTCCAGGATCACCCTTTCCCCGATGTGGAGGGTATCGTTGGTATCTTTGATGACGACCCGATGCTCAACTCCAAGGATCGGCACATAGGCCAAAGCTTTGCCTTCCCAAGTAAATTCGTGGACGATCCCAGCTAAATGGGTCCGGCCCCGTTCGATGACTGTATGGACTTTCCCTTCAGGACCTTTTTCGGAGTGGGAGAACGGGTTGATCTCCACTTCGACCCGGTCTCCGTCTACAGCGTTCTCTGTCAGATGCCGGGGAATAAAAACATCTTTATCATAAAGAGATGGATCGTCTAAGGAGACGAAGCCAAACCCTCTGGGATGGATAGAGATGGTCCCAGTCACGACATCGACACCCCGACTTCTTGGAAGGTATCTGCCTCTGGAAAATTTACAGGCCCCTTTTTGACAAAGAGTTTTTAAAACATCTTTGAAAATATCCTTATGTTCATCGGGCAAATGGAGCTTGCGCATCAGCTCCCTTCTCGTCGAGGGGACGAAATTCTTGCCTTTCATGAACTGTTCGGTAACTTGTAAAAGATTTGTATAGATGCGTTCGTTTTTAGATCGTTTGGTCATAATGCGCAATTATACCTAAAAAGCGGACATCTCTCTACAAAAATATTCAGAAATCTTCCATAATGCTTTCAAAAGAAAATCAGGATGAACAATGAAATACGACCATCAAGCTGTTGAAAAAAAGTGGCAAAAGCGCTGGGAAGAAGAGAAAACATTCAAAGTCGACGTCGATCCGGAAAAACCGAAATATTACGTACTGGACATGTTTCCCTATATTTCCGGCGCCGGCCTTCATGTTGGCCATGTGCTGGGATATACTGCGACCGATATCATGGCGCGCTACAAACGGCAGCTGGGGTTCAATGTTCTTCACCCGATGGGGTGGGACAGTTTCGGCCTTCCTGCGGAACAGCATGCGATCCGCACGGGGACCCATCCTGCCGAAACGACAGAAATCAACCTGACCAACTTCCGTAAACAATTAAAGTCCCTGGGGTTCAGCTATGATTGGGACAGAGAGTTCGGAACGCACGAACCCACGTATTACAAATGGACGCAATGGATCTTTACAAAGCTCTTTGAAAAGGGATTGGCCTATGAAGCGGAAATGCCTGTAAACTGGTGTCCTGCCTTAGGAACTGTTCTTGCAAACGAAGAAGTGGAAGAGGGCAAGTCGAAAGAGGGGGGGCATGAAGTGGTCCGACGGCCGCTGAGGCAATGGGTGTTAAAAATCACCGCATACGCAGACCGGCTTTTGAAAGACCTCGACTTGTTGGACTGGCCGGAGAGCTTAAAAAGGCTGCAAAGAAACTGGATCGGACGAAGCGAAGGGGCGCAGGTTGAATTTAAGGTCGACGGTGCCGTTGACTCGATTTCCGTCTTCACAACTAGGCCAGACACACTTTTCGGGGCAACCTATATGGTTTTAGCTCCTGAACATCCGCTTGTCCATACCATCACGGTCGATGCGCAAAAAGAAGTGATCGCAGCCTACCAGAAAAAGGCGGCCCTGAAAAGTGATATGGACAGGACTGACCAGAGCCGCGACAAAACCGGAGTGTTCACAGGGGCTTACGCCATCAATCCCGTGAACGATAAGAAAATTCCTGTTTGGATCTCTGACTATGTTCTGATTGGGTACGGGACCGGTGCGATCATGGCCGTTCCTTCCCATGATCAAAGGGACTACGATTTCGCGAAGGCGCATGAATTGGAGATAATCCCCGTATTCGACCCAAATATCGATGCGCATCCGGAACTCATACCCGATAATATTTCTCCAGATGAGCTTAGAAAACAGGTGATCTCCGGCAACCATTGCTGGGAAGGTGAGGGGAGCTGCATCAATAGCGAGAACGAGGAGATCTCCCTCAACGGACTTCGTGTCAAAGAAGCGATTCAAAAGATCACTCAGTGGCTAACGGAAAGAGGACATGGGAAACAAACAGTTAGCTATAAACTCCGCGATTGGCTTTTTTCCAGACAACGGTATTGGGGCGAACCCTTCCCGATCCTTCATTTGGCTGACGGTACTAAGCGGGTGCTCGAGCTTGATGAGCTTCCCTTGACACCACCCGAGCTGACTGATTTTAAACCTGCAGGGGACGGACAAAGCCCTATTGCCAAGGTTGACGGGTGGGTCAATGTTGTTGATCAAAAAAGCGGACAGGAAGCCAAACGAGAGACAAATACCATGCCGCAATGGGCGGGTTCATGCTGGTATTATCTGCGCTTTTGCGATCCCCATAATCATGATGAGGCCTGGAGCAAAGAGGCGGAAAACTACTGGATGCCGGTTGATCTCTATGTAGGGGGAGTTGAGCACGCTGTGTTGCATCTCTTGTATGCCAGGTTTTGGCATAAGGTCCTGTACGACACAGGCTATGTCAGTACGCCTGAACCGTTCCAATCGTTAAGGAATCAGGGATTGATCGTCTCCCGATCGTTTAAAAACAGCGAAAACCAGTACGTCCCTACAGCGCTTGTTAAAGAAAAAGACGGTTCCTTTTTCCACCGCGAGACAGGAGAGGAGTTGACAAGCCAGATTGAAAAAATGTCCAAATCGAAACTTAATGGGGTGGTCCCGGACGAGATCATTGCAGAATACGGTGCAGATGCGCTGAGGCTGTACGAAATGTTTATGGGACCTCTGGACAAAGAAAAGGTTTGGAATACAGATGCCGTCAATGGGTGCCGCCGCTTCCTGCAGAGATTTTACGATGCGTGCGCATCTGACAAAGTGACTGATGATGACAACGTCGAAACTGTAAAGTTAGGACATCGTCTTGTACACCACGTCGCAAAGGATATCGAACAGATGTCGTTCAATACTTCGGTGGCTCGTTTCATGGAGTTCATCAATGAACTGACCAAATTGAACACTTATCCACGTTCTGTGATGAAAATGGCTGTCCAGGCTTTGTCGCCGTTTGCCCCCCACGTCTCTGAAGAGGCTTGGGAGATTCTCGGGTTCAATGAGCCGCTTGCTCATTGCCCATGGCCTGCTGTGGATGCTGCCTATCTTAAGGATGACAGGGTAACCTATGTTGTTCAGGTCAACGGTAAAGTGAGAGGGCGGCTTGAGATGGACAAAGGGCTCAGCAAGGAAGACTTGATGGAGTATGCTGTCAGCGATCCTCATGTGGCAAAATTTCTGGATGGCAAGGAAATTCGAAAAGTGATCTTTGTTCCGGATAAGCTTCTCAACCTTGTTGTTTGAGATCTTGACGTATGAATGCAAGTGACCAACAACAATTGAACGACTGCATTGATCTGTTGAAAACGGTATTTGGGGGCGACCTTTTAGGTGTCTATCTATACGGTTCCGCGCTTCTTGGCGGCCTCCAAAAATACAGCGATATCGACCTGTTTGTTGTCACCAATCGCGCACCAACTAACAAAGAGAAAGAACAATTAGTTGCCAACCTCCTGGAATTATCAGGCATCTACATGAAAAGCTCTCAACGTCCCATTGAAATGACCCTTGTTGAAAAATCTGCGATAAGCCCTTGGAAATATCCCTCTCAATTTGATTTTCAATATGGGGAATGGATGCGGGATTCCTTTTTAAAGGGTGAAATTGAAGAATCGCAAGCAAATGAAACTAACGATCTTGCATTTATGGTCACGATGCTCTTTCTCAGGAGTCAGACCCTTTGGGGAGAAGATCCTGAGATGTTATTGGACCGGGTTCCCTACGGAGATTTCATGAGATCCATGCTGAATGGTCTACAACATCTCTACGAAGGCCTTGAGAGCGACACACGCAATGTACTACTGACTTATGCAAGAATTTGGAGTACTTTGAAGACAAATGTGATACGGTCAAAACCAGCGGCAGCAGACTGGGTGATGAATCACCTGCCTGAAAAATACCAGCCTGTGATGAAGAAGGCCAAAGCCATTTGCATAGGGGAAGTCGATGAGTCCTGGAACGATGTTCAAGAACATATCAGGCCTTGTGCTGATTACATTTTGGAAAACATCACTGATCAAGTTGAATCGATCAATTTTGACGACCCTAATCTTTCGATTTCTCTCTAAGTAATTGCTTTGCTATCCATCCCTGGATCCACTCTTGAATATGAGGGCCGGCATCTGTTAAATACTCTTTCCCTTTCTCAGATAGCCACTCGCATGCCTGTTCGATGCTCACCCCATCGATAAAGAGTGAGAGAAGAGCATGTTCTGCCAATGGAATTTCCTCCCATTGAACACGGTTCATTCTCGTCCTGTATACTATAAAGCAGTAGGTCCTGTCTTTTTTTAATTGAGGGAAATGTCCGCCCTGTTCAGAGAGCGCATGTTCCAGGTTCGGGTAATGATGACTTGACCAGTAGTCAGGGTCTTTTGAATGGATCTCCTTTCGAAATCCAAACAGGTCATAGTCCATTTTAAACAAAGTGACATGAGGTTGAAGCTGTGCGTGTACAGTAAACGCTTCTTCCGGGGCAATCCCCTCAGTAATTGGACAGAATGACGTTTCAAAAAATGCGCGGTTCATCGCGTCATCTATCGCTATGGCATCCGTCAAAATCTGTTTATCGCTGCCTGCATAATGATGTTCCATCCATTCCAGGAGACGGTCCCCGATATGAGAAACAGAATAGTGTTCGGAAGGAAAAGCTTCCAGATAAGGGACGGCAATCTCATCATTGAACTTTTTATAGCCCAGCATGCGCGTCGCCATTGTATACGTTGTGTGCATGACATTCAGGAGGCGCCACCAGTATTGTTGATTGTAGATCTCTATCCGTTGTTCAGGTTTCAACGTCGGGCTCGGTTTAATGTAGAGAGGCGCTTCAGACTCGATGGGATTCCCTTGAGGAGAAAGGGGGGCGATATGGCTTTTGTTATCAATCGGTTGGGTAATCACGCTGGCAAACCAGCTTTGCACTTCTTTCAGTTTCTCTGGGGCATTGGGATCGTAACTCATCTCAGCCCAGCCTCTAAATTCCGTTGAAACTGCTTGGCCTTTAACGCTTCTTCCCACGTTTCCTGAAAGGGTGGAATCTTGCTGTCCCACTCCAAAAGCGTTGATACCCCTCCGGTTTTCGGCCATACATCGGCATAAAGCTGCCACACTTCGTCTCTGACTGGATGGTCATGGGTGTCCAGCACATATTCACCTTTATCATTGTGGCCGGCGATATGGATCTGCAAAACGCGGTCCAGAGGAATATTTCTGACATAGTCCTGAGGGTCGAAACCGTGGTTTCTGCTTGAAACATAGATATTGTTCACATCCAGCATAAAGAAGGTATCCGCTTTTTCGGCAATATGGGTGTAAAACTCCCATTCCGGCATTTCATCGATCTGATAGGAAACGTAGGAGGATAGGTTTTCAAGTGCAAAAGGCAGCTCTAAATAATCCTGAACAATCCGAGCTCTTTCTGCGACATAGTTCGCAACTTCTCGTGTATAGGGAAGCGGAAGCAGATCGTGATAATGTCCTCCGGGTGTTTGTCCCCAGCACAAGTGATCCGACACCCATGGGGTCCTTGTGATCTTTGTCAACGCCTTCAGCCTTTTCAAATACTCGAAATCCAAGGGAGTCGGGCTTCCAATGGCTAACGAAACGCCATGCTGGACAACAGTGTAGGTTTCCAGGATTCTTTCCAGATTAAATAATGGTTTGCCCCCATCGACCATAAAATTTTCACTGATAATTTCAAACCAGTCGACAGCAGGGCGTTTGGTAAAGATATCGGCATAATGGGGAATCCGCAACCCCAGCCCGATTCCTAATTTGGGAATGTCTTGATTTCGCATACATTTGAATATACGACGATTCTGTAAAAAAAAACAAGGAGCTGAAAAAACAGCTCCTTGTTTGCTACAACGCTGAAAAAAAAGCCGATCAGAGATTATTCATCATCGTCATCGCCTGATGAATCATCGTCTTCTCCATTAGAGCTGTCTTTTCCGTCACAGCTATTACCATTATTACAACCGTGAGCTTCTTTGTCTACGCCGGAATCTTCATAATCTCCTGCATATACGGCATTTTGGTCGCTGGCTGCAAATAAAAGTCCGCCTGCAATCCCCAGCAGGGCGAGCTTTTTAATATCTAGTAAATCCATTACTCTCCTCCAATACTTTATTAAGACTTAATAAAGGAAGCTATCCTATCTTTTAGATTGGATATTCTCCTTATCAGTATTATAAAATATTTTTTTTAAATAATCAATTGTTGAATAATGGAATCGATACTGGAATAAAAAGAGGGGGCTCCTACGGAGAAGAGGGGGGGGTACTCCTGGGTTTGTGCCAGTTCAAGAGAGGGTGAAGTTAAAAATAAGCGCAGGGGAGAACGTTGTTTAATTTTTCGGTAGAGCGAGCGTAGAGATAGAGGTTTTTCTTGAGAGAGAAGATACTCGCCATACAAGGAATCCTGCGAGAGCGCGAAGAAGATTCCATAAATCGCATCATCTAAATGTATCCAATGGAGATTGACATCGGGCAACGCATCCTCCCTTTTCCAAATCGGACATCTGAGCAATTGATTAATGATGCCGGATGTTTTCCATAAGATATTGGAAGGAATTAGCCGGACGTAGCGTTTAAAAGCTTCTTTGTTTGGAATCGCATTTTCCCCGACATGGATCACGACCAATGTTTTATCTGGAGAAATAGCTTGGTTTCCAAATACGACAACAGCGTCATAAGGGGGGACATCGACAATCTGATATCCGAGGACATTGAGTAATGAGCTTAGCCTGGCTTTCACTTCGCATCCACCCCCCATGAGACCGATTTTGGAGAAAGGTAGTGGATATTCCGATGCCATTTTCAGGTCGTTATGTGTCACTGTGTGCCGATATTGAAAAAGATGCTTTAATTTAGCGTTAATGTTAATTCCAAAAGGGATCCGGTAGTGAACGGTATC
>CAZWOB010000083.1:0-8397 GCA_964635295.1 uncultured bacterium
TTAATCTCATGACAACACTATCTAATTCTTCTTTGCGCTTGCCTCCAACATCAATCCCAAAAGATTGAGGTACCACCTTTTCACTTCATAGATCAAGTTGAACCGTTTTTCAGGAAACAGCAGCTCCCTTTCCTTTTTCCACAGTTCCCAAACTTCAACAGCTTCCTGCTCTCCCAACTGCTGACGATAGCGCCAGTCTCCCTGAAAAGAGATCCCCGCTTCTGTATCAGTCAGAGTGGAAAGGTTGACGGTTGTTTGCTTTGTCGAGTACCGCCTTATCCCGTCGCGGAACAGATGGAGCTGATCATAGATCTTTCCTCTCCCTTCCTCATCAAAGTTTGTATAATAATGGGGATGGTCTTCTAACCACTGTTCCGCTGCGGAAACCTGTTTCCCCGAGAAGCGCCTTTCATGCAACAGCCAGACGACCTGATAGCCAAGAAGGGCATAATCGCGGTTCCTCGCTTCCACTTCCTGTTGGGTGATCGGAGAGCATTGCACCTCAAAGACAAGTTTGCGGTCTTCCCAGACCACATCGGCAATGCGGGAAATCGTTGGGAACCTTCTCTCCAGAGCAACTTCTCCATCAGAGAGAAGCCGATGAAGATAAAGCTGCACCTGGAGATGGCGCATGCTCTTTTGGCTTTGCTTGCAACTCGGGTCAGGCCTTAAATGATAAAAGTGGTCCTGTCGATGCCTTCCGCCTCTAAGACGCACGGGCTTACCGCATTCCATACAGGAATATTCTGTCTTCTTTAACGCGTCGTTAGCGGCAACGACTTCATTTTCAATGGTTAAAGCAAAAAGTTGCATTAAGACTTGTGTAAAAGGTATAAGTATTTTAATAATTAATCGAGCTTGACAAAAACAAGATCCTTAGAGGACAATTGTCGTACCTTTTATCCGGCTTTTTCTATGTTCTTAAAAGCTATCATGTTAATCGATTTCGCGCACCGAAATTTTGGATACGAGCCTTGCCGCGTTCGAACATCTTAGGAGAGAATGAAAAACAATAGCACCCCAAAAGAAGCAATTTCCCAGCAACATCAGCAAAAAATTGATGAACTGGTGGCGATCGCCAAAGATCAGGGATTCATCACGTACGAGGAGATCAACGATGTTCTCCCGATGACGATCGATACCGCTGATCAGATCGACCAGATTTTAATCTTCCTTAGCGGCATGGACGTTCAAATTTTGAACCAGTCCGAAGTGGAGCGTCAAAAGGAAAGAAAAAAAGAGGCAAAGGAACTCGAAGGGCTGCCTCGGCGAGTTGAAGGGGCGCCGGACGATCCTGTCCGCATGTACCTTAAAGAAATGGGTTCTGTTCCCCTTCTTACCCGAGAAGAGGAAGTTGAGATCTCCAAGCGAATTGAGAAAGCGCAGCACCAGATCGAACGGATCATCATGCGTTTCCGCAATTCTTCCCGCGAGACCATCGCGATCTGTTCCGCGCTGATGAACAACAAAGAACGCTTTGACAAGTGCATCACCGAAAAGGAAATCGAGAATAAAACAGAATTCTTAAAACTTCTTCCCCGCCTCAGCGAACTCCTGCAAAAAGACGATCAGATTCTCGAAAACTTCCTCCTTGAACTCGAGAATCCCAAACTCACGAAAACGGACCGGGCCCACTACCTGGAAGAAATTGAAAAAGCCAGGATACGCACGCAAGCCTATCTACGAAGGCTCCACCTCCGCCAAAATATTATCGAAGATTTCGGCGAAGTGATCATGGAGTCCTACGACAGATTTCTGAATCTGGAAAAAGAGATCCTGGAGCTGACCCCGCGCGCGGAGAGGAACAAATATGCAGGGCTCAAGCTGGCTGCAGCTAAACGAAAGATGAAAAAGAAGGAGTTAGCGGCCGGACGGACACTGGAAGAATACAAAAAAGACGTCCGCATGCTCCAACGCTGGATGGACAAAAGCCAGGAAGCCAAAAGGGAAATGGTCGAGTCCAACCTCCGCCTTGTCATCTCAATCGCGAAAAAATACACCAACCGCGGCCTTTCTTTCCTCGATCTGATCCAGGAAGGGAACATGGGATTGATGAAAGCGGTCGAAAAGTTCGAATACCGCCGCGGTTATAAATTTTCCACGTACGCGACCTGGTGGATCCGTCAGGCCGTCACACGTGCCATTGCCGACCAGGCCCGTACAATCCGTATTCCGGTCCATATGATCGAAACGATCAACAAGGTGCTTCGCGGCGCGAAAAAACTGATGATGGAAACGGGAAGGGAACCGACGCCCGAGGAACTGGCTGACGAACTTGGCCTTTCTGCCGAACGTGTGAGAGAAATTTATAAGATCGCTCAGCACCCCATCTCGCTGCAAGCGGAAGTGGGCGATGGCGGAGAAAGCCAATTCGGAGACTTCCTTGAAGATACGGGTGCCGATTCGCCGGCTGAGGCCACCGGTTACTCTATCCTGAAGGACAAAATGAACGAAGTCCTGAAAACGTTGACCGATCGTGAAAGAAAAGTCTTGATCCAACGTTTCGGCCTGAACGACGGCAAGCCTAAAACCCTTGAAGAGGTAGGCGTCGAGTTCAATGTAACCCGTGAAAGGATCCGTCAGATCGAGGCGAAGGCTTTGCGTAAAATGCGTCATCCGACAAGATCGAAACAGCTCAAAGCTTTTCTTGATCTGCTCGAAGCGGAATGATCGAGACTCTTCAGAAAATTTTATCTCCCGACGGCGCTCTCAGCCGTCTCATTACAGGATATGAAATACGCGAACCACAGCAAAAAATGCTTGGGGACGTTGTCGAAGCGCTCGACACGAATAAAATTGCTATCATCGAAGCGGGAACAGGAGTGGGCAAAAGCATGGCCTATCTTCTTCCCAGCCTGCTATGGGCCATCAAGCACAAAGAGCGGGTGGTCATCTCCACGAATACGATTACGCTCCAGGAACAGCTGCTCAATAAAGATATCCCATTAGCACAAAAATCTTTAGGCTCAAGGATCAAAGCCGTTTTAGTCAAAGGGATGTCCAACTACCTTTGTATGCGGAAACTTGAGGAGGCCAAACTAGAAAAGCGCACGCTGCCCGACAACGAACACGAGCAACTCTCGCATATCGAAGACTGGGCAGAGTTAACCGTTGATGGAACCCTATCTGATTTGACGATCACCCCTTCTTACCACGTTTGGGAGAAAGTTTGCGCTGAAGCCGATACATGCAGTTTCCGCAAGTGCCCCCACTACGATAATTGTCATTTCTTCCGCGCGCGCAAAGAAGCGGATACCGCGCAAGTACTCATCTCCAACCATAGCCTTCTATTTGCCGACCTCGCTCTGCGTGAACAGAACCAGGAGGGAGGACTGCTTCCCGATTACCGAAGGGTCGTCCTGGATGAAGCCCATCGAATTGAGGATGCCGCCACCAGTTTCTTTGCCGACCGGATCTCCTATATCTCGCTGATGCGATTAATGGGGAGGCTTGGCACTGACAGGCAGGGGAAGCTTGCCGTGCTCAAAGACCGCGTCATGTTCCATTATGCAAAGCAAACCCCGAATGCAGTCGTGCCGATCCTTTCCCGTCTCAATATCGATATCCCGGCTTTAAGACGGGACCTGCAATCGCATCTCGCAAACTTCTTTACAGCCCTCATTGCATTCGCTAAAAAACAGCAAGGAGACGGTGAGATCAAACTCAGACTGCTTCCCAGCCATTATGCAAGCCGGAGCTGGAAAGAAGAAATGATCCCTCTGACCTCGGCCGCGATCGATGGAGGAAAAAAATATTTACAAAGCGCCAATCAGCTTCTTACCGAACTGATCAACATTGACGACCCTCAATTACAAGAGAAAACAGAAAGCAGCCGATTGGAAATCCAAGCCTTGTTGAACCGACTGGCACAGGGAATGGAAACAATCGAAGCGATCATGCTCAAGGAATGCCCTCGGGACAGAGTTCGCTGGATCGAGACAAATACGCTCAAATCATCGACAAACGTCCATCTGATCCAAGCGCCTCTGGAGATTGGAGAGCTTATGGCGCGCAATTTATTCAATCCTTTCGAAACGACGATACTGACTTCCGCCACCCTCTCAACGAATAAAAATTTCCAATATTTTCGCGAACGCATCGGCTTGACAAAAGAGTATTTAGACGACCCTGAGATCATTGAACGGCAGTACCAATCCCCATTCGATTATCCTAATCAGGCAAAACTGATCATCCCTCAAGACATCCCTGACCCTCAAGACCCTTTGTTCTTCGATCAGGCAGTGATCGCGATCTGGGAAGCGATCAAGGCAAGCAGGGGAAACGCTTTTGTGCTTTTCACTTCTTATGGAATGATGGAAAAATGCGCGAAAGCGTTGAGGGAGCAGCTGCAAAAACATCGGTTCCCTCTTTTCAAGCAAGGTTCGACTAGCCGCAAAGAGATCCTTGAACAATTCAAGTCGACGAACTACTCCGTTCTGTTTGGAACAGACTCCTTCTGGGAAGGAGTTGATGTGGCCGGAGATGCCCTCAGATGCGTGATTCTGGTAAAACTTCCCTTCCGAGTGCCAAGCGAACCTTTAATGCAAGCGCGTACAGAACATATGAAAGACAAAGGGCTGGATCCCTTTCGCAATTATCATCTGCCTTCCGCGATCGTGAAATTCAAACAAGGATTCGGCCGCCTTATTCGCCATAAAAAAGATCGCGGATGCATTATTTGCTTAGATTCCCGATTGATCACCCGCCCCTATGGAAAACAATTTCTCAACAGCCTTCCTCCCTGCAATTCATCCATTATCAACTTAAAAGAACTTAGTAATGAAATGGAATTGTTTTATAAACAAACATATAAACTTATAAAGCAATAGTTATTGACATTTAAATACTCTATTAATATACTCTCTACTTAATAATAACTTAATATTGTTATAGGGTATTAAAATGGCTGCTAGAGTTGAGTTAAACACGATGGGTTCTCAACCCTCGGATTCTTTTGTGCACTCAGAAAAAAAAGGGCATTTAACCTGGAAAAAAGTCGACCAGTACTTTGCAACTTTCCGGGACGTTCTTTGGAGCTACATCAAAAACAGCTATCAGATTGCACGAAGAGGGATGAAGATCGTTGCTGTGAAAATCCCAAGGTTTGAACCTAAGATGTTAAAAGCGATCGCAGCTCTTGGACTGGCCCATGCGATCAATACAGCGTTGATTCTGAGCAAGTACCCATCAACAGTCAAAAGCTTCCTGCAAAATTTGTCCATTCAAGATATCGAAGGGGTTGTATTAAGCGGTATTTCTCTGATAATGAACCCTTTGGATGCTGTCGATTCCGGCATAACTTTCTTAACCTCCGCAACAACCCTTGGTTTATTCCCGGTTGTCACAGTGTTCAGCATCATAGCTTTACCAATCGCCCTTGCATTGCTCGGATACGGATCACTGAGAGGAGTCTATGACCTCGTTCGTTTGGGAATCCACAAACATCAGTCTCCAAAACAAGTGAAGACAATGGAAGAGATTCAGAAGCTTAAACTCTCTCTGGAAAAGAAACTGCGAGTCACAGCACTGGAACAGAGCAAAATTGAATCTAAATACCGTGGAGATGCAGAAAAAATCGACCGAAAGATCGAAGTGTTGAAAGCGAGGAAAATCAACATTTTGACAAGGCAGACAGATAAGAAAGTCGTCAACGTCATGACCAATCTCTTAAGTCAGCTGGAAAACGAACCTGATAATCTGACAGAAATAAACGGAACACTTTCCGACCTGCATTCATTGATGAACAGAAAAATTACGGTGGGTGTTATTGGAACATGTGCAAATATTGCGATGTTCACTACGCTTGCGGCAGCTGCAGCATTTCCGATCAGCTCCCTTGCTGTTCCGGTTGTTGCATTAGTGAGACATGCGATCGTTATGGGTAAATCAATCTACATGAATCATTTCTATACAGCTGGATTAAAAAACCCTGAAATAACAAAAAGTAAAGTTATTTAACATATTGATATTATCTTTATTATTACTTAACAAATAAGTGTTAATATATAGCTTAATCAAAAGATAAAAACCGAACATTATTCGGTAAAAAAAGTTCCTCCTATCCTCCTCCTAGGGCCCTTATCTAAAAAAGGGCCCGTTTTTTTTACTGATATCTCAATGCAGCAATGTAACCCACCGTGATAGACATCCATTGACTTCGATGATAGACATGCAGCCCTGATTCCATCTGTATTCCAACAGCGACAACTGAATCATCCACTTTTTCCAGACACACAGCAGATGTGATCTCGTCAAACAACTTCATCCCTTTACCAGCCATGTGAAATCCACTAGCTGCGAGAAGTTCGATCAAATGAGCAAGCGTGACTTTTCCTTCCGACTCTGAATCCAGTTGTTTTTGTAAATCTTCATAGTCGTATCTAAAGCTAAACTTGCCATGCACCTTGTTTGTCAATAAAACCCAGTAGTTAGACTCAACTTTCATCTCTCCATATTTTTCCAGGATTTTAGGAGAAATTACTTTCATTGGGATCTTCATGATTTCAAGGAGCTCGACTACGGTCATTCCCTTAGGCATCAGCAACAGTGTGCAATTTTGAGCTTGAGAGACAATCGGCTTTTCCGGGATGGCTCCTTCGATCTCAACTCCAAAATGATCTCTCCATGCGTTTTCATCGATAACAATCGTCCCTGACTCTGAAATATTAAGGGTATCCATGGAAATCGAATGAATCACTGTCAGATCGCTGCTTGCAGTGCTCGACGAGGAAGCTTCAGAAGATGCGGCACCCGACGAAAAAGAAGGGGGCTCCGTTTCTTTAACCAAGGTATTCTTCACAGCAAGTTCAGTAAGTGCTGATAGGATATCGACAGCTAGAACTGTCACTCGAAGTGCCAAAATTGATGAATAATCGACATAATCGCCATAACCGTCACTGTCTTCTGAGATGGAAGAGGTCTCACTCCAATCCTCAGTGCTTTCTGTTGACCAGCTATCTGAAATTGATGCTGATGTTGAAGTTGAAGTTGAAGAAACCATAACCACCTCTAATCTTCATTTAAACGAATAAAATATAATAATTCATTATTAAAATTCAATCTTAAATATTAACTTTATCTTTATTATTACTTAACAAATAAGTGTTAATATATAGCTTAATCAAAAGATAAAACCGAACAAAGTTCGGTATAAAAGTTCCTCCTATCCTCCTCCTTAGGGCCCTTATCTAAAAAAGGGCCCGTTTTTTTTCTCTCAGATCCCGATTACAAAACCCCATATTCTACAAACAATACGCGTTTGCTCATCTTTTTCGCAGGATTGCCACTTCCTGGGACTTTCGATGTTTTTTTCATCTGTTTTACAAGATCCTCCTGCTTATTAACCCGAGCCAACCACAGTACAGATACCCCTTTACTTGGGCCTTCTGCAGGAGCGGCATCGACGTTGGCATTAGGCTTTATCTTCAGCATCTTTTTTACAAGAGCCCATTGTTGATGACCAGAAGCAACAAGCCAAAGGACTGATGCACCTTTACGATCACCTACCGCAGGGGAAGCGTCTATGTTGGCGTCGGGCTTAAGATCAAGCATCCTCGAAATAAGAGCCCATTTACCATAACATGCCGCCCACCAGAGCACAGATATCCCTTTCATAAGACCTTCCGAAGGAACAGCATCGATATTGGCATCGGGCTTGAGATCAAGCATCTTTTCCACAAGACCCCACTGTTCACCATGAGCAGCTAACCAAAGGACAGACATGCCTTTGTTCGGGCCTTCCGAAGCGGCAGTGTCAATATCGACAAGAGGATAGCAGTCCAATATCTGACCTACTAATTGCCAATCGTTCGATGTCGCTGCCTCCAGAAGATCTTTTTCGATACTAAAGCTTAGGAGTGAAAGTTGATCCGTTAGCTCCTGTAGAGCCCTCTGCCGTTTTTCCCGACCCTGGAGCGTTCTACCAACCTCTTCTGCTATATCGCTTGATCGTTTGCGGCTCTCAGATGGCGCCTGCTCAGCAGGGTCCTGTTCGAAGACATCGCTTACAGATGTAGATTGAGCTGCCTGGACCTGAAACTGCCTCTGCCTTTTCTCTCGATCCTGAAGGGATTGGCCGATCACTTCCGCCTTTTCGCTTGAGCGTTTGCGGCTCTCGGATGGCGCCTGCTCAGCAGAGTCTTGTTCGAAAACATCGCTCACAGCTGTTGATTGTGCTGCCAGGGTTTGATACTGCCTCTGCCTTTTCTCTCGATCCTGAAGGGATTGACCGATCATTTCCGCCATTTCGCTTGAGCGTTTGCGGCTCTCAGATGACGCCTGCTCAGCAGAGTCCTGTTCGAAAACATCGCTTACAGATGTAGATTGAGCTGCCTGGACCTGAAACTGCCTCTGCCTTTTCTCTCGATCCTGAAGGGATTGACCGATCACTTCCGCCTT
>CAZWOB010000084.1:0-7027 GCA_964635295.1 uncultured bacterium
CGCTCAAGTATTCTTTTGAAAGTGGTGTGAAAGTTGGAATTTCATAGGATGCCGCTCCGACTACGTTTCCCTCTTCATCAACGACAGGACGCACTCTGGCAGCGTTTTCTCCTCTGGTTATTCGCATCGAAGCGCTGCTGGCAGCTTCGACTTGAGCGAGGATTGGCGGATAGGATTTACTGCATTTTTTAAAATAGACAACTTTACCCTCTTCCTCCTTGGTTACGATAGACATTTTGATCACCTGGTTCGCCGACTTCACATCAGGGGCTCCAATAGTGACAAGCTCAGAAAATAACAGACTGTTCGGAGGTGCTTTCTCCGGCAAACCAGGACGATCTGCAGCGGAGGTTCCAACGACTTCTATCCACGACTGGTCGATAGGCGCTGCGCGAGGTGAAGGGCTTGCGCTCATCGCACGATCAGAAACAGGCGTATTGACACGATCAATTTAAGACATCCAGCATGCATGATCACACCTCCTAACATCAATAATGCTATCCGACTTAAGTTTTTTACCCATCCAAATCCGAGCAAAAACTTTTGGTTGAATAGCTTCCTGTAAAAATTATTTTCTTTTACTAGATCGTTATTTTTATTTAAAGGTATACAGCAAGATTGAGGAAGAAATTAACATAACCCCTTATCTTTTAACGTCTGCATCGGAGCTATAAATATTCCCAGAAGCCTATTTTTTCAAGATAATCCCGTCGATAATGGTGCGGAACTGGTCTGGCGAAGAATACTCGGCATGGAAATGATACTCTCCCCCTTCCCCTTTTTTCTCGTAGACCTCATATCCCTGAAAGCCGATATGCCCGCGAAATTCCCAGGCGATCGTATTCTCATCAATAATGCCGGTGCCTATCACTTGACCGACAATATCATTTTCAAGCGAGATGCTGAATGTGTTGGCAGTCACATCGTAAATATGGATTTTATTTCGGACACCTTCATCGGCCCCCTCCATTTCGACACGCTGTTCACACCGGATCCCTTCCCCTTCGGAAGCGTCAACCGACCAGAACGTTAAGAACGGCACCTGTTCGGGAGATGCGGAAAAACTGACAGTACCTTCTCCTTTCCAATCTCCCGGTTCAAAAATAAATCCGTGCTTTTGCGCCATCAAAACATAAACCTCCGGCTATAGATGCTCTGCAATATCCCCAATGCTGTCATTGTAGACAAAATTGAGGAACCTCCATAGGTGACCAAAATCAAAGGAACCCCTGTGATCGGTAAAAATCCCGTCATCATGCCGATGTTCATCAATATATGCATGGCCAAATACACGGCCACTCCAGCAGACAACAGGCGACCGAAATGATCTTTTGCTACAGATGTCACCTGAAAACTAAAATAAATTAATAGATAAAAAAGAGCCAACAGGAAAACCAGACCGATCAGTCCAAATTCCTCCGCAAATGCCGGAAACACTGAGTCGGTATAAGGGGCTGGCAGCCAGCCTCCCCCGGTGAATTCACTTTTTCCCCAGCCGGTTCCCGTCACTCCTCCGACCGCGATTGCCGTCGCGGCGACTCTTTGGTGATGCGTGTCGGGGTCCAAACGATCGAACTGGTACTCCTTCAATACTTTGGTTGCAATGGGACGCAAATCTTCATGAGGGATCACGCCAAGAAAGATCAAAGCAACTAAAACAAGGATCGCCCCTCCTACCCACTTCATCGTATTGACCACTGTAGGATGGACATCGCCAAAATAAAACATCACAAGCGTGATTGGGAAAAGCACGAGCGCGGTACCGAGGTCGGGCTGTTTGAAAATCAGTAAAAAGGGGATGCCGACGATAATCGAGGCTTTGAAGACAGTCCCCCATTCCTGGGATTGTTGTTTATTCCTTTCAAGAAACCAGCTCAAGGCTATGATCACGACAAGTTTCGCATACTCAGAGGGTTGTATGCTGACACCAAGAAATGGAATGCGGTACCATCGATTGACCCCCACAATCGATTTCGTAAAAAAAAGACCGAGGAGAGCGAGTAAAACAAGAACATACAAGATCCATGTCCACTCCCTCAGCTTGTTGTAGTCGAAAGCTGCAAAAAAAAGAAACACTCCCCATCCGATCACGAACCACTTGACCTGGCTCCTGACCAAAGGTGTTAAAAAGATCTCTTCAGCACCGTCAACAGGTGATGGCTGAGAGTTTGACGAGATCACGAGCAGGCTCACAAGCATCAGTGCCAAAATGACTGGAATGATGCGAAAGTCGATCCGCGTGAGTGTCTGCCAATTCCACATATTCGATAGATTCTTAGTTGCAAAGTAGTTCTTATTGACCTATATTATTTTATTCCAGTTATTTAATTCTATAAAAAGTAACAATCATGATGTTGTACGAAACCTTTCACTTTCCTGGTATTGATTCTACCAATAGCTGGGCAATGAGCAATACTCACCTCTTCCCAAGAGATAAGATCATTCTCGTTTATGCAAAAAAGCAAAGTGACGGAAGAGGCAGGCATAAAAACAAGTGGCAGTCGCCTGACACCAATAATTTATACGCCACTTTCGGTGTCTTTGTACCAACACAGCAAGGGGTGCAGCCCAATCTTCCTCAACTGATCGCTTTAGCTGCTGTGGCGGTCATGGAAAAAATGGGAGTGGAGACAAGAATCAAATGGCCCAACGACCTTCTGATTAATCAGAGGAAAGTTGCCGGGATCTTGACTGAAACCTCTATCGATGAGGAACATATCTTCCATGCAATCGGTATTGGAGTGAACCTGAACCTCCCTCCTGAATGCCTCAAGGAAATTGAAAGGCCTGCCACTTCTTTATCAGTAGAGCTTGAAAAAGAGGTCGACCTGGAAGAGTTTTTGGATCAACTGAAAGAGACGTTTTCCAGATTCCTCTCGACTTTTCTTGAGGAAGGGTTCACCCCTTTTCTTCCCGCATTCAAAGCAAAGCTCAATCACAAGGAAAATCAGGAGCTGAGCTTTCACGAAAGAGACCACCAATGGAACGGCAAGTTTCATTCGATCAATGACGATGGAACTCTGAACCTGAAATTGGACACTGGAGAAGTGAAGCGGTTTTTGGCCGGGGAAGTGCAATAGAAAAACGGCGAGCTTCCGCTCGCCGTATAAATTAAACTTTAGAGGACAGATTCTACCCACGCGCGAAATGTCGCGGCATCGGCACCGCCTGTACGGCGTTTGATCTCTTTACCGTCCTTGAAAATGATGATGGTTGGAATGCTGGACACGTTGTGATTTCCGGCAGCTTGTCTACCATTGTCAACATTGACCTTTCCAAACAAGGCAGCGCCTTCCAATTCTTCGGCGACCTCTTCAAAGACCGGGCCGAATTTACGGCATGGCGGGCACCAGTCAGCATAAAAATCAACGATGACAATGCCGTCGGAAATGGCGTTCTCGAAATTTGAATCATTCCAGTGTTCCACGCCTGAAGCTTGTACTTGCTCATCAAGATTGACTTGCAGGATATCGGCATGAGCTGCGGAAAACGCAGAAAAAGCAACCAGAAAACAGAGTATATATTTATACATAAGAACCTCTCTAAGGTTAATAAAAAAATAGTATACTACTATAATACACTATTTCATATTTGTCCCACAGTACATTCTTATATATCTAAATATCAGTGATTTGATCAAAAATCAAACCTTCCTCAAAAAGGGTATTCCGATTAAAAAAAAATACAATAATAGGGGTAAATTAAGTATAAAATACCATATTAAAAATCATATAAATATTGATACAATTACAATATTATTCATTTTTAACAACTTTATTTTATTATGTCCCATCCATCACAAATTTCCGGAAATCGCCAAACTGATCCGCACCAGCATGACCATACCTATCAGGGAAGTGCAGCCGTTTCTGCATCAACTGGCGCGTTTGAAATTCGTCGCGAGCTCATGTCCCATTACATGGGACACGCAGCACATGCATTTCCAAGAGTCGGTTTGGCAGCACCGGAGGCAACACTCACTTTTTTAGACAAGTGGAATAAAAACCGCGGCTCTGAAAGTCAACTTTTTAACGCACTCGCAGAATCAGCTCCTGAGCTGGCCATCCATCTCAGCAGGTATGGACTGCCGGCACTGGCTGTCGAAGCTGTCGGCGCTGTGGGGAAAGGTCTTGAAAGCGGACTTCCCTCCAATGAAGAACTTGTCAATCAATTTCTCAATGGCGAGATCAATGCAAGGCAGTTCGACAGGATGATGGAAGCTCGAGCTGTTGCGGATATCATACAGGCTCCCGGAAAAGCCATGCACTGGGTCGAAGAAAATGCGGCAGCGAGTATCAAAAAAGGAAAAGAATTAGGCATTCGAGCTTGGCAGGCGACTCAATCGCATGTCCGCTCCTGGTTAGGGAAAGTGATCCCTGCAGCAAATGCAGCCTCCCCCTTTGAAGATGTCGACCAGGCATTGATCAATTATGGTTTCGTTGACCATGTCCGTAAGACCAGGCAAGAACAGGATTTGAGCGACCAGGAAGCTGCCTGCTATATCATTGCGGCCCGTAGCGAATTCGCCGAAATGTGCCGTATTGATGAAAATGGGAGAGTATCGATAAGCCGGTCCGAAATCCCCCCGGCGGCAGCAACATCTTATGGTCAAAGCCTAAAAGCTGAGTTGGAACAAGCTCGTCCTCGTCTAGTCGAACAACTTTCCGGAACCAGTTGTGAACCGACCGCCCCCTGTCTTTTCGCAGGACTGCAACAGAAAGTCAGCAGCCTGGAAGCACGTATCGCATCGGGACAGCGTTTGGATGCCGAGCACATTGCCCAGCTCGAGGAGGTCACAGAAGAATTCGCCGCTTGGCAGCAACAACAGGAAATGCAAGTCCGCAGGCAAGCGCAGCAAGTGCATGCATTTCGTGTTTCTGAGGCAGCTTTTGCAGCATTAGCAGAACTCCAACAGCAGCAGGCTGCAGATACGGCGGATCGCATGCAATCGAACGCGATGTACAACCAGCGAGAGAGAGAGGATCAGCGGAGAACCTGGCTCGAAATCATGTCGAACCGCGTGACTTTGGCAGAATGGGTCAATACCGAAAGCTTGAAAACACTGGAAGGGCTGCGGGATACACTTACTGAATTCAAACGGAAAGATGGAACATATCAGGGAAAAAGCAACCAGCTACAAGAACGAATTGATCACAATCGAAAAGAACAGGATAAAGAGGTTAAGAAAAAACGAAAGCGGCGAGGTTTGGGAAAAGTCCTGGGAGGAATAAGCTCGGCGTTAAAACTTGGCGCTGTCGTGACCGCGCCTGTCCCGGTCGTCTCTGCAGCGTTTTCTGCCGGTGCGGCTGCCAGCGGCGCTGGAGCTTCCGCAGTTGGAAACCAGAACGCAAAGGCTCAAGGCAAAATAGGAGAACTGGAACATGAAATTCAGAAAGATCTTTACGGCCAGGAACAGCTAAGGCAGGAACAATATCGACTGAATACGGAAGTCAGCCAGCTGCTCAATGACATCATCGAAGACAAGTACGGCACTCCCCCATGGGTGAGAAGAGCCGCACTCAAGGAAAAAATCGCGCGGCTCGATGAACAGCTCGCAAAAGAACCTCCTAAGGACAAAGATTCGGCAGAGTACCTGATCTGGAAAGAACACCAGGATGAACTGCAAAAAGCGAAAAAGAAAGCAGAGGAAGATCTCCATCATCAAGATGAGGTCGCGCATATCTCCGACCGTAGTTGGCGGGTTGCGGACTATTGGGGAAACGTCTGGTCCTCTGATGATAAGCGGACAAGGCGTTTTGCCAATGCCCTCGAAGAAGCTGTGGACAGCTATTTTGCAGCAACAACGAAAGAGCGCTGGGCAATAGCCCAAACCTTGTATGCTTTTGAAATGCTGGGGTCTGTCACCGGCTGTTCCTGGTTAAGCCAGGGAGCATTCATGGGACAGCAAGCATATTTTCTTCTAGATATGGGAAGGTATGCCTACACGACAGCTGTCCCCAACATCTTTGATGCCTGGAATGCTCCAACAAAATTTTTTGGAACGTTAGGAGGCTTGAGCACAATCCTTTCCGCGTATTTAGTCCCTGCTGTCAATACTGTCACTGCCGCAGTCATGCTGTACCGCACGATGATGAACGGCCAAACAGGAACATCTCCTCAAGAACAGATGATCCACCATCTGAACAGTCAATTGAACGCCCTTTATGAAACCTTAGGCAACCTCTCCAAATATATTGGTCAGTGCAACCAGGCGCTTAAAGAAGAGATTATTGAATGCAGGAAAACTGTCGAAAAAAGTCAACTTGCGCTTCAAAATGATCTGAAAATGGGCTTCCAGGATCTCAGACAACAGCAGCAGCAGCAAGAATACCGGCAAGTTGTCCGGGACATTGAAAACCGTTCGCTGGAGTTGCAACGGTATACCGGAAAAGAAAACGCAGAGGACCTAAGTCATGGCATTAACGTCTCAACAAACCTCGTCTGCAGCGGAGGATTAAAATCCCTCAGAGGGTCTGACATGAACACATTGGCTTTTACGCGTATGATATCAAAAAACCCAGAACTGTTTTCGGGCCTTTTAATATTCTTACAAACAGGGTCTGTTCAGGAAGTTCCAAACCTAAGGGATTTTTTCCGGAATGTCCAAGCCTATATGGCGATAATCAATAAGGCCCAGGGCCTCGAAGAAAAAGTAGACAAAGTGAGAAGCCGTTTAATGGAACAGGGCCGGTTGCTTTGCGGATTCTATTCGAGTTTTCCAAAGCTGTGCGAAGAAGCCTCATCTAGGCAGAAAATCACCCTCTCTCAGATCGAAAAACAGATTGAGACGACATTGAGAGCAGAAAGGACATTTCGACACACCCTTCTCCAATCCAATTTCGAAGGTCTGATCGATCGTTACCAAGAGAGGCGTGTTGGAGCTTCCCGATATGGATTGTCGATCGCCTTTGCCAACCAGAGAAAAGATCAGGTCCAGATGCCTCCAAGAGAGGCTCTTTTACTTGCCGGAAAAGAAAAATTGCCGCGTTTGAAAGATTTTACGAAAACAGTTGGGGTTGGAACTCCG